>JAYOFM010000085.1:0-17629 GCA_038117225.1 Rhodospirillales bacterium
CGGGCACATCCAGGATCTTGCTGAATTCGAAAAGACGGCTTGACCCAATGCGGTTGGCTCCGCGTTCGTATTTTTGAATCTGTTGAAACGTAAGGCCGACGGCGTCGCCTAGGCGCTGCTGGCTCATGCCCAAGAGCGTGCGCCGCATGCGCACCCGGCTTCCCACATGTACATCGACGGGATGGGATATTCCCGGCGGATAGCGTCGACGCCGGCGTCCGCCACGTCGACCGTCGGCAGGATGAGAGGCGGCTTTCGGGTCCGGGTCGGATTCCATCAACCAAGCATCCCGTTCAAGGAGTGCATTCATCAGTTATCAGACGCTTACCATAAGATGAATCTAAAACTGACGTCAACTAGGTATGAATTCTATTGTATGCATTAATGCTTAGATACAATCGGTGCCTAATTACAAATGATTGTTCCGCCCGCCCTCCCCACCTTGGCGACGCATAAATCCGAAAGCGAGAATGACGATTGCGACAATGAGCGCGGGGTATCCGCCCGTTCTGGCGAAGACCGTTGGCGTGGCAAGGGCCTCGGGCAATTCGCCGTCAAGAATTCCCGCGCTTCCAAGGGGCAGGGATTTTTGCACGCGCCCGTGGGCATCGACGATCGCGCTAATACCCGAATTAGCGACCCGCACGAGTGGCAATCCCTGCTCCACCGCGCGCAATCGCGCGGCGGCGAAATGCTGATACGGGCCCGAGGACACGCCAAACCAGCCATCGTTGGTTAGGTTTAAAATCCAGCGCGGACGGTTGGCGGCATCGACGATTCGATCCGGAAAAATGATCTCATAACAGATCAACGGCGAAACCGCGGGCAGTCCCGGTAATGTGATGGTCTGCGGTCCCGGCCCGGGGGAAAAATCGCCCCGGCCCGCCGTCAGTTTCGAAATTCGCAGCAGCGTTGGAAAGGGAATGTACTCGCCGAAGGGAACCAGATGAAACTTATCGTAGGTCGCGACAATTCGCCCCGCGGCATCGATCGCGTGGATGCTGTTGGTGACCCGCGTGTTGTCGTCGGCACCATCGGTGCGGGGGGCGCCGCTGATGAGAGCGCCCCCCGGCGGCACGGTGGTCGCCAGGGCCGCGCGTAGCCCCGCATCCCGGCTCACGAAGAACGGAATCGCCGTCTCCGCCCAGATCACGTGTGTTGGTGGGGGGCCATCCACCGCTGCCTGACGGCTCATCTTAATTTGGTTCGCGACGTGCTTGGCGCGGTGTTCTGGGTGCCACTTCAGATGCTGCGGAATCGCCGGCTGTACCAGCCGTAGTCGGACGCCGTCCACCGACCCGATATTGTCCCGCAATCGCCATTCACCCCAGACAAACATTACCGCCAAGGGAATGACACTCAACGCGACGCCGGCAAGTCGTTGCCGGTCGGCCTTCGCGGCATCTACGGACACGCAAAGAAGCGCTGGGGCGGACATTGTCGCGACCGTGACAAATCCCAGTCCATGCACGCCGCCAAGCGCGGTAAATTGCATCATGGCGTCGGACGCGGTCCACACGGTCCCGATCAAATTCCACGGGAACCCCGTCAACAGCCAGCCGCGAACCCATTCGATCAGAACCCAAAGAGCGGCAAAATTGAAAACATCGATAGCGGTCGGCGCGCCGGTCCGACAGAGCTGTCGCACACCGCAGGCCACCATCGCCGGAAACACCGCCATGCCAGCGGCGAGTAATAGGACCGCGAGCGGCGCCGCCCAGCCATGCGCCGCCGCATCGACAAGAAAGGCATGCCCGACCCAATATAGACCGATGCTAAAGTGGCCGAACCCAAACCACGCGCCGGCCGAAAATGCGTCGCGCGGTCGCCGTGACGCACAAGCAATCCACAGTAGTCCACCGAATGCGGGAACCAATAGAGGCAGAACATACAATGGGGGAAGCGCCAACGCCGCCAATGCCCCGAGCGACAGCGCGAGACCGCGCCTCTTCCATCCCGTGGCGCCAATCAATTGGTCGGAAAGTCGCCGCGCGGCCCGGTCGACTGCGTTGGTCGACGGTCCACCCGGCATCAATCGGCGACTTGAACAGCGGACTCCGCCGACGCGGGAATGGTCAATTTCAGGCGCTTGATCCGCCGCGGATCGGCGTCAAGAATTTCAAACTCAAGGCCATCGGTGCTGGTAATGATTTCGCCCCTGATCGGCACCCGCCCCGCGATCGCGAATACGAGACCGCCCAGGGTATCGATATCTTCCACTTCCTCGGGCGGCAGCACCAGGCCGGTTTCCGCCATCATCGTCTCGATCGTGCAACGGGCGTCGGCGACAAACGACCGATCCCCAACCGCGCTGAGATGTGGTTCGTCGCCGCGATCGTGCTCATCCTCGATCTCGCCGACGATTTCCTCGACCAAGTCCTCGATGGTGACCAAGCCGTCGACGCCGCCAAACTCGTCGACGACCAGGGCCATGTGTGTACGGGTGACCCGCATTTCCAAAAGCAGTTCAAGGACCTGCATCGATGGCGCAACAAATAGGACGCGACGCTGTATCTTTGACAGGACGAAGTCATCCTCGCGGCCGCGCCATGCCAGAATATCCTTGGCGTGCACCATGCCCGAGGCATCGTCGAGCGCTTCGCCGTAAATGGGCAGGCGCGAGTGGCCTTGCGCCGTCATGACGTCGATGACCTCTCGTAATCCGGTGGAGCGTGGCACGGCGACGATATCGGCGCGCGGCACCATGACATCACGAATGGTCCGGCCGCGAAGCTCGAGAATGTTCGCAAGCAGGAGCCGTTCGGCGGGGTCGATGGGAAGTTCGGATTCCTCGCGCTCCTCGATCAACTCATCGAGCGTGTCCCGTACCGATGCCTCGCCGTTACGGCGGCGGCGTATGGACCGGTAAAGGCCACGAAACCGGTCCCCCAGCGATAAGGTTTCCAGCGCCCCGGAATCCCGGGGCATATTACTCGGAGGATTGTCATTCATTGTACATCATCATTTTCGTGATGGCTCTCGGCCAAGTCATTGCGAGCGTAGGGGTCGGGGACTCCCAGCGTCGCCAGGATACGAGTTTCCATTGTTTCCATTTCCACGGCCGCCGTATCCGCGTCATGGTCAAAGCCCAGCAAATGCAACATACCATGGACGACCATGTGACATAAGTGATGGTCAATGGCACGGCCGGCCGCCGACGCTTCGCGCACAACCGTTCCATGGGCAATGATAATGTCGCCAAGGAGAACGGGGGGGCCATCTCGTGCGACGGGTGTGGACACCTCGTCGAGAGGAAACGCCAAGACATTGGTCGCCGCATCCTTGTCTCGATAACGATGGTTGAGGTCCTGGATAAAATCGTCATCGCAAAGCATCAGCGACACTTCGGTCCCCGGCGCCACCCCACCGGTGGCGGCAATAACAGCATCGGCGGCGCGGGCGCAGACGCCATCAAGCGCGACGACAGACTGGCGCCAGGACTCGCACTGAATTTCGATGTCCAAGATCAACGGTGATGACATGGACGTCGCGCCTACTCCTCGTCCGGCCGCGGGTTGGCGGCCGATCCCGCCGCTTCGAATTCATAGGGCGCGCTTCGGCGGCTCTGACGCTCCCGTTCGCCATAGGCGTTGACGATCTTCGCCACCAACGGATGACGAACGACGTCCGCTTCACCGAAGCGAACGAAGCGGACTCCGGAAACGCCCCCCAGGGCTTCGATGGCGTCACGCAAACCCGAACGCGTGCCGCGCGGCAAATCAACCTGGGACAGGTCTCCGGTGATAACCATGCGCGACCCTTCGCCCAGTCGCGTCAGGAACATCTTCATCTGCACGGCGGTCGTGTTCTGCGCTTCATCCAGAATGACAAAGGCATTGGACAGCGTCCGCCCGCGCATGAATGCCAGGGGCGCAACCTCGATCTCGCCGCTTTCTAGGCGTTTCACGACCTGGGGGCCCGGCAGCATATCGTACAGCGCGTCATAGAGCGGCCGCAGATAGGGATCGACCTTTTCGCGCATGTCTCCCGGCAGAAATCCCAATTGTTCGCCCGCCTCGACCGCTGGCCGCGATAGAATGATGCGCTCGACGGAGCCTTGAACCAGGCGCTCGACCGCCTTGGCTACCGCCAGGTACGTCTTTCCGGTTCCGGCGGGGCCTTCACCGAACACCAGTTCCGCATCGTCGATGGCGCGCACGTACTCGGCCTGTACGCGGGAACGCGGCGAAATTTCTCTTTTTCGTGTGCGAATGCGGACATCGGCATCGGTAAGGTTACCGCCGGGAGATGAAATGATGCGGATCGCGGCATCCACATCGGCCATATCAACCTCGCGCCCTTCGTGCAATCTGGCATGGAGGCTTTCCAGAACCTGCCGCGCGCCATCCACGGCCGCCGCATCGCCGGAAAGCGTCAGCTCGTTACCACGGGTTCTGATGTCAACCTCAAACGCCTGTTCGACGCGGGCCAGATGGCTGTGATGCGAGCCGAACAATGCCAGGGCGAGGTTGTTGTCCTCGAATGCCAGACTGGTCGACGTCACGGAGGCGCTGTCTACGTTCGCGGCAATTTTTCCTGACGCCATCAGGCCTGGAGCCCTCTCGGTTCTTTGTTCGTCGTCTCAAGCGCATCGACCGGAAACGTCGGCTCCGCGACCGCCGTCAAACTATTGGCATGCGCGGATACAATGCGCAACGGAACGATCGTGTTCATCCGCTCTGCATCCATCGGCACCTGCACCGCCTGCATGTAGGGGCTGCGACCAGTCAACTGGCCGGCCTTGGTGCCGTGCCGCTCTAACAGCACGGGCATGACACTGTCCACACAGCTGGCGTTGAAGTCTCGTTGCTGGCGGTTTAGCAGGGCCTGCATGGTCGACAAGCGCTCGCTCTTGACGGCCTCGGGGACTTGATCATCCTGTGCGGCGGCGGGCGTGCCGGGACGCGGACTGTATTTGAAGGAATACGCCTGCACGAATTTGATCTCCTGGATCAACGCCATGGTCGCCGCGAAATCATCATCGGTTTCGCCGGGAAAACCGACAATAAAATCCGACGACAATCCAATGTCCGGCCGCGCCGTGCGAATTCGCTCAACCAGGCGACGGTAACCATCCGCGGTGTGGCGGCGGTTCATTGCACCAAGAATTCGGTCCGATCCGGACTGCACGGGCAGATGTAGAAATGGCATCAACGCTGGCACGTCGCGATGTGCCGCGATCAGCTCGTCATCGACATCGGCGGGATAAGAGGTGGTATAACGCAAACGCTCCAACCCTTCTATTTCGGCGAGCGCGGATATTAATCGCCCCAAGCTCCATTCGCCACCGTCCGCCGCCGCGCCGTGATAGTTATTCACGTTCTGGCCCAGCAGAGTGATTTCACGCACACCCTGCTTCACCAATGAACCGGCCTCTGACAGAACATCCGCCGCGGGCCGCGAATATTCACTGCCCCGCGTGTACGGTACGACGCAAAACGTGCAGAACTTATCGCAACCTTCCTGGACCGTCAGAAAGGCGGCCGCGCTGCCGCGGCCATCGACCTTGGGCAGGAAATCAAACTTCGGCTGCGCTGGAAAATCATTGGCGACGATGCCACCGACGCCGGCCTCCGCATCGGCCACCATGCGCGGTAATTGGTGGTAGGTCTGCGGCCCGAATACCATGTCCACATAGGGCGCACGGCGCAGCATCTCGCCGCCTTCGGCCTGTGAAACACATCCGGCGACGGCCAGCATGAGGCGCTGACCCATGCTTTCCTTGCGATCCTTGAGGCCACGCAGGCGGCCCAGTTCGGAATAAACTTTCTCCGCCGCCTTCTCGCGGATGTGGCAGGTGTTCAGAATCACCATGTCCGCATCGTCGGGGGTATCGGTCTGACGATAGCCGAGCGGGGCCAGAACATCCGCCATGCGCTGCGAATCATAGACGTTCATCTGGCAGCCATAGGTCTTGATATAAAGTTTCTTAGCCAACGGGTGAGAGCCCGTCTCGCGGGAGATCGCTGAGCGGCGGATGGCCGTGTCCTATTATCGTCATTCGTCTTTATCCAGCGGCACGCCGAACAGTTCCAATCGGTGGCCGATCAGACGCATGCCATGTTCCCGCGCGACGCGTTCCTGTAGCGCCTCGATTTCCTCGTTCTGAAATTCAATAACCCGTCCGGACTTCAAATCAATCAAGTGATCGTGATGTTCGTCGGTCGATTCCTCATACCGCGCGCGGCCATCACCAAAATCATGACGGTCGACGATATCCGCATCCTCGAACAGTTTCATGGTGCGATAAACGGTGGCAATCGAGATGCGAGCGTCGCGCGTCACCGCCCGCTGATGCACTTCCATCACGTCAGGATGGTCCTCCGCCTCGGAAAGGACGCGCGCGATGATGCGGCGCTGGTCCGTCATCTTGATGCCTTTGGCACCACAAATCCGTTCGATCCGGGTATCGGATTCTGTTTCGTCCACCGCGCTACCGTTCCTTGCTCGGTATCACTATAAAGGCCTTCCCATGCGCCGCGAAGCAACAATCGTCGCAGCGCATTTATCATCAACAGGCATTGGTGCGGCTAACGCGCCGTACTGCCTATTTTCGTGGCTTGCGCGGCTTCGTGCCCAGGCCGATTTTCTTGGCGAGGGCACTGCGGTGTTTGGCATAGTTCGGTGCGACCATCGGGTAGTCCGCCGCGAGTCCCCAGCGTTCCCGATAATCTTCCGGCGTCATGTCGTACGCGGTCTTCAGATGACGCTTCAACATCTTTAATTTCTTGCCGTCTTCGAGGCAGACGATGAAATCCGGAAACACCGACTTGCGAATGGGAACGGCGGGTTTGGGCCGTTCCGGGGCGACAGGAACCGAACCCACGGTGGACAACGTATTAAAGACGTCCTGGATCAACTGCGATACTTCCGTCGTCGAAATGGCGTTATTACCAACGTGGGCAGCAACGATTTCCGTCGTCAGCTCAAGCAGTTCCGTGGTATTCGGCTGGTCACTCATCGGTATCGTCTCCTCGACTAGGAATGTACTTTTGCATTAACGACGCATGAAATGAAGAAAATCAGCGGCATTGTATAGATGGCATCATGAAACCATGCAAGACGAGAACACTAACGTGAAAGAGCACGAAGAAAATACTCCAGCATCGGATGTTTTTATCGATATTACAGATGAAATATGCCCGATGACGTTTGTCAAAACAAAATTAGCGATCGAGCGCATGGAGCGCGGCCAGCTTCTTCATGTGCGCCTGCGTGGTGAAGAGCCCTTGCGCAACGTCCCGCGATCGGTTCGCGAACATGGTCACGAAGTTGTCAGTCTCGCGCCGGAAACGGCGGATGGCGCTGATCAAGAAAGCGCGCCCCATGCGCTGGTCATTCGCAAATGCTGACCTCTCACGAGGGCCGCAACGCACCGAGGTCAGGAACGGCGTCCGGTTTGCGCAAGTAGAGCGGGCCTGGTACCGGCGGGCGCTCACCCGGCCGCCATCGAAGGGCCGCCAAAGCGGCGATCCGGCTTGTCTCGGGTTCCGGGTTCGCCTGGCTCAATTCGGCGTTGATATGCCGGTCAGTGAGCAGCGGCATCATTCGGGCCGCCGCATTGCCCGCCACCATCACGTGATCAGGACCAAGCGTCGACGTGACGAAATCAGCCAATGCCCCAGGGGCCAAGCTGCATGGCGCCAATCCGGTCGCGCCTCGGAAAATCTGTACAAACACGTCGTCGCGCCTGCTCTCGAGAGCCACCATTAAAGCACCGGTACGGGTTTCTGGCTCAGGCGCGTCCGCGGCAATGGCCTCAAATGTTGTGACGCCGATAACCGGCAGCGCCGCCGCAAGACCGAGGCCGCGCGCCGCCGCAAGGCCGATCCGCACCCCGGTGAAGGCCCCCGGGCCGATTGTCACGGCGATGGCATTTAACCCGGCCATGCCGCCGATACAGGCAGTGGTGAGGCACTCCCCGATCATCGGCATCAACGCCTCGGACTGGCCGCGTGCCATGACGACCCGTCGTGACGACATCGTGGTGCCCGCCTGATAGATACCAACTGCACACCCATCCGAAGCCGTATCGAGCGCGAGAATGACCGGCGCCGGTGTCATGCGAACCGGAGAAGAACGAATAGTGGTGTATTTGGCGTCATTCGACTCGGCAGGCGTCGTCGAAGGAAAGCCTGGGCGAGCGCGGAAACAGGTCGCTCCCATCGCCGTATCCCAGATTACACAGGAAGTTGGTGCGTACCTTGGTGCCGCTGAAGAACGCCGCATCGACCTTATCCTGGTCGAACCCCGACATGGGGCCACAATCGACGCCCAATGCGCGCGCGGCCAGGATCAGATAACCACCTTGCAGGGTGCCATTTCGCATCGCCGTCGACTCGATCAAGGCGTCATTGCCGACAAACCACGCCCGCGCGTCCGTGTGCGGAAACAACGCCGGCAGGCGTTCATAAAATTCCATGTCGTTGCCAATGATTGCCGTGACCGGGGCCGCCATCGTCTTGTCGACATTTCCGGGGGCGAGGCACGGCCGTAGTCGTTCCTTGGCCTCTGGCGTGCGGACAAAGACGATGCGGGCGGGCGAACAATTGGCGCTGGTTGGCCCCATGCGCGCCAGGTTCCAGATTTCGTGCAAGGTTCCGTCATCGACTGGGCGGTCTTGCCACGTGTTGAAGGTCCGTGCCTCTCGGAACAACAGATCAAGCGTTGTGTCATCGGTCACTGCGGTCATCGGTCAATCGTCCTTTCATGCGCCCCTAATGTGTCATCGCTAGCCTTGTGCCGAAACCCGCTTGTCATGACAATAGTGTTTCAGTTTTGGAGCGCCTGATGATCACCGAGCCACCGGAACATCGCCACGGACGGTATCTTCGCTGCAAGACCCCAATGGGTTGGGTCGGCGCGATATTCATGGCGTTGACGTTTTTTGCCACCGGCGAGAACGTCGCGCGCGCCGATACGGTAAAGCAGGGCCTTAGCGCCGTCGTCGTGATGTACCACCGGTTCGGCGAAGATGCGTATCCGTCGACAAACGTTCGGCTTGAGCAACTAGACGCCCATATTAAGGAATTGTCGCGCGAGAAGTACCGCGTTCTGCCGCTTGAGGAAATTGTCGCGGCGCTGCATAGCGGTCGGCCGCTTCCCGACCGGGCGATCGGGATCACGGTCGACGATGCCTTCCTTTCCGTCTATCGCGAGGCGTGGCCTCGGTTTCGCGAGGCCGGTCTGCCATTCACGGTGTTTGTCGCGACGGATTCCGTTGATCGGGGCGTTCGCGGCTACATGAACTGGGATCAGATCCGCGAGATGCGCGATGCCGGCGTTTCGATTGGCCATCACACGGCGTCCCATCTGCATATGGCGGCCGCGTCGATCGATACAAACCGTCAGGAAATACTCTCCGCAAGCGACCGCTTTCGAAAGATGACGGGCACGACCCCCGCGTTATTCGCGTATCCATATGGAGAGAACAGCCTTGCCGTCCAGAACCTCGTCAAACAATCTGGCTTTGCTGCGGCATTCGGGCAGCATTCCGGTGCCATTGGCGGCGGCCAGGACCTGTTCTATCTGCCGCGCTTTGCGCTGAACGAATCCTATGGCTCGCTCGAGCGGTTGACGTTGATCGCCAACGCGCTACCGCTGCCGGTATCGGACGTGACCCCGGTCGAGCATTTGGTCACGGCACCCAATCCCCCGCTCCTCGGCTTTACCGTGGCGCCCGACGTCTCGCGCCTAGGCCGGCTCAGTTGTTTTACCTCTCAGGAAGGGCGTGTGCGGCAGGAATTCCTTGGTCGTCGGGTTGAAATCAGACCGAAGACGCCTTTCCCCCCTGGGCGTACGCGGGTCAACTGTACGCTGCCGACGGCGGATGGCCGGTGGCACTGGTATGGGCGGCAATTTTACAGGGTGAAATAAGACACCGGTACTGCCCGGCACCCTATTGTGGATTGATCAAATGGCGGGCGGTCCGCCGCTCGCCGATTGGTTCAATCGCGCGTCGTCCAGGCGTCGAAGATCATTCGCCGTAATGATGGTTCGAATTGTCCGAATGTAGTCCTCGCCGCGTTCGGAATAGCGCGACAGACCCTTAAGCAGCTTCGTGCCATCAACGGCGGCCCCTTGAGCGCGAAGGGCCGAGCGCATGCGGCGGAACGATCTATACGCTCGGTGTGTATTCAGGTTCCGAAAATAGGCGGCAACCGAATCCGAAAGCTGATCGAACGCGCGGACGCGGTGGCGCTTGCCCTTGTCCCGACGCGCCGGAACAAACCCCATGTCGTTGTAGGTCCACTGCCCAAAAATCGCATTACCCTCACGCGCGAATCGCGACGTTCCCCAGCCGCTTTCCTCTGCCGATTGGGCCAGCGCGAGGGAAGGAGGGATCACATCGATCCGGTGTAACAGTTCATTAAGGTCATTCCGTTTGACGCCATAACGATCAGCCATCACGGCAAGCCAGAGCCGATCAACGGCGGACGGCGTCTGTCCGAGGCGCTTTTCGGCGCGCAGAGTCCACAGGCGCTTGCGATCGCGGAGGATTCGCTCGTTTGTGGACAGAACCAAAGGCAGCACGGTGCGGAAAAACAGGCTCTTGCGGCGCTCGACGTCGCGAAGATCCTTGAGGTCAGGTGGAAGACTGGCAAGAAACACGCGTGGCACAGGTTTATCACCGACGCGGACACGCTCCAGGTCATAGCCGAGCCGCGAAAACGTCGCGTGCAGGGCCGCCGAAGTGTGCAACGACACCGCACCATGGGACGCCCGGCGAGACGCCACCGTTACGACGCCACTGCCATCACGGGCATCATTGGCCGGGCTGATCAATCCCGCCGGCAACTCAAGTGCCGCACGCGGCGCGCCGGTCGTCGAGGCCGGCGGTTTGACAAGACTGACGGCCACGCCCGCGATGATAAGCGCGGTGGCGAATGCCAGCAGTATATTTTCCGAACGAGATGCCATCATCCACATTTCGCTTAATGCGGAGCCTTCCCCGACAGCGTCGGCGAAACTCCATTAACATTCTTCCCAGGATGAAACCTCTAAGCGGCCGTCGAGACCCACGCGACAGAACGCCTCCGCATGCGGCGTCTAGGCAGTGCTTCTATCATGAATAGGGCCGGCTCGCCAAATTTGTGCGATGCAACATAATGCTGCATTGCACAATATTCGTCAAGGCAATTGGCGGTCAGTCGACGGCACGGACCTCGGTCACTTCAGGCACGTAGTATTTAAGCATGTTCTCGATACCGTGCTTTAACGTTGCAGTGGAGCTGGGGCAACCCGCGCAGGCGCCCTGCATGTGCAAATAGACGATGCCCTCTTCAAAACCCCTAAAGACGATATCACCGCCATCTTGAGCCACGGCAGGGCGTACACGTGTATCAATTAATTCTTTGATTTGTATAGATATTTCGTCTCCAGGCACATCTCCAGAGACATCCGATGTTTGATCCTCCATCATCGGGCGGCCGGACTGATAGTGCTCCATGATGACGCCGAGAATTTGCGGCTTCATGATGTCCCAGTCCTTGTCGACGCCCTTCGTTACGGTGACGAAATCAGAGCCCAGGAACACGCCGGCAACACCATCGACGCCGAACAGGGCGGTCGCCATCGGGGATCGTCCGGCTTCTCCCGCATCCGCGAAATTTGCGGTGCCGTCAGTCATCACGGCCTGGCCGGGAAGAAACTTCAATGTCGCGGGGTTCGGCGTCGATTCGGTCTGAATGAACATGGTCAGTTTCCTCATTGGCGGCGCGGGGTTGAATGCTCAACTCATTAAATGGTCTGCGCGACCGGGATATCAAGTCTCGAATGCGTGAGCGATCAGGCGCGCCCGCTAGGGCGCGAGAAATCCGACGACGTCATAGACCTCGCGAAGAACTGGTTCAGCGAGCCCTCGCGCCCGTTCCGCGCCCGACGCCAACACCGCATCGACGTCGCCAGGCGCCGCCATAAGCCGGCGCATTTCATCCTGCATGGGCGATAACTGGGCGACCGCCAAATCCGCGAGCTCTTGTTTGAAGGTCGAGAACTGGCCGCCACCGAAACGGCGGCAGACTTCGTCAATCTCGATATCCGCCAACGCCGCATAGAGACCCATGAGATTTGCCGCTTCCGGCCGTGCCTCGAGCTCGCCGGGAACAGCGGGCAGGGCATCGGGATCGGTCTTGGCGCGGCGAATTTTCTTGGCGATAGTATCGGCGTCGTCGGTCATATTGATGCGCGAATTCTCGGACGGGTCGGATTTACTCATCTTCGACGTACCGTCCTTGAGAGACATGACCCGCGTCGCGGCGCCAAAGATCAGCGGCTCGACTATGGGAAAGAGATCAACGCCAAAATCGTTATTGAACTTCTGCGCAATGTCGCGCGCCAATTCCAGGTGCTGCTTCTGGTCTTCGCCAACCGGCACGTGGGTCCCCTTATAGAGAAGAATATCGGCGGCCATCAAATTGGGATAGGCGTAAAGTCCGACCGATGCGTTTTCGCGGTTCTTGCCGGCTTTTTCCTTGAACTGGGTCATCCGGTTGAGCCACCCCAATCGGGCAACACAATTGAATATCCAGGCCAGTTGGGCGTGGCCCGGCACTTGGCTTTGATTGAAGATGATGTGGCGCTCGGCATCGATACCGGCGGCGATCATGGCGGCCGCCACTTCGCGGGTACTGGCGCGCAATTGCATCGGGTCCTGCCAGACGGTTATGGCATGCAGATCGACGACGCAGAACAAGCATTCGTACTGATCCTGCAGACGCACCCAATTTCGAATCGCGCCCAGATAGTTGCCGAGATGGAGGTTGCCCGTCGGCTGAACACCGGAAAAAATGCGCATGTTTGTAAGCCCTTCGCGAACGGCGGCGAGTTATGGCGGGTTGCGCTTCACCGGTCAAGCAGCCTCGCGGCGGCGTAGCAGCGTTTTTAGATCGCGCCAGTCACAGGCGCCGATGAGCTGCGCCAAGACACCATAGAACAACAAGCCGCCACCAACCAACGCCACGAGCCCGGCAACCCTGGCGGCATGGGCGCCATCAAGCAGGGGCTGCAACATTATTACGGCGCCGGCCAGGGCGGCCGCCATCCCCGTGCTGGCGACAAGGATTCGCGGCAGGCGCCGTTTCAAGCGCGCATCGAACGCAAGCTGTCCTCGGCGTGCCAATACGACACCGAGGCCAACCGCGTTCAGCCATGCGGAGGCCGAGGCGGCGAGCGCGATCCCGACATGCCCCCAGAACTGCATCAGGATAAGGTTGAGCGCCACGTTGACAGCCATCGCCACTGCAGCGATTCGCACCGGTGTTGCGGTGTCCTCGCGGGCGAAGAACCCTGGCGTCAGAACCTTGATCAGCACATATGCCGGCAGCCCCGCGGCGAACGCCACCAACGCGGCCGCCGTCGCCGTCGCCGCATCGGCATCAAACGCGCCGTGCTCGAACAGCGTGCGCACAATCGGCGTTGCGATAACCAGTAAAGCCGCCGTCGCCGGTAAGGTCAGCAACATGGCGACCTCGAACCCGCGGTTCTGGCTGGCGGCGGCGCCGGCTTCATCGCCCGCCTTGAGCTGACGCGACAGCAAAGGCAGCAGCGCCGTCCCGACGGCAACACCGACGACACCCAACGGCAGTTGGGTCACCCGATCGGCATAATAAAGGTATGAGACGGCGCCGTCCGAAACCATGGACGCGAGCACCGTGCCGATCAACAGGTTGATCTGGTAGAGGCTGGCGCCAAACATGACCGGGAGAATTCGTTTGCCAAGCAGGCGCACTTTCTCACCCAGTCGCGGACGAGCAAATCGGACCGGAGCACCGGCATGCCGGCAGGCCGCGGCAAGCCACAGGAATTGTATGACTCCGGCGGCGAAGACACCCCAGACCAATGCGTGGCCGGACGTTTCGGCGTGGCTTGCGAACGCGAGTAGTGCCGTGATCAGAGTGAGATTGAGCAAAACCGGCGCGGCGGCGGCGGCGGCGAAACGGCCGAGTGAATTCATCACACCAGACTGCAGCGATACCAGGGAAATAAACAGGAGGTACGGAAAGGCGATGCGGGAGAGGTCGGTCGCCAACGCCATCTTTCCCGGCACGTCGGCAAAACCTGGCGCCAATACATACATCGCCCATGGCATGGCCACTTCCATGGCGGCGACGAAGGCAATCAGAATGATCGCCAGAACGGAGAATGCCTGGTCGGCGAAGGCCTTGGCCTCTGCCGCGCCCTCGCCTTCGAGGATGCGCGAGTAAATCGGCACGAACGCCGCGCTGAACGCGCCTTCCGCAAACAGGCGCCTGAAAAGATTAGGAAATCGGAAGGCAACGACGAAAGCGTCGGCGACCGCCCCCGCGCCGAGGAAATTGGCGATGAGAATGTCGCGAAGAAATCCGAACACGCGGCTCAGCAGCGTGAAGCCACCAACGGTGGTGACCGCCTTGATCAGGTTCATCGGATTTGATTAGCGGTTTTTGAGGGCGCTGGAAAGGCGACAACGTGACGATATCGGGGCGTCCCGGCCATTAGGAAATGGGTAAATGGGTCCGTTTTCGATGGTCGCCACTTTCATTCGGCCGCGGACGGCGTGGTTCTGACGGTGGCCCTTGCCGTGGCCTTCGGCCCGGTGGATTTGGTCAACGTCGGCGACTTTGCTGCCCGGTATTCCTCATGCGCCCATCCGTCGGGCGCAATGGCATTCGCCAGACGTTGGCGGACGTCGTCAAGTTTGCCCTGGTGACTGACTTTCAGACCGAACACATCCTTGACGTAGAACACGTCGACCGCACGCTCGCCATAGCTGGCGATGTGCGCGCTGGCGATCTGCAATCCGCTTTCGGTGATTGCGCGAGTCAGGTCGTACAGCAGCCCGATGCGGTTGCGCGCATTGATTTCGATGACCGTGTACTGATTACTGGCATTGTTATCGATCAGAACCTGGGGTGGCACTTCGAATACGCCAGTTCGTTTCGCCGGCGTGTTGGCCCGGACTTTTTCGAGTTCACGCAGGGTGTTGATGGCCGATGACAGAGAGTCGCCAATTCGCTTTCGCAGTTTTTGCAGCCTCACATCCTCATCGAACGACCCCTCGCCACCGGAACGCTGAATCCAGAAAGTGTCGAGCGCCATGCCGTTTGCCAATGTGACGATCTTGGCATCGACAATGTCAGCGCCCGAAAGCGCCATGGCGCCGGCGATCTTGGCGAAGAGCCCTGGATGGTCCGCCGTATAGATGGTGATCGCCGTCGCGTCGCGACTTTCGTCAACCCGTGTATCGATGTGCAACGGCGTTTTCTCGCGCTCCGCATCCCGAACGACCCGAGCTTGATAGCTCAATGTATCGGTATCGAAAGAAAGCCAATATTCTGGTGTGCCTCGCGCTAGATGGGCGGCAATTTCCGCCTCCGGCCAATCGGCAAGCGCACTCGCCAAGCCCGCCTTGGAGGCATCGATGCGCTGCTGGCGACGATCCGACGACACGCCGCCTGTCAGATATGCCTGCGCACGCCAATAGAGCTCGCGCAGAAGCCCCGCTTTCCAGGCATTCCAAACATTGGGGCCGACAGCGCGAATGTCCGCCACGGTAAGAATCAGCAGCAGGCGCAATCGTTCCGGTGACTGAACGATCTCGACGAAATCGCTTACGGTCTTGGGGTCATCGAGGTCCCGCTTGAACGCCGTGTCGCTCATCAACAAATGATGCATTACCAGCCAGGAGACGGTTTCCGTCTCCCAGGTGCTGAGGCCCAACCGCGGCGCCAGTTTAAGCGCAACTCGCGCACCGAGTTCCGAATGGTCCCCGCCACGGCCCTTGGCGATATCATGCAACAGGACGGCCAAGTACAGGGCATTGCGTGACTGCACCTCCCTGATGATGCCGCAGGCCACCGGGTGATCCTCGACGAGGCGTCCTGTTTCAATGCCGTTGACGATGCCAATCGCGCGGATGGTATGCTCGTCGACCGTATAGACGTGATACATATCGTACTGCATCTGGGCGATAACGCGCCCGAAATCCGGAATGAACCGGCCGAAGACGCCGGCCTCGTTGAGGCGCATCAAGGTCACCTCCGGGTCACGGCCGGTCAGCATCTCCATGAACAGATTATTGGCCTGCGGGTCACGGCGAAGAGTTTTCTCAACCCGTTTCAAATTCTGCGTTACCAAACGAAGCGCCGTGGGGTGGACATCCACATCCAGGCGTTGCGCCTCATGGAACAACTGCAGCAACTTAATTGGTTCGGCTTCAAAAAGATTGTCGTCGGCGAGGGTCAAACGATTGCCATCGAGCCGGAAACCATCGGCGGCCCGGCGCTTGAAGTCGAAACTCGGCAGACGGAAGCGGGACCGCTTGGCATGTTGTTCCTCAAGCACGGCGCAGAGAATCCGGGTTAAATCACCGACATCCTTGGCGATAAGAAAGTAGTGCTTCATGAAACGCTCGACGCCGCGCGTGCCGGCGTGATCCGTATAGCCCATTCGTTCGGCGATCTCGCTCTGTATATTGAAGGTCAGCCGCTCCTCGGGCCTGTCCGCCAGATAATGCAGGTGGCAACGAACCGTCCACAGGAAGTTCTCGGCCTTGGCGAAACGACGGATATCCTGCGGCGTCAAGACGCCCTTCGCCGCCAGTTCCGAAACGGCATCGACGCGATACAGGTACTTGCCGATCCAATAGAGCGTTTGCAGATCCCGAAGGCCGCCCTTGCCATCCTTCAGGTTCGGCTCCAGCACGTACCGCGCGTCGCCCAACCGCTCGTGGCGCGCATCCCGCTCGGCCAATTTCGCCTCGACAAACGCTGGCCCGCTACCCTTGACCACCTCGGCCATGAAGCGGCCGCGGAAATCGTTGAAGAGCGCCTGATCACCGGTGATCAGGCGGCTCTCAAGTAGACTGGTGCGTATGGTCAAGTCGTCCTTCGACAGTCGCAGGGCCTCTGTGATGGAGCGAGTCGCATGGCCAACCTTAAGGCCTAGGTCCCAAAGGGTATAAAGCGCGAATTCGACGATTTGCTCGGTATGTGGCGTCACCTTGTAACTGAGCAAAAACATCAGATCGACATCGGAATAAGGGGCTAGTTCTCCGCGCCCATACCCGCCGGTGGCAACGACGCTGATTGCATCACCGGTTGTCGGATTGGCGGACGGGTAGGCGTATTGCCATGCAAAGTCGTGGATCGAGCGCACCAACTGATCCATCAGGTAGGCACGCGCGCGAATCACATCGCTCCCCGACTTACCGTCTTCCTCGAAGCGCCGCCGAACCTCGGCCTCGCCAGCCTCCAGGGCCGCGCGAAACAACGCTAAAACGTCGCCCTGCGTGGCCGACGAATAACCGGACCACGAGACGAGGTCCTCCAATTTCCCCAAGAGCGCCTTGCGATCGATAATCTCGCGCGGCTTCGTGATAGTGATCATGACTTCGCCTACCTGATGCACAGACTATACAGCGTGCGCACGCGCGGGAACACTCGATTAAATGACTGAAACCCAGGCAGAAGCTGACCGGGCGCTCGCTCGCATCTAGGCGGCGCGAACGGCGATAGCGCCATCCCGAGCCAACGACAGCCCAAGAGCCGGGGCATGCATTAATATTACGTATTCATAATGAATGATAATATGTCAGAGGCTGGATTCACATCTCAAGTGCAACGTTGAGGTTTTCGAGGAATTCCTCGGC
>JAYOFM010000086.1:0-17345 GCA_038117225.1 Rhodospirillales bacterium
CAACGATCAAATAGCGCCGGACAGACGGATGACCTTGAGATCACAGATTCTCGCCACACTGCTGCTCGCCGCCCTGGTGGCGGGCGGCTGGCTGTGGCTGACCGAAGCCCGCGAAGCGGCGCTGTCGAGCGAGCCGCCGCGGCGCAAGGGCGGCGCCACCGTGGTGTTGGTGGAGCCCGTGACGCTAACGGAAGATCGCGTCCGGGTCCGTCTGATCGGCACCGGCGAGGCCGCCAAATCCGCCTCCATCCACCCGTCGGTCACCGGCGAGGTCGCGGCCATTGCGTTCAAGGCCGAACAGCGGGTGGAAAAGGACCAGATGCTGCTGCGGCTCGACGACAAGCATCAGCGTCTCGCCGTGCGTCTGACCCAGGTGGCGGTGGAAGAGGCGACGCGCCAGTACGAACGTCTCGAAAAGCTGGCGCCCACGGGGGCGGCCTCGCAGTCACGGGTGGAAACCGCATATTCCGAGTTGGAAGCCGCCCGGGTGCGCCACGCCCAGGCCAAGGCGGATCTCGCCGACCGCACCGTCGTCGCGCCCTTCGCGGGGGTCATCGGATTGACCGATATCGAGCCTGGCGACCGCATCAACGAATCGACCATGATCGCCACCCTGGACGATCGCCGAGACATCCTGGTTACCTTCGATCTACCGGAAGCCTACGCCGGCCGTGTTCGCATCGGCGACACGCTGACGCTACGGCCGTGGACCATGCAGGAACGGACACTGACCGGCGTGGTCTCCACCTTGGGCAGTCGCATCGATCCGGTGACCCGTTCGTTGCGGGTCAAGGCCAAGATCGACA
Organism: Rhodospirillales bacterium; assembly: GCA_038117225.1. Classification (GTDB taxonomy): domain Bacteria; phylum Pseudomonadota; class Alphaproteobacteria; order Rhodospirillales; family Casp-alpha2; genus JAYOFM01. Next base: position 807 of record JAYOFM010000086.1, read on the forward strand.
ACACCGATGATATGCTGCGCCCGGGCACGTCGTTCGAGGTCGAGATCGCCTTCACTGGCCGCGCCTATCCGGCGGTGCGCGAGGTGGCGGTGCTGTGGAGCCGCGACGGCGCCTATCTGTGGCGTGTCGTCGATGGCAAGGCGGATAAGGTGCTCGTCAAAATCGTCCGCCGCGACGGCGGCCGCATCCTGGTTGATGGCGCGTTGGCCGAAGGCGATAACGTGGTGGTGGAGGGCGTGCAGGGGCTACGCAAGGGGCAACGACTAAAGGCCAAGCCCTTCGGCGAGCCCGCGACCGCCGACGCCACGCCCGCCAAGCCAGCGGCGTCGACAGCAACCGCCGAACCGGCGGAATCAGCCAAGCCGGAAAGCAAACCCTGATGGCCGGTTTCAGCGACCTGCCGTCATTATCGGTACGCCGGCCGACGCTGATCGTCGTCGTCAACCTGCTGATCGTCATCGCCGGTCTGGCGGCGTTGCTGGGGGTCGAGGTGCGCGAACTGCCGGACGTGGATCGCCCGGTCGTCACCGTGCGCGCCTTCTTCGACGGCGCCTCGCCGGAAACCATGGACGCCGAGGTAACCAGCGTCATCGAGGGCGCCGTCGCCCGGGTGTCCGGGGTCAAGACCATCAACGCGGCGAGCGAGGAAAACAACGCCCGGGTGCGCGCCGAGTTCTCGCCCAATGTGTCTCTCGACGTGGCCGCCAACGACGTCCGCGAGGCCGTCGCCAGCATCATGCGCAAGCTGCCTGACGGGGTCGACGATGTCACTATCGTCAAGGCCGACGCCGATGCCCAATCGATCATCCGCCTGGCGTTGGTCAGCGACACCCTGTCGCAGGAAGCATTGACTCGTCTCGCCGAGGATGACGTCGCGGCCGAACTGTCGGCCATTGCCGGCGTCGCCACGGTGGAACTGTTCGGCGATCAGGAACGGGTGCTGCGGGTCGTCGTCGATCCCATGCGGCTCGCCAGCTTCGGTCTATCCATCGACGACGTGGCGCGGGTGCTGCGCGGCACCAGCCTCGACATGCCCGCCGGCAGCTTCAAGTCCGACGACCAGTTGCTGCTGGTGCGCGCCGACGCCACCGTGTGGCGGCCGGCGGATGTGGAGCAACTGCTGCTGCGCGCCGACGTTCGCATCGGCGATGTGGGGCAGGCGCTCTACGGCCCCGCCGAGGCGGAGAGTTTCAGTCTGTTGAACGGTCGCAAGGTGGTCGGTCTGGGGATCATCCGCCGCGCCCAGTCCAACACCATCGCCATTTCCGATGCCGTCGACCGCGCCGTTGTCGCCCTGAACAAGCGGCTCAAGGACGTGGAACTGGTGAAAATCACCGATGATGCGGAATTTATCCGCGGCTCGGTGCGCGAGGTCGTCGTCAGTCTGTCGATCGCGGTCATCGTGGTCATCACGGTGATCTTCGCCTTCATGGGCAACCTGCGGACCACTGTTGTTCCCACGGTGGCGATCCCCATCGCCATCATCGGCACCGTCGCCGCCATCTGGCTGCTTGGCTATTCCGTCAACATTCTCACCCTGTTGGCGCTGGTCCTGGCGACCGGCATGATCGTCGATGACGCCATCGTCGTGATCGAGAATATTCAGCGCCAGCGGGTGCGCTGCCAGATGCCGCTGGCGGCCGCGGTGATCGGCACCCGGCAGGTATTTTTCGCGGTGCTGGCGACGACCGCGACCTTGATCTCGGTTTTCATGCCGATCGCCTTCCTGCCGTCGACGGCGGGCCGTTTGTTCACGGAATTCGGCGTCGTGCTGGCCATCGCCGTGGCCATTTCCTCGTTCGTGGCGTTGTCGCTGGTTCCCATGCTGGCGTCGCGGCTGCCGGCGTTGAAACCGATCCAACCGGGCGCTCGACCGGGGCCGATGGAGCGCTTCGGCGACGCCGCCAGTCGGGGCTATCGACGGCTGTTGGAATTCACCCTGTCGGCGCGCCTGCTGATTCTCGGCGCCGCCGCGCTGATCGCCGTGACCGCCGTCGCCGTCTTTCCGTCCATCGATGAGGAACTGCTGCCGCGCGAGGATCGCGGCGCCATCATCATCATGATGCAGGGGCCGGATGGCGTTGGCCTCGATTACATGGACCGTCAGGCGGCGCAGGCGGAAGCTCTATTGCGGCCGTTGGTGGACAGTGGCGAGGCAACCAATATCCTGACCATCGTCGGCCGCTGGGATCTCAACCGGAACTACATCATCGCTCCCTTGGCGCCCTGGTCGGAACGCAGCCGCAGCCAGCTCGACATCGCCAAGAGTCTGCGCAAGGGGCTGAAGGACATTCCCGGCGCCACCGCCCGGATACGCACGCCCAACAGTCTTAACCTCCGGCGCGCCGGCGGCAGTCTGGAATTCGCTCTCACCGGATCCAACTATCGCGACATCGCCGGCGCCGCCGATCTGTTTCTCGCCGCCATGCGCGAGCGGCTGCCGCAGTACGAGGACCCGGAAATCGAATTCCAGCAGACGCAGCCGCAGTTGACGGTGCACGTGGATCGCCGCCGCGCCGAGGACCTGGGGGTGCCGGTGGAAGGACTGGCCGACACCCTGCGCGCCATGGTCGACGGCTACGAAGTGACGGATCTGAATGTCCATGACAAATCCATCCCGGTGATGCTCGAATCCACCTCTGGCGCGATCAACGATCCCAGCGATCTCTCGAACTTGTTCGTCGCCGGCAGCGACGGCCGACTGGTGCCGTTGTCCGCCTTCGTCACCCTTGAAGAAGTCGGCGTTGCCGCCGAATTGGACCGCACCGGGCAGAAGCGCGCCGTCGAAATCGACACTCCGCTGCCCGAGGGCGTATCACTGAAACGCGCGGTCGAGGACATCGAGAAACTCGCCGACGACGTGTTGCCGCCCGGTATCGGCCTGCGCTTCATCAACGAGGCGGCGACCCTGCAGGACACCCACAACGAAGTCCTGATCACCTTCGGCTTCGCGGTGCTGGTGGTGTTTCTGGTGCTGGCGGCGCAGTTCGAAAGCATGCTCAGCGCCTTGGTGATCATTCTGACCGTGCCGTTCGGGCTCGCGGCGGCGGTGTTCGCGCTCAAGCTGACCGGCACCTCGATCAACATCTACAGCCAGATCGGCCTGGTCATGCTGGTCGGCCTGATGGCCAAGAACGGCATCCTGGTGGTCGAATTCGCCGACCAGTTGCGCGATCGCGGCCACAGTGTCGCCGACGCCATTCGCGAATCGGCGATGACACGGCTGCGCCCGGTGTTGATGACCATGCTGTCGACGGTGCTGGGGGCGCTGCCGCTGATCCTCGGTTCCGGCGCCGGCGTCGAGGCGCGGCAGGCCATCGGCTGGGTGGTTTTCGGCGGTCTTGGCATTTCCACCCTGTTCACGCTGATCCTGATCCCGGTGATCTACAGTCTGCTGGCACCCCTGGCGCCGCCGCGCGCCCATGCCGGCGTGCGCTTGGACCGGGAAATGCGCGATGTGGAAGCGGCCGCCGAACAGGTGCGGTTGCAGGCAGCCGAGTAGCGGCTAGAAATTGCCCAGCAGATAGAAAAACACCCGAGGGCCGGTGGCCTGGTCATTGATGTTGGCGACGGCACGGGTCAGCGGCTTGGCGACCTCCAGGCCGCCGTATATTTTCTCGGTGAAGCCAAGTCGGATGCCACCGCCGGCCGACGCGAGGGATTCCCGGCCGACGTAGCCGTTGGTCGCCGTGTCCCAGACGACGCCGAAGTCGTAAAAGCCGTATAATTGGTATGAATCCAGCCATGCCCACGACGTGAAGTTGCCGAACTGCAGTTCGACGGACGCCGCCGCGCCTTGATCGCCGGCGATCTCACCGGAATCGTAGGCGCGGCCGAAGCCGGTACCGCCGACGAAGAACTCCTCGGCCGACAACAGGCGTTCGTCGGCGTACTGGCCGGCGATGGTCGCCTCGACGGCCCAGGACTCGCCGATCGCCTGGCGGCGGCCGAGCCGCGCCCACACCTTGTTGAAGGTCGCCTGGCCACGGTCGCGCGATGCGTTAGTCGAATTTTCGCCGTTGGCGCCCAGGATACCGAGGCCGTGGCTGAACTGGATGGAGGCGGTGTTGAAACCGTCCCATTCGTCTTCCAGTTCGTAGTCGCCGCCCCATCGCAGGGTGCGGATATTGTCGTCGAAGGTGCGCTCGTCTTCCTGGTTCTGGCGCTGCTCGACCGTGTCGAATTGGCCGTGCAGCCATAGGTTCTGACGCTGGCGGCGAATCAGCGGATGGCGGACGCGTAGCGCCGCCCGGGTGCTGCGGCTGCCGAGGTCGATACCGTCGAGCGGCGCGCCGGCGTCGATCTCGCTCTGCGACCCGGTGATGCTGACTGTGGTGCCCTCGTCGCCGATGCGCTTGGTGTGGGTGATCTCGCCGAACAGCAGTTCCTTGGGCTGGTGTGGGATGGTGAATACCGTGACGTCCGTGCGGTCGCCACCGGAATAGAGCGAGTTGACGTTCGCGCCCACCAGCGCCTGGAATGGCCCAATGCCGCGGGTGCCCCGGTTGTCGACACTGGCAAAGCCCTGAATGCGGCGGAACGTCAAGCCGATCACCAGGCGGTAGCGGCCGGCTTCCTCGTCGATCGCCGTGACGGCACTCTTGGCCGAAATGCCCGGCAGATCGTTCATCAGCAGCACATAACGCTCCACGTCGCCGATGTGGGTCGGTTTTCTCGCCGTGATGCGCGCGCCGAGCGCCACCAGTTCCGTCATGCGGTCCTCGCGCCCGCCGTCGAACACCACTTGCTCCAGCGCGCCCTCGACGACGCGGATACGCAGAATACCGATCGCCAAATCCTGCGGTTCGACCACGGCGCGGTACAAGAAAAAACCGTCCTGGCGATAGCGGTCGGTGATCTTCTTGGCCATGGCGCGAACGTCATCGATGGAGACTTCACGGGCCAGGAACGGCTCATAGATGGGCGCGAAGGTGCCGGGTGGATAGGCGGTGGTGCCGATGACCTCGACCGCGCCGAGCACGAAACGGCTGCTGTCCGGCGCCGCTGGTGATGTCACGGGGGCTGTCGGCAGGTCCGGTGCCGCCTTTTTGGGCTGCACGGTACGCGGTGCCTCGATGCGTTTTTCAACCTTGCCCGGTTCCGCCGATGATGGCGTCCGTACCGCTTGCGCCCGCCCCGGTTCCGTGGCGGCGCAGAGCAGCAAAACCGCCAGCAAGCCAGAGGTGATATGACATCGTCGATGGTATCCTATCACTGGGCTACGGGATGACATGCTCTTTCCGCCCCTCCTGCGTCACGGTAACTTGCCCTTTCATCCCAATCAAATCCCTGAGCTTATTTTTCACTCTTAACGATGGTTATGGCATTCGATGGTTAATATCGTGTAATAAAGGAATACATTATTGGAGGAATGCCGTTGTGGGTTGGGTACCCAAGATCTGCGGCTTGGTGCGGCTTGGTGCGGCTTCGGATACCGCTTTTGATTTTAGGAGCGTGGCTCGTCGCTTGGGTAGCGACGAATTCCGGCGTTGCTCAGGCACAAGACGTCCAGTGGTCGGTACAGCCACTGCGCGGCACCGTCAGTATACGTGATGGTGATGGACCGTGGCGCAAGCTCACCGGGCCGACCAAGGCTGGGCCGGGCACCGAGATCGAAACCGGTGCCGACGGCGGCGCCACCGTCGCCCGGCTGGGTGACACCATCACCGTGGCACCCAACAGCCGCATCGCCGTGCCGGTCAGGAAAGCCGGCGAGCCGGCACCCAATATCGTGCAACGCCTGGGAGTCGCGCTTTATCGCATGCTGACCCGCGTCGGCGGCAACCAGTTCGAGGTTCAGACCCCGTATCTCGCCGCCGTCATCAAGGGAACCGTGTTCGCGGTTTCGGTGACGCCGGACGGTGGCGCGCTGCATGTGACCGAGGGCCTGGTTCAGGTCAGTTCCCGCGCCACTGGCCAGCGGGCTCTCATATCACCCGGTCAGACGGCGCGGGTGTCGTCGCGCCCCGGCGCCGGGCTGGACGTGCACACGCCCGGCAAGGGCCGCTCGTCGCCCAGCACCGACAACGCCTCCGACAACGCCCCCGGCGACGGCGGCGACGCCGGCGCGAGTAACGGGCAGCGCGGCAACTCCGCCAACACGCCGGCCCGGGATAATTCCGGTGCGACCGGTCGTGGGCAAGGGAGCGGGCAAGGACAAGGCAAAGGCAAGTCGGCCGGGAAGAGCAAGCTCAGGATCGCGGCCACCATCGATGCCGGCGTCGGCGACATTGCTAAATCGACGCGGGGCTTCCTCAAGCGCATCGATGCCGGTGGCGGCGTTGCCTCCTCCGCCAATTCTGGTCGGGGCAATGCCAACGGCCGCCCCGGCGGCAATTTCAAGTCGTCTCCTGGGGCCAAGGTCAAAACCGCCATTCCGGGCCTCGCCAGCCTAACCGGCACCCAACCGGGCGGCGTCAATAGCGTCGCCGGCCTTCGCGGCTTCAACAGCAACGGCAAGAGTAATGCCGCCAGAAGCAGCAGCGCCCGTGGCAACAGCGCAAGCAACGCCGGCGGTAATGGTAACGGCAACGCGGGTGGTAACGGTAACGGCAACGCTGGCGGCAACGGCAAGGGCAAGGGCAAGAAGAAATGACCCGGCTGTACCTCCACGGCAAATTTCACCTTATGCCGCGTCCCCGGTGTAGAGGTGCCGCGCCGTGAGCGGCCCCGACAAGCGCAAGGCCGATCTACGTGGCGGCCTGTTCATGGCGGCATTCGCCATGGCGGTCATCGTCATCCTCTACGGCTGGGGCGGGTTCACGTCGTTGGAAAGCACCCTTGCCGATAGCCGCTTTTCCGCCGGCGATCGGCAAGCGACCGGCGACGTCGTTATCGTTGCCATTGATGCCCCGAGCATCCAGAGCATGGGGGCGTGGCCATGGCCGCGTACGCACCATGCGCGGGTGATTGAAAAACTGCTGGCATCCGGCGCGCGCCTGATCGCCATGGATGTGGATTTCAGTTCGCCCTCCGACCCCGTGACCGATGCCGCGTTCGCGCGTGTTCTCGACGCGGCGGGCAAGAAAATCGTCCTGCCGGTGTTCAAGCAATGGGTCGACCTGACCGGGTCGACCGTGGTGCAGACCGAGCCGATGGAGGCGTTCAGCCGCGGCGCCCTGCTGGCATCGGTCAACGTTCGCCCCGGCCGGGACAGCCTGATCCGTACGTACGAACGATTTTCCTCCTGGCACGGCGATCTGATCCCGTCCATGGCGATTCGCCTGGCTAATCGCGACGACCGGCGGTTGGAACCGTTCGAAATTGATTATTCCATTAACGCCCGTTCGATCCCCATCGTTTCCTATGCCGATATCTTCAACGGCAACTATGACGACGCGCTGGTTCGCGGACGATCGGTGATTATCGGCTCCACCGCCGTGGAACTGGGTGATCAACTGGCGGTTCCGGTCTACCGCGCGATCCCGGGCGTTGTCCTGCAGGCGTTGGCGACGGAATCGATCCTGCTAGGGCGGACCATCCAGCGTTTGCCCTGGCCTCTGGCGCTGGCGTTCGCCGCGCTGGTCGTGGCCGCACTGGGGGCGGTGTTGGTGCGCCTGACCTGGAAGCCGGGACTTGCCATTGTCGCCGTGAGCACCTTGGCACTCCCCATCGCCGCTCTTGCCTTGCAGGAGGTCGAAGCGGTCAGCGCCGACGTGTCGCCGGCCATCGCCGGCGGTTGGCTGGTCTTCGGCATGGCGCTGATCCGTCGGCTTGACGTGCAATCTTTTGAACTGTTCAAGGGCTGGATGTCGGCGCGGCATCGCAATGCGCTGATGTCGACGGTGTTCGAAGGAAGCGCCGACGGGATCATTGTCGTCAGCCACGAAAACCGTGTCGTGCGGATCAATTCGGCGGCGGCTCAATTGCTGGCGTTGGACTCAGTGGACGTGGTCGGCGAGCCGATCGAGGCGGTATTTTCGGATGACGAAATTCTGAGCCGGCTTGAAAGTCGCTCTCGGGCGACCGCGACCGAACCTGTCGCCGTGCCGCTTGAGATGGCCATCCAGCGCCACGACGGGTCGACGCTGCAGGCCGAGGTTTCCTTCGGTGACGCGGAATTACGGCCGGGGGTGGGACCGTTCGAACGGCGAACGGAATCACGCATTTATCCGGTCATCACGTTCCGTGATATCAGTATGCGGAAAGCCGCTCAAACCGCCCTCGTGATCGCCGCCGAAAGAGCCATGGATGCGGATCGATCAAAGGCTCAATTCGTGGCCGCCGTCAGCCACGAACTGCGCTCACCGCTGAGCGCCGTCTCCGGGCTCTCCGACCTCATCCGCAACGAGGTGCACGGCCCGGTCGGTGATGCGCGTTACCGGGATTATGCCGAGGATATTCGTACCAACAGCGATCACCTAAAGGCCCTGGTCGATGACGTGTTGACCATCTCCAGCATTGACGCCGGCGGTTACAGCCTGCGCGAGGAGGCTTTGGAACTGGCCACCGTTGTTGGCGTTTGTCTGCGCATGGCGGCCAGTGAAGGCAATGGCGCCACGCCGCCGATCATCAATAATGTTTCCGACGACCTTCCGCTGTTGTGGGCGGACGAACGGGCACTTCGCCAGATTTTGCTCAACGTGCTCATGAACGCGATCAAATTCACGCCGACCATTGGCCATATCGGCATCGCGGCGCGCGAAACACGGGGCGGCGAACTGGCGGTAACCATCGAGGATTCCGGGATCGGCATCCCCCAGGACCAGTTGGACAAGGTCAAGGGTGCGTTTTGCCAGGCCAGCGACGTTTATACCAGCAATACGACCGGTGTCGGCCTAGGGCTGCATATCGTTGAAAAACTGATGACACTGCACGATGGCGTCCTGCGCATCGACAGTATTGAAAACAAGGGAACGACGGTCACATTGCTGTTCCCCAAATCCCGTTTGCGGGCAAATCCGGCTGAAACCACCAACGTCGTGAAGTTCTGGCGCGGCGGCGCGGCCTGATTTATTTAGCGGCCGCGCGTCCGAACACCTTCAACAGAAACGCATAGTTGATGGCGACTTCCTCCAGCCGATCATAACGGCCGGCGGCGCCGGCGTGGCCAGCCGCCATGTTGATCTTCATCAGAAGCGGATTGCCGTCGGTTTTCGTGGCGCGCAGCCGGGCGACCCATTTGGCCGGTTCCCAATAGGTCACGCGGGGGTCGGTCAGGCCGCCGGTGACCAGCATCGCCGGATAGTCCTTGGCTTCGACATTGTCGTAGGGCGAATAGGCGGCCATGCGGGCGTAGGCCTCGGCATCCTCGATCGGATTGCCCCATTCCGGCCACTCGATGGGGGTCAGCGGCAGCGAGGTGTCGCACATGGTGTTGAGCACATCGACGAACGGCACCTCGGCGATGACGGCGCGCCACAGGTCGGGCGCCCTATTGACCACGGCACCCATTAGCATGCCGCCGGCGCTGCCGCCGTGCATGGCGATGTTGCCCTTTCTCGCCAGCCCTTGGTCGATCAGGCCCTCGGCGCAGGCGATGAAATCGGTGAAGGTGTTGGTCTTCTTTTCCAGCTTGCCGTCGGTATACCAGCGATAGCCCTTTTCCATGCCGCCCCGAATATGGGCGATGGCATAAATGAAGCCGCGATCGACCAGCGACAGGCGCGGCGTGGCGAAGCCGGCCGGGATGGCGTGACCGTAGGACCCATAGCCGTACAGCAGCACCGGCGCCGAGCCGTCGAGCGGCGTCGCGCGGTGATAGAGCAGGGTGATCGGCACCGTCTCGCCATCCGTCGCCGTGGCCTCGAGCCGCCGGGTGACGTAATCCGCCGGGTCGTGACCGGACGGCACCTGCTGCTCCTTGCGCAGCACCCGCTCACGGCTCGCCATGTCGTAGTCGTATATGCGTTCCGGCGTCGTCGGCGAGGAGTATGCGAAGCGCAGGCGCGCGGTGTCGAATTCGTAACCGCCCCGCATGCCCAGCGCGTAGGCTTCCTCGTCGAAATCGATGGCGTGCTCGTCGCCGCTTCGCATATCGCGGATGATCAGCCGCGGCAGGGCGCCGGTGCGCTCGATGCGGACCATGTGGCCGGCGAACATCTTCGAACCGAGGATAAGATTGCCCGGCTGGTGCGCCACCAGATCGCGCCAGTTGGCTGGCGCGGGGTCATCCAGCGGCGCCGTCACGATCTTGAAGTCCTCGGCGCCGTCGGCGTTGGTGCGAATGATCAATTGATCACGCCAATCCGCAACATCGTACTCGATACCCGGCTGGCGCGCCGCCACCAGGCGCGGCTCAGCCTGGGCGTCATGCCCGTCGAGCAGCCAGACCTCCGACGTCAAGAGGTCGTGGGCGTCGATGACGACGAAGCGGTCGCTGTCAGTGGCGCCGATGTTGACGAAGAAACCGGGGTCGGCTTCCTCGAAGACGATATCGTCCTCCGCCGGATCCGTTCCGAGACGATGGCGCATCACCCGGTGCGGCCGGTGATTGTCGTCCAGCACCGTGTAATAAAGCGTCACACCGTCGGCGGCCCACACCAGATTGCCGCTGGCGCCGCTGATGCGCTCTTTCATATCTTCGCTTTCACCGGCGCGGCGAAAGGCGATGTCGTAGTTTTCCGAACCTCGGAGATCGACCGCGTAGGCCAGATGGGCGTGGTCCGGGCCGTGGTCGCAGCCGCCGATCTTGAAATAATCATGACCTTTGGCCTCGGCATTGCCGTCAAGCAGGACTTCCGCCGCTTCGCTGTCCGCCGCATCGCGGGACTGGCGGCAAAACACCGGGTGCTGACCGCCGGCCACGTGGCGCACGAAGTAGGCGTAGGGGCCGTCCGGATCGGGCACGCTGCTGTCGTCCTCCGGCACGCGGCCTTTCATCTCGTCGAACAGTTCCGATTGCATCGCCGTGGTATCCGCCAGCCAGCCGGCGGTGTGGGCGTTCTCGGCCTCCAGATATTGGCGGATATCGGCATCGAGGAGGCTCGGATCCTTCATCACCTGTTGCCAGTTTTCGTCCTTCAGCCAGGCGTAGTCGTCGATGCGGGTCTGGCGGTGCAGGGTCGTCTCGCGCGGGCGGCGGGCGGCGACGGGAGCTTGGGATGTTTTGTCAGTCATGGGGGATATGTGGGATATTCCAGCTCAATCGGCAAGGGCGGCGCGGGCCAGGGCGCGCACCTCGTCGCGGACGGGCCCAGGATTGGCGGGGTCGGCGAGGCGGGTGAACCAGTGCTCCGGCGGATGACGGCCGCGTTTGTGCTTCCAGGCGAGCGAGCGCAGGAACGTTTCCGCCGCCTCGGGCAGAGTCTCTGGAACGTCGTGCCCGGCGAGGGTGCCCCAGATGCCGGCCCACGCGCGCGCCACCGCCCACGGATTGTAGCCGCCGCCGCCGACCACCAGCAGGCGCGGCGCCAGGTCCTTGACCTGAGCGACGACGCGCCACAGCGCCGAGTTGGAAAGATCGAGACGGCTTTGCGGATCATCGGCCAGCGCGTCGCAGCCGCCCTGCACGAACAGGGCATCCGGCCGCCAGGCCTGGATCAGCGGCAGCACCACGGTTTCGGTCAGGTACTCGAGTTCCGAATCATTGAAGCCCCGAGGCACCGGTAGATTGCGCGCGGCGCCGCCGGCCCGGTCATCAATGCCGCCCGGCGCCGACGGGGGATCATCACGGCCGAGCGGCCAGCGCCCGGCTTCATGGATCGACAGGGTGAACACCCGGTCATCGTCGGCGAAGGCGTCCTGCACCCCGTCGCCGTGGTGGGCGTCGATGTCGAGATAGAACACCCGCTCGGCGCCGCCCTCCATCAGGGCCATGATCGACAGCACCGGTTCGTTGAAATAGCAGAACCCGGATGCTCGATCCGGTCGGCCATGGTGCTGGCCGCCGCCGGGGCTGTAGACGACGCCGCCATGGCGCAGCAGCCGCGCCGCCAGCTGACCCGCGCCGACGGCCGTCGCCGGGCGGCGAAACATTTCCGGGAAAACCGGATTGGCGTTGATACCGATGTGGTGGCGGGTGCGCACCTCGGCGCTGACGGTCTGGCATTCTTCCGCCGCCATGACGGCACGTATATAGGCGGGATCGTGAAAGCGCTCCAACTCGGCGCGGGTAGCTTGCGGGCTCTCCACGTATTGGCTGTCCGGTAGCCAGCCGAGGGCACGGGTAAGATCGATACAGGCACTGACCCGGGGAATGGCCAGCGGATGGTCGCGGCCGTAGCTGGAATCCCGGTAGATGTCGCTGCCGATGAACAGCGCCGGCGAATCGGTGGCGGGCGTCAGCGCAGGCTCGACAGGTTGGCGATCAGCGCCGTGTGGCAACGGTTGATCTCGTCACGCAACTGGTGCGCCCGGTCCTCTTCGGGGCCCAGGCAGGTATCGACGGCACCGCGAATTTCAAGCGTTACCGTCCGCACGGCGTCGGCCATGGCGTGTTCGATGATGGTGGCGACGGCGTGCTTCTTGTCGTCGGATAATTCGGCGCCGATGGCGTTCAGCGCCTCGGTCACCGCCAGTTTTGCCCGCGTGGACAGATCGACGTTCATGTCATCCTCCGCTTATCGAAATTTCATTACCGGCAAGTCTAGCGTTCGTTGCGCCAGATAGCGAGGGGGCGGGAAGGTCTTTCAAAGGTTTGCGCCGCCATTATACTGCCGACGCCATGAGCCTGAGCGAACACGATAAACGACTGCTCGCGGGTGTCCTGACGGACGCCCATTTCCCCAACCTGCCGAATTTCCAGCGCGGTAAGGTGCGCGATTCCTATGACCTGGGGGATGGCCGCCGGGTGATGATCGCCACCGACCGGCAATCGGCCTTCGATTACGTACTCGCCGCCGTGCCCCATAAGGGCCAGGTGCTGAACCAGACGGCGCGGTTCTGGTTCGACCGCACCGGCGATGTCTGCGCCAACCACGTCATCGATTACCCGGACCCCAATGTCATCATCGCGCGCGGGCTCGACATGCTGCCGGTGGAAATGGTCGTGCGCGACTACCTGACCGGCACCACCGACACCGCCATCTGGCCCATGTACGCGCGCGGCGAGCGGGACGTCTACGGCATCACCCTGCCGGACGGCCTGACCAAGAATGCCAAGTTGCCGGATACCATCCTGACGCCGACCACCAAGGGCGACGTCGGCGCGCACGACGTGCCGATCACGCCGGCGGACATCGTCGCCAAGGGCATGATGAGCCAGCGCGACTGGGATGAGTTGGCCGAGATCAGCCTCGCCCTGTTCGCGCGCGGGCGTGACATCGCCGCCGCCAATGGCCTCATCCTGGTCGACACCAAGTATGAGTTCGGCCGCGACGGGGACGGCAAATTCGTCCTCGCCGATGAAATCCACACACCCGATTCAAGCCGCTATTGGGCCGCCGATACCTACGCCGCGCTGATCGCGGCGGGCGGGGAACCGGAAAACCTGGACAAGGAATTCCTGCGTCTATGGATCCGCGCGCGCTGCGACCCGTACAATGAGCCGCTGCCGGAAATTCCGCCCGAGACATTGATCGAATTCAGCGCCAAGTACGTGCGCCTCTATGAGCAGGTCACCGGCCAGACGTTCACGCCGCCGGCCGACGATGCACCGGTGCGCGCGCGTATCGAACGCGCCCTCGCCGCCACCCTGCCTGACTATTTCTAGGCCGTGCGTTCGTGATCGATCTCTGGCTACCCATCACCATCGCGGCGGCGTTCTGTCAAAACCTGCGCATGGTGCTGCAGAAGTATCTGAAGGGCCGGCTGTCGACGGGGGGCGCGACCTATGTGCGCTACCTTTATTCGGCGCCGCTGTCGATCGCCTACGTGTTCGGTCTCAACTACTGGGGCGGCATGGCGTGGCCGGAACCGAACGCCCTGTTCTACATGTACGCGGTGGTTGGTGGGCTGTCGCAGATCATCTTCACGGCGCTGCTGATCAAGCTGTTCTCGTTCCGTAATTTCGCTGTCGGCACGACGTTTTCCAAGACCGAGATGGTGCAGATTCCCGTCCTCGGCTTCATTTTTCTCGGCGATACTCTGAGCCTGATCGCCGTCATCGCCATCGCCATCAGCACCGCCGGCGTCATCGTGCTGTCGGTGGCGCAGACCAAGGTGACGTTCGCCAATCTGCTGACCAGCCTGACCGACAAGGCGACGGTGCTTGGCCTGACCTCGGGTTTGTTTCTTGCCGGCTCGGTGGTGTTTTTTCGCGGCGCCGTGCTGGCGCTGGAACATGACACCTTCATCATGGCGGCGGCCTACGCGCTGGCCACCGCCGTGACGTTCCAGACCATCATCATGGGAATTTATCTGGCGCTGCGCGAGCCCGGCCAGTGGACCGCCGTGCTGCGTGCCTGGCGGCCGGCGTCGATGGTCGGCATCGCCGGCAACCTGACCTCCATCGGCTGGTTTACCGCCTTCGCCCTGCAGAACGCCGCCTACGTGCGCGCCGTCGGCCAGGTCGAACTGGTGTTCACCTTCATCGCCTCGATCGTGTTCTTCAAGGAGAAGACCAACCGGCTGGAACTGATCGGCATCCTGCTGGTAGTGGCGGGAATCCTGACGCTGATCCTCTGGGGGCGCTAGGGCCTCCGGGAGGCTTCACCCTCCCATGCCGCCGGGTTGACCGGATAGGGCGGCGCCTCGCCGGCGAGCACGCTCAGAATCTGTTCGACGGCGGAACGCGACAGCGCCGCCGAGGCTTCCGTCGTCACCCCCGCCGTGTGCGGGGTGAAGGTGACCTTGCGATTGCTCAGCAGGCGATGGCCGGCGGGCAGCGGCTCGGGGAACACCACGTCGAGCCCGGCGGCGCGCAGATGGCCGCTGTCCAACGCATCGGCGAGGGCATCGAGATCGACGATATTGCCACGCGCCGCGTTGACGACGATGGCGCCCCGGGGCAGCGCCGCCAGCGCCGCGGCATCGATCATGGCGCGAGTCTCGCCGGTCAGCTCGGCGCAGACGCAAAGGAAATCGCATTGCCCCAGCATGGCCTCGAGCGACGGCTGCCGCTCGACCCGGGCGGCCAGGGCGAGACGCGGATCAACGTACGGGTCATAGCCCAGCACCCGGCAGTCGAACCCCAGCGTCAGCTTGCGCGCCAGTTCGGCGCCGATATAGCCGACGCCGACGATGCCGACGGTCTTGCCGGCCAGTTCCGTGACCTGCAGGCCCGACCGTTCGGTCCAGGCGGAGCCGTCCCGGTAGGCGGCGTCGCTCCATACCAGTTGCTTGGCCGTCGCCAGCATCAGCGCGATGGTGTGCTCGGCCACCGGTGTGCGCCCGAAACCCAGGTGATTGACCACCAGGATGCCGCGTTCGGTGGCGGCGTCGATGGCGATGTTGTCGGTGCCGAAGCCGGACGTGGAAACCACCACCAGTTCCGGCGCCGCGTCCAAGATATCCTCGCTGACCCGCTCCGGCGTTCGCACCCACAAGGCGCGGGCGTCGGCCAGCTCGGCCGTTAGTTCCTGTGTATCGGCGCTGTCGACAACGACAACCTCGGCGCCGGCGTTCTCGAACAATTGGTGCGCCGACGGGTCGTACATGGCCCGCCAAAGGACGATCTTGTCGCTCATGATGTTGCCTCGCGTGGTGCTCTCAAGGCCGCATCCTATGGCATGCGGCTATCGGCTGTCACCGACGGCGTGACGCGAAACGCAATAGGCGGCCGTCGATGACCAGCAATGCCGATGCGATCACCACCATGCCGATGACCTCGCGTACCGCCAGCACCTCGCCCAGGATCAGCACACCGAGCGCCACCGCGCCCGGCGGGATCAACAGGGTGACCAGCAGCAGGTTGGTGGCGCCGGCGCTGGCCAGCAGGCGGAAATAGAGACCGTAGGCGAGCGCCGTCGATACGGCGCCGAGAGCGATCAATGCCGCCACCGTGGTGGCGCCGGGAACGGCGAGTGTCCACGGCCGCTCGATCATCGCCACCACCGGCAGGAACAGTAGGGTCGACATGCCGACCTGACCCCAGGCGGCGGTCATCGCCGGCAGCCGGCGCAGCCGCCGGCCGAAAAGTCCGGCCAGGGCATAGCTGAGCGCCGCGCCGAGCACGGCGGCCTGCGCCACGAATGCCAGACCGAGGCCCTCAAGCGCCGCCGGACCGACCATTACGCCGACGCCGACAATGCCGAGAACGACGCCGATGAACCGTGGCAACGTCATGCGTTCGTCGTCGGTCAGAAAATGCGCCAGCGCCACCGTGAACAACGGCGTCGTGGCATTGAGAATGGCGGCGAGGCCGGCGGTGATCTCGGTCTGGCCCCAGAAGATGAGGCTGAACGGAATCATGTTGTTGAGCAGCGCCATGATGGCGAAATCGCGCCACGGCAGGGCCGCGTCATCGGGGCGCCGGCGCAACCATACCAGCGGCGTCAGCACCAGCGCGGCGATGCCGACGCGGGCGAAGACGATGGTCAGCGGCGGCAGTTCGCGCAACGCCACCTCGACAAAGAAAAACGATGCCGCCCAAACCAGCGCGAGCGCGACCAACAACCCCCATTGGCTGGCGGACATGGCGCGGTGTGTCGAACGGCCGGCGGACATGGCGAACTCCTGGAATAGGCGTACCAATGATGCATACGCGATCGGTCGCGCTCA
>JAYOFM010000087.1:0-17275 GCA_038117225.1 Rhodospirillales bacterium
CATCGCCCTTGAGGAGAGGCCGTAATGCAGAGCCGGCGGATATGATGACGGCGTTCTCGGCGTGCTGGCGAATCGCCGGCAACGCCCAATCGAGAGACGGGCCGCTGCCGACCACGAAGGCCGGCAATCCCGGATCAATGTCCGGTTGGCGGCGAAAGATATGGCGGCGCTTGCCGGTGAAATTCCGGTAGGTATTCGATAGCATCAGCAGTTCGTCATAGAAGAATCCAAGATTTGCCCCGATCAAGAAAGCTTCGTCATGCAGATTGTTCAGAATCTTGGGAGTGAGTTCCGGATAATCGATGGCGGCAACGGTCAGGCCGTCGGCGCAACACGGATTGAAGCGCCTGATGATGCGCCAGAGGCTGGCCGAAATTGCGTCTGCCTCCGACTCGAACAAGAACTGGACCTTCGCCTTCTGTTCATGCAGTGCCTGGAACAACGATTGCCAATCAAATCCGTTGATGGTGCGCCACATGGCGGAGATGTTGGATTCGACGATGACGACAAAATGCGGTTTCGTTCTATCGACGAGGGACAGCAACTCCGTCCCATCGCCGACCCCGAGTATGACCAGGACATAGCTTTCGGCGGTACGCGGAGTTTCAAAAAAAGCGATGCCCTCATCACGCGCCTGTTCTCGCGCTGTTTTCAGAAACTGGAAAGTGTAGGTGTCAAGGCGCGCGATATCCGCAAGATAACCAGTGAGGCGAGATATTTTGCGTATTCGATCCTCGGCGGGCGGTGCATTTTCCTCCGCGGATGAGGATTCCTCCACCTCCATCAAGCGCTGATAGAGATGCTCGCTCGTTCGTTTAAACAAGGCGAGATTTCGAGACCTCAGGTTATCAGAATTGTTGGGCGGCATCGGCAGCGTATACCTCAAGAGAGCGCGGTGAATTGCCGCTGATATTGACGTCTAACGTGGACGGCCGCCGACGTAAACCCGACCATCGGTGGCGATATTTTCCAGTCGGAACATGCGGCCGTGTATTGGTATACGCAGCGCGTGGTCGGGACCTTCTCCGACAGCGCGATGACGACGCTCGAATTCTACCGCGTCAACGCCTTCGGGCGGGACGCACAGTGCCTCGAAGTCGGCGCGGCGTCGAATTGGTCCGCGCCATTTCTCGTCGATGGAGAGCGGTCGTTCGTCCGTGCGGACGAGGACCGGTGCCATTTCGTTGAAAAGATGGGTGACCAACTGCCGGCTCAGAGCTTCCAGGTTCAGTCGATCTATATCCGCCGGCATGTCACACCGGGTGACACCGACGATCGCGCCTTGGTCTATATCCGCCGTCATTTCATGGCAGGTCGCTCCGAACTGCCGGGCGTTCTCATGAATAGCGAAGCAGGCGGGGAACAGTCCCGGAAATTCTGGCGAACCGGGATGAAAATTGTAGGCGCCGCCGGGGCGGCCGCTAAGAATTTCGGCGGGAACGATCAGAGGCGTGCAAAAACCGATCAATCGGGCATCGGGGGCGGCCGCGGCGGCAGATCGTAGTGCCGCTATGGATGACGCGGCGGCGATCTCGATGGCCGGATCGACGCGGCGCATGGACGCGCACAGATTGTCGACTTCCTCGTCCGGTGTCACCAGAATGACGCTGGCGCTCATGAAGCCTCCAAATTGGAATTGTCGTCGCCTGACTATACCAGCCGTTCCGGGTTGCGAAGGTGCAAAAGAGTGGCCCCGGCTCGGATTTGGGATCCGAGGCCGGGGCCGTTGGGTTGGGACGGTGGGTGGGTGGAACGGTGAAACCCTTTGCCTGTCCCGGCTGGTTATGGATTACCGCTTGATGCGGACGAGTTCCTCGAGCATTTCATCGGCGGTCGAGATAATCTTCGTCGCCGCCGAGAAGGCGCGCTGGACGACGATCATCTTGGTGAATTCCGAACCGATATCGACGGTGGATGATTCCAGCGACGACTGCACGACCTGGCCGGATGGGCCGTTGTTCGCTTCGCGCAATGTCGGATCGCCGGATCCCTGCGTCTGGTTCCAGACGTTGCCCGTTCGTGATCCCAAGGCGTTGACGTTGACGAAGGTGGCGATCGGCAACTTGAACACCGGTCGCGTTTCACCGTTATCGAACAATGCTGTCATCAGGCCATCGTTGGCGATGGTGACACCGGCGAAGTTGCCGAACTGGGAACCATCCTGCTGGATGAATACCGGCGTGAACGAGGCGCCGAATTGGGTAAAGCCGTTGGCCTCGCCCACGCGGCCGAAGTCCAGCGTGATGCGGGGACTGTTGGGCGCGTTGCCGTCATCCATATCGGCCGCGCCGTTGGCGTAACCGAGTATTTCCATTTCGGCGACGCCGAAGGCGCTTGGAAGACCGTCTGAGTTGAAGGTCAACGCCTGTGTCTTGTCGATGCTGAAGTTGGTGCCGGCGGCAACGGTCGCTGATCCATCGGGTTCGGTCGGCACCAAATTGAAATTGGCGTCAAACAGGATGTTATACGAGCCCTTTTGAAGATTGCTGAGTACCAGGGTATCCCGATCCGTGGCCGGTGGCTCGGAGGTGCTGCCGGTCTTACGGGTACGTACCGTCGTGCCGCCGACGCTGAATTCCGGATCCGCCGCCTCGATGGCGTTTTCCAGGGCGACCAGGAAGTTGTTGATGGCGGAACCAATCGCCACCGTGGTCGCGTTCGCGGTTCTGAGCACGGTGTCGACCTGGACCAATCGGTTGGTGCCAGTGGCGGCGGCGGCCGTGGTGACTTCGTAGACGATGCTGTTGATGGTGATGGTGTTGAGGGCTGTGCCGGCACCCATCGGGGCGGTGCCCGAGGTGGTAGGGTTTTGCGGGAAGGTGAACTGATGTTCGTCCCGGTGTGCCTTGGTCTTTTCCTTGACGGTGAAGGCGGCTTCCTGACGAACCGCGAGACCTGCCGCGGTCCGCAGGCCCAAGGGATCGACCGTGATCGCGCCGGTACCGTCGTCGGTGAAGAAGACCGTCGTCGATGACGATGTCGCTATCTGGATCCGATTGTTGAGCACGTTGGGCGTCGACGTTAGATCGATATCCTTGTAGTCGGTATCCGCTTCCTTGACCTTGGTGACGAGGGCGGACACCGCCTGTGACGTGGTGATGCCCGTCGCCGAAATGTCGACGATCTTCCGCGCCGTCTGATCGTTGATGGTGACGCTGGCATCGGTATCGGCGGCGTTGGAGACGAGGCTCGCCACGGTAATCGAGGATCCGTCGGAGGATACCGCGGTGATGCTATGGGTGGTGTCATCGGCACCGTTGGGCGCTCCGGCGATGGTGATCGAATCACCGATGGTTAGGCCGGTAAAGGTCGCCGCGGTCGCCGAGATCGTATTGGTGGCGGCGGTGAAGGTGAACGGATTCGCCAATGACGCCGTTTTCGACGAGAAGGTCGAAAACTGGTAGGTGATGCCATCGATAACCACCGTCGATCCGCTATTCGGCGTCGCGGTGAATTCAAGCTGGCCGCGGCTTTCGTAGACATTCGAACCCGACGTATCCTGGTACAGCGTCACCACGCCGACACCCTGCGGCGGCGTGATTTCCAGGTCCCACTGGTTATCGCGTTGGCCCTTGGTATAGAGCAGGCTGGTGGTGTTGGCGTTGCCCAGGGTGTCGAAGAACTGTACGTCGGTCTTATGGGTCGTGCCGGCGGTATCGTTGGCCGGCAGGTTGGCGCCGATGGCGACCGTACGGGTCGCCGTTGCCGTGCCGCCGACCCGGTTCAGGTTCACCGTGGTCAGAAAGTCGGTCGAAATGACGTTCTGGTTGGGCACCGTCAACGACGTGTTGGCCGGGGTGACATTGCCGGACGCGTCGGTCGGCCAGCCCTGCAGGAAGAAGCCGGAGGTGTTACGCAGGAAGCCTTCGTTGTCCTGGAAGAACGATCCGGCCCGGGTGAACAGGAATTCGTTGTTGATGGTCGGCCGGTTGGCTTCGTTGACGACGAAGAAGCCATTGCCGGAGATGGCGATGTCGGTCGACGACGTGGACGCCTGCAACAGGCCTTGAATGCCCGTGTCCTGGCGTGGACTGGACTGCACGCCACCGGCGTTGAAGAACGTCGTCGACGTCTGAACGGTGACCAGGGTCTGAAAGTCGACCTGGACCCCTTTATAGCCGACCGTGTTGACGTTCGTGATGTTATCGGCGATCGCGCCCATGGCGCTGGATTGCGCCGTCAGGCCGGATACACCGGAAGTCAACGAACCGAAAAGCGACATCTTTCTTCTCCTTCGATCTGCCGGACTGATCCGGCTTCAATACGCGTCCATCTGTTTATGGGTCATGACCGGGGTTGACCCCGATCCATTGTTGTCCATGTGCTGGTTACGGGTCGGCGGTTACCGGTTGCTTGACCGACAGCACGCTGTCGAGAGGCACCACGATGTCCTCGCCGAGGGTCAGCGTGACGTTGCCTTGATCGGCGCCGGCGCCGGTGACATTGCCGTACACCGTATGGCCGACCGTCAGCAGGTTGTTGTCCGCATCGAGGGCGGAAACGATGACAGTGTATGTGCCATCGGCTTGGTCGACGCCGAAATCGTTCTTGCCATCCCAAACGAAGGTGTGCTGGCCCGGATCGGTTTCCGCGTCGCGGGTGAGTACGGTGAGGCCATCCTTGTTGGTGATGGACAAACTCGCCGAGCGGGCGCCGAACGGCATGTCATAGGTCATTTCAAAGCGGCCGTTCAGCAGCGACCCCTTCTGGCCGGTCACCTCGACGTTGGTGCCGATGTAATCGACCAGCGTGGAAATCTGATTGGATTCCTGCAGATTGATCAGTTTTTCCAGGTTGGTATTCTGGAAAATCTGCTGTTCGACACTGGCGAATTGCACCAACTGATTGGTGAATTCAGTGGAATCCATGGGATCCAGCGGATCCTGATTCTTCAGCTGGGTGACCAAGAGCGTGAGAAACCGATTGAGGTCCTCTTCGAGTTTGGCTTCAGACGCGGCCGATTGTGTGCCGTCCGTGGTCGTCGTCGAGCTGGAAACACCGCCGAGAATCATCTCACTTTACTCCTCAAATGCCCCGGATCGACCAGGGCTTTAACTTTTACCCGCGCCAGATCAGGCCCGAACGTCGATGCGGCCGTTGGCCAGAATTCCGCCCTCATGGGCAAGCATGACGCCGTCATCGACGGCGGTGCCGTCGTCTGCCGCGTCGTCTTCCTCGGCCACGTCGACCGGGCCGCCCTCTTCACCTTCACCGCCTTCGCCTTCCTGCCCACGCAGATTGAAGGCGAGATCGCCGGCATCGGTCTTCAACCCGGCGTCGGCCAAGGCCTTCTGCAGTTCCGAGGCATCGCGGCGCAGCAGATCGAGGGTGTCCTGCTTTTCCGCCGAGACGACGGCCATGACGCGGCCGTCCTGGGTCAGTTCCATCTTGATGTCGACACGGCCAAGATCGGCTGGCTTCAACTGGATGGAGATGCGGTCGGCACCGTTTTGCAGGGCCTTGGTGATCTTCACCGACACCTGATCGACCACAGATTGGTTGGGTAGCGGTGCGCGTTGCGTTTGGTTGGCTTGCGACTGCGCCTGGGTCGGCGCCGTGGCGCGGGATTGCTGCGCCTGTAGTGCTTGGCCAGCCTGCTGACCGGTACCGTTCGAATTCTGCGTCGTGGAATTGCCGTCGAGCCCGCCGGTGCCATTCACGGGACCCGAATTGGCGGCATGGGCGGAACCGCCCGCCACGCGAGCCTGTTGTGCAACTTGGGCCGCGATATCGGCGCCGCTCGCCGCCTGCTGCGCGGCCTGCGTGTTTGCGGTCTGTCCATTGGCCTGCGCTTGCGCGTTGGTTTTTTGCCCGCTGGCTTGGTTTTGGTTTTGGTTGCCGGTCGACTGCTGGCCATTTCGCAGTGTCTCGCCGGTATTGGCGCCGGTGGTCGTGGTCTGTACCAGGGTGGCCGTCGGCTTCGAGGTCAGGCCGCCTTGATCATTGGTGACGTTGACATTGACGCGAACCTGATCGCCGGCGCCAATCTGGCGGGAAAGTTCCGCTGCTTGCTGGCGTGCCGCTTCGGCGTTACCGGCATTGGTGGTTTGCGTTGCGGCGTTACTGGCCTGCGCCGTCTGCTGTTGATTGGCGGCGTTCTGGCCGTTTCCGGTGTTACTTTGGCCATGGTTGCCGGCCGCTCGGGCGGTATTAACCGACTGGCCCTTGTTTGTATTAGCCGTCGCGGTGGCCAGGCCATCGACCGCGTTGGACTTGCCCGTTTCCGTCGCGGCAACGTTGGTTTGAACGGTCGTGCCGTTCGTCGTGCGGGCCGCCACGGCGGACAACACTTGCTGTGCGACATGTCCCTGCACGGTTTGCTGGACCGCGTTGGCGGTCTGTGAGACGACATTGCCTTCGCCGCCATTGCTGTTATTTACCGCCTCGGCGCCACCTTGAGAATTGCCATTATCCTCGCGCCCACGTTCCGGCGCGCCGCTACCATCGTCGGATGCCTGACGGTTGCCGTCGTCGGAGCGCCCGTCATCGCCGTGACCTTCTCCGTTGTCGGCCCGGTCGCGCGTGCCGGTGTCACCATGGTCGGCGTCGCCATCACGATGATCGTCCGCACGGTTGTCGCGGCCGCCATCATCGCGGTTTTCGGCCTTTGGCGCTTCCGTCGTGTTTTCGTCGCGGGCGCCGCTATCGCGTGCATCGGTGCGCGGTGCGGCGTCATCGCGCGGCTCTTCTTGGTTGCGTTGTTCCCTATAGGGGTCGGTCTCGCGAATTCCTGCGATCAGGCTCTGGCCGATATCGGGCGTGGCGGTGCCGCTATTGCCGCCGATCCCCTTCAGCAGGTCCTCGAAGGACGCCGCGAGACCCGCAAGCTGCGTCGCGTTCTGGCGCAATTGCTGGGCTTTGGAGATATTGTCGCCGAAGGCCGGCTGCTTGATCGTCAAGTCGTTCATGAGCTCGTTTTCCTCTCAAGTGCATAAGCACCACTGTCCCGCGCCATTGGGAGCAAGCCCCGGGCCAATTGGCCTAGAGTTCCTATTTCCTTGATTTTTATGGAGAAATTGTTTTTCGAGCTGAGCACCGAGTGAGAATTCATCACCTACCCGGCAAAAATTGACCACCTGGACCGGTACATTTTTCTGTATGGGGGCTCAATCCAGCTTTTTCACCGCCTCGACGATATTATCGACCACGGATCGCCATTCGCCGGCCCGCGACTGGCGGACCAGACGAGCCTCCGGGTACCAGGCGGTTCGTGGTCCGTCGCGCCACCAGCGCCAATCCGCCGCCATTGACAACATGACCCAGGTCGGGCGGCCCAGCGCCAGTGCCAGATGGGCCACCGCGGTATCGATGGTGACGATGGCATCCATGCACATCATGGCGGCGGCGGTGTCGGAGAAATCGGAGAAATCGTCGGCGAGATCGATTAGGCCGGCCGGCAGGGGCCGATCCTCCGGTGCCTTGTCCTTTTGAAAGGCATAGACGTCCACGTCGGCCAGCGAAAGCAACGGCGCCAGCGCGGCGAGCGGGCAGGCGCGTGGTGTCGTCCCCCGGACCTCGGCGCTACCACGCCAGGCGAGGCCGATTTTCCCGCGCCCCGGGACGGTGCCGATGCGCACGGCCCATTCCGCGACTTTTACCGGGTCCGCAGCGAGGTAGGGCGTAGTCGCCGGAATGTTTTCCGTGGTGATGCCAAGCAAGCCTGGCAGGCTCAACAGCGGCACGTGAAGCTCGAAGCCTTCCGTAATGGTACCCGGCGCTCGTGCTTCGCTGATGCCGGGCAAGCTGGCCATCAACGACGCCAG
Organism: Rhodospirillales bacterium; assembly: GCA_038117225.1. GTDB lineage: Bacteria > Pseudomonadota > Alphaproteobacteria > Rhodospirillales > Casp-alpha2 > JAYOFM01. The sequence continues at coordinate 7,764 of JAYOFM010000087.1, forward strand.
AGGAGGCTGGCATTCCAACACCACGTCGCCGCCAAGGGAGGCCACCTCACTGGCAAAGCGGCCGAATTGCAGAGTGTCGCCGAAGCCTTGTTCCGACCACACCAGGATGCGCTTGCCATCAAGCGGTTCGCCGGACCAGCGTGGTTGCGGGTAATCTCGCACCGTGCCCGCGAACTGGGGCAGCCGCCAACGCCATTCATAAGCCGTCCACGCCGCCGCATAATCGCCCAGGAATAACAACGCATATGCAAGATGCACCTGCGCCTCGGCATAGTCCGGCCGCAATGCCACGGCCCGGGTATAGGCCTCCAGAGCCTCGGCCATCTTGCGCTGATCCTTACAGACGTTGCCGAGGTTATAAAGCAACTCCGGCGTTTCGTCGGTACGCGCCAGCACATCACGAAAGAGCGATTCGGCTTGCGCTGGCCGGCCGAGACGATCGTAGACTATGCCCAGGCTGTTGCCGGCACCGATGAAATCCGGTCGTAATTCACGGGCACGCGACAACGGCTCCTCGGCATCCGCGTTTCGGTTTTGCAGCCGCAGCGCCTCGCCAAGTTCGAAATTGATCTCCGCGTCGTCGGGCGCGAGGTCACGCGCCGCGCGCAGGTTTTCCTCGGCCAGATCCGATCGGCCCAAGTGCATCAGGATTTGTCCGCGTTGGCGTTGGAACTGGAGGTTTTTCGGCGATATGGCGACGGCGCGGGTCAATCGGTCAATTCCTGTCGTCACGTCGCCCGATTGCAGTGCCAATACGCCGGACAGATAATTGGCGTCGCCGTTATCTGGCTTATCGGCGAGGACGGCCGCGCAGACCGCCGCCGCCTCCGCCACGCGGCCTTGCGCCATCAACGCAGCCGACTCGGCGAGACGGGGATCGGGTGGCGATGTGTCCGTGTCGTCAGACATCGCGGAATTTGCCGGCCTTGACGAGATCGACTTCCTGTCCCTGCCATTGGAACTGACGCGCCAGACGGCCCTCAATGGTCATGTTGGATCGTTCCATCAGCGTCAGCATCGGCTGATTGACCGCCATGCACCCGGCGGTGGCCTTGCGCATGCCGCCATCACCCAACAGATGATCAAGCACCGCGCACCAAGCTTCCGATCCCAATCCCTTGCCCCAGAGATCGCGTGCGCCGAGCAAGATTGCGACGTCGGCGACTCGGTTGGCCGCATCCACATCGGCGTGAATGTTGCCGATATGACGGCGGCCGTCTCGCAATTCTATGGCCCAAAGCATGCTCGGCGATTCAGCGAACGACGCGACGAAAGCCGCGCAAGATTTCCGGTCATGGCTGTGGTGGCGCTGTTCCGAATAGCGCGTCACCTCCGCATCACCGAGCCATCCGATGTATGTATCGGTTAGGTGGGCATCCGAAAACGAGACCAACCGCAGACGCGTCGTTTTGAGTTCCTGTGCAATCGCCATGATGTTCAGTCCGGCCGCGTGATCTGCGCTGCGAGTGCCGCGGCGATACGCCGTGCAGCGCCTAATTCTATCACCTCGGCGGGGTTCCGTCCCATCAGGCGGCCGGCCAAAAGGTCGGCGAGCATTCGATGAATGTCATCGCGGCTTGTCGCCACCGGAACGATCCCAAGGCCGATGGCGCTTAGCCAGCCCTTCTCCATCGCACGCGGTAGAATTGCGAGGGTCGGCCGGCCGAGCAGGGCGGCTTCCCACATCACCATGGAACTCATACCGACGACGGCATCAGCCGCGAACAGGGCTTCCAGCGGCAGACCGCCGGCGCTGAACAGGTCGATCTCGTCACGGTAGGTGAGGAAATCCGCCGCAGTGTTCTTGGGATGCAGACGCACGGCGAGGGTGGGCCGGGGGGGCATCGCGGCGACGGCGTCGAGCACCTCCTCCAGCACGATATCCGTCCGTACGACACTGCCGCCGCGGCCAGTAAGGGTATAGTTTTCCCCGCGCTGGAATTGCGCCCGGTCGTGGCCATCGGACAGTTCCGCCGCGAACAAGAGCAACGGCCGTCCGGCCGGGGCATCGGGAAACACCCGCGCGCGAACGGCGGCTTGTCCCTCGTTTTCCAGCGCCGTGCGGCTGTGGCTGACGGCGTCAAAATGCGGATGCCCCGTGACCATGATGGCGCCAGCGGCGAACCCCAAGTCTTGGAACAGCGCCGCCGTTGGAGGATCGGGAACGATCAACCGGTCAGGTGCGTGGCCGAGTGGGTCGACGCCAGTGCCCCTAAATCGATATGCTGGATTGCTCGGTCCGTCGATCAGGCCGACGGTCATGATGTCGCGCTGCCGGGCCGCGTCAATGAGGCGAAGGCCGAAAGCGGCTGGGTTCTCGGCACATCCGGCCGCGAGAATACGAGGGCGAGTCCGATCAAGCAGTGCATCGGCGTCACCGTCCGGCGGGATGTGGTCGATACCCAAGTGGGTTAATCGTTCCGTGGCATGGTCGGCAGCGGCAACGATCGCATCTAGTCCCGTTTCGGATAGGGCTTGCGAAAGACCTGCAAGCATATTGGCGGCACCGGGATCCTCGACGAACAATAGGATGGATGTTTCCGCGTCCATAGGGGCGATCACGCGGGGATAATCGGGGCGCCGTCTTGATCGGCCGACTGCAAGGCCGCCCGCAAGATGGCTTCGTTCGTTATCGCAGAATCGCCGGAACTCATTAACACAGTCCGGCCGCTCGCCGCCGCTGCCAGATTGTCATAGAGCCGGTAGAGAGCCTCGCCAACCGTGACGACAAGCTTTTCGGATGCATCCGACGCCACCTCGTGAGCGCCGTCGAGGCCGCGATTTTCAGCTACCGGATGGCGGGTCACCGCGAGGCCCTCCTGATTGATCTGCAGGCGACCCGTGGTGCCCCAAAGATCAATACTGATTTCACGGTAGTGCTGGAAATTCAGCGGCTGGATGTTGGCGATTACGCCGTTTTGGAAGGTCAAGGCGAAGGCCAGGGAATGATCCCCCGCCGCGGCCGGTTCCGGGGCGGCGGACGCCGCGCCGAGCGCGCGCACCGTGATCACGTCACCGAGCAACAGGCGCAGAGCATCGACCAGATGACTGGCGTTGTTGGCGAGACCGTTGCCGTAGGTGGCGAAGCAGGCCTGAACATCACCGATGTGACGGGCGAGATCGCCAGTGGCCAGGCTGCCCATCAATGCGTCGCCGCGCCGCCAATGGTTGACCTGCAAGAGGATTCCGTGGTCCTCGCAGTGCGCGACAAGGGCCGGCCCTTCGGTGCCGAGAGGCTTTTCCACCATTACGGCCTTGAGCGCTGGTAGCGCCTGGATGGCGGCTAATCGGGTGCCCGGTGGCGTAGCGATCACCGCCGCCTCAAAGCTTGCACGCTCCTTCAAGTCCTCGGTGGACAAAGCGGTATCGGCGATGCCCCAATCAGTGGCGGCACGCTGGCGCGCCGTGTCGGCGGGATCGACGACGGCTTGCCAGTCGAACGCCGGATGATCGCGCAACACTTGGGCATGGGTCGCATAGCGGAAATGGGTGGCCATGCGGGCATCGTTGCCGAGACCCTCGGCGATGGCGCCGAAGCCGATCAGTACCGTCTTGAATTTGGCTCCGCTCACGAGGCGACCGCGTTCAAATACTGGGCATTGAGGGCGCGAATTTCGGGATCGGAGTCGAGCAGGGCGATGACGGCGGCGGTATCCGCGTTAGGGCCGAGGTGCTCCAGGCAGCGGCGCATCATCTGCAGATCCTCGGGGTAGTCGAGGACCAATCGCATGTCTGGCCGGTCGAGCGGCGACGTTGCCGGCAGGTCATGGATTCGGTAGCGCTCGGGATGCCGGTAGAAGTGCAGCGAAACGTGCTCACGCACGGCGGCGTCTGCGATCGTATCGGCCACCGTTTCCAGGTCGGCGAGAGAAAAAACCTCGGCGTCGAGGCCGTCCGCGAAGGTCGGTACGCGAGCCGTGGTGACCACGTCGCCGGCGCCCTCAAGGTATGCAGTAACAGCGGCGTCGATGATGCCGGGGTCGAGCAGTGGTGTATCACCGCAAACCTCGCACACGACGTCGCTGGCCATCGCCCGTTGCGCGCCGACGACGCGCGCCAGGACGTCGTCCTCGCTGCCCCGGTGGCAGGTGACGCCGTGTTCGTCAGCCCATGCGGCGACGGGATCGTCGGTTGCATTGGTGGTGGTGGCGAGCACGATGCCGTCGACGGTGCGCGCCTTGCGAAGCCTGTTCAATAGATGCGTCAGCGCCGGCCGCCCGGCGATATCGGCCAGCACCTTGCCTGGCAGGCGCGACGAGGTCATGCGGGCCTCGATGCTGGCGACGACCTTTTTCATGGCGTCGGCATCACTCCGTGAGTACGTTCAATTGATCCCGCCCGGCGTGCACCTTTCGGACGGCGGCGACCAGTTTTTCGGCCGTCGTGTCGTCCACGTCGAAGGCGCAGGGCTCGAACAAGATGGCTTCGTGTTCGTGCAGGCGTTCAGTGACCGGGCAGAGACCGTCTGGATACTGCCGGTCAGTCAGTGTGAACGGAAAACCATCGCGGCCGATGGCCTTGCGCTGCTGGAACAGTGGCAGGCGATAGAGCGGCGCCAAGTAGGCGGTGAAGTGAGGAAAACCCTCTGCGGCAAGTGCCTTGGAAAAAAGCTCCCGGCTGATACCGACCGTATCCTCGTCGTATCGGACCACCCATTCATAGTAATTATGGCGGCAGCCACTTCGTACGACCGGGACGGTCCAGCCTTGCAGATCACGGGTGCCATCACTTAGAATCTGGGCCAAGCGTTCGCGTCTTTCCACGTGTGCATCAATGTCGGCTAACTGGCAGAGCCCGATGGCCGCCGAAAGTTCAGGCAGACGCAGATTCATGCCGACGATGTTGGTGATGTCGTCGAGGCCCCAATCTGTGGTCATGTTTTCGCCGTGGTTGCGCAGCATCTGCAGTCGGCGGGCCAGATCGTCATTATCGGTGATGCAGACGCCTCCTTCGCCCGTGTGAATATGTTTGTGAAAATTGAGGCTGAAGATGCCGATATCACCGATGGTGCCGGCTGGCCGGCCGTTCTCCGCGCCCAAGGGTGCCTGCGCGTTGTCCTCGATCAGCTTGAGGCCGTGGGTGTCACACAGCGTCCGTAGGTCAGCGAGTCGCGCCGGGTGGCCGAACAGGTTTACCACCATGACCGCGCGGGTGCGTTCGGTGATTGCCGCCGCGACCGCATCGACGTCGAGGCAGAACGTGTCCTCCTCGATATCAGCGAATACAGGGATGCCGCCCCACAACAGCGGCGCCATTGCCGTTGCCGACATGGTCCACGGCGGCAGAATAACCTCATCGCCGGGGCTAATGCCGATGGCGCCCATGGCGGCGATTAGCCCGGATGTATTGGAATTCATCGAGACCGCATGTTTGACCCCATACTGAGCGGCCCAGGCGGCTTCGAACGCGCGCACCTTGGGTCCGCCGAGGTACTCCGGCCCCGGACTGCCGAAGAAGCCGGAAAGGCAACCGGACCGAACGACCTCGACGACTGCCCTTTCCTCTGCCGCGCCCATGGACGGATATCGCGGAATTTCTCCCTGGATTACAGGTTCGCCGCCGAGCAAGGCCAGCGCACTCATTGCGTGGCTCCCGCCATTACACGAACGGGTTGGCGGAGGTCGTCCGCTAGTGCCACCAATTCGGCGAGCGAGAAATCTGGCGCAGCATCTAGCCGCGCGGCGACCCGGCGGGCAAAAATTAGATCGTCGGCCGTATCGACGGTCAGTGATGATTCCGCCCAAGTATCGTCCTTCGAAACCACATTGCGAATTCGATAGAACTTCAAGTTTGCATAGATATGGCGGGTAACGTGCTCGCGATCATGGGTATCGGTGGCGTCCGCATCCAAACGGGTCAAGAGGGCCGCGGACAAGGCCTCGACACTAAGTCCCGGCGGGAAAGTGCGAGGGGCGAGGTTCGTTGTCAGTTCAGCGTCGCTGGCTAAGTGTGCCGCCACAATTTGGTCGATGACATCGGCGCGCATGAAGGGGCTGTCGCCGGAAATACGTACCAGCGTCCCCAGCCCATGGGTATCGGCAAGTGCCTTAGCGCGCCCAAGCACGTCATCCACAGCTCCACGAAATACGTCGGCACCCTCGGCCTGGGCGAACTCGGCTATGGGGTCGTCGATGGCACGTGCGCTGGTGGCGACGATGATCTGATCGATGCTGGTGGCCGCACGGCAACTGTCGAGTACCCGACCCAGCATCGGCCTGCCGCCGATGTCCAGCAGTGCCTTGCCGGGCAGGCGTGACGAATCCATGCGCGCGAAGATAGCCAATCCGACGGGGACTCGGTTGCTCATGAGAGGTGCATTCCACCGGACAGACGTCCACCGCCGTCGACTTCGTAGTCAGTGAGCAGCAGCGTGCCGTCGGTGCAGGCGACGCAGGGGCCGTCCTCGTCCTCGCCGATCACGTGCCCGGGTGATCCGGTAAGAGGGGCCGTCGGCAGCCGTGTGGCGAAGACGCGGACCGCGGCATCGCCGGAGGCGGTTATGGCGCCCGGATAGGGCCGGGTGACGGCGCGCACCAGATCGTGGATCTGACGCGCGGTCATGTGTTGCCAGTTGATGGCGCCGTCTTCTGGGCGCCGTTGATGCCAATAGTGCGCACGGGTTTCGTCCTGCGGTCGTTCCACAAGTGTGCCTGTCTCAATGGCGTCGATGACTTGGATGACAAGGCCCGGGAACAGGGCGTTGGCCCGATCATGCGCCTCGCGAATGGTATCGTCCGGGCCGATGGGAAACTCGGCCGAGGCCAGTAACGGACCCGTGTCGATTCCCGCATCGACGCGAATGACGCTGATGCCGGCGGAGCTCTCACCATTGATGATCTGCCAATTGAGCGGCGAACCACCCCGATATTCCGGCAGACGGCCGCCGTGTAGGTTGATGGTGCCGTGGCGCGGCGCGGCGATCAGTGGTCGCTTGAAGATGGTTGAATAACCGGCGATCACAGCAAGTTCCGCGTCCGCGTCCCTCACCTCGGCGACGAATGTATCGGCATTCACATTCTCGATAATGCGTGTCGCCACACCCATTTCACGGCATGCCGCCGCGATAGCGTCACGGCCCGGTGGCAGCACGGCGAACGCCAGTTCGTGACCGGCATCCAGCAGCACCGGAAGAGTGGCTAGGCCGCGTGTCGCGTTTAGGTAGAAGACGATACGTTGCAAAGGGATTACCTGCCTTTGTAATGGGCCTCGGTGTCGTCGTGCCAGCGCTGGAAGAAATCAAGCACCTGGTCCGGATCGTCCCCTTGCCAGGGGATGTTGGTGCCGGCCTCGACCTTGCGGCCGATCATCACCATCCAATCGGAATCGATATGGCGGTTCACGTGGGTCATCTCAAACCCAGTTTCCGCCATGAGGCCGCGTAGCGTGTTCTCGGAAAAGCGGAACGGATGGGTGTCGGCGTCGTTTGGACCGAGGTAATACTGCAACGGTTTCTTGAACGGCACCAGGATGCGGCTGCCGGTGGCGACGACCACGTGGCCGCCCGGCGCCAGCAGCGCGTGTGCGGCGTTCATCATGCCACGGCAGGATTGGCAAGCTTCCAGCGTCCACATGATGGTGGCGACGTCGAAGCGGCGATCCTTCATCGCGGGGTCCGCATGGAAATCCTCGATACTGCCCTCGAAGCTCTCGACGCCCAGGTCGGTCATCAACTGGCAGTTCTTGGCTGATGGCTCGATACCGAACCCGGCGGCACCATACTCGGGGGCTTCCACCATCTGCAGGAACCGGCCCTCGCCGCCGCCAATATCGCACACGCTCTTGCCCTTGAGGCCGAGCGAAACGTCGATGAAATCGGCGGTGAAGGTCTGGCGCGCCTTCACCATGGGTATTCGGGCCGTGTAAACGGTCTCATACAACTCATCCGACCAGGCGCGGCTGATTTCCTCGTAGGAACGCCGGCGTCGGACATAGACGAAGCCACAGCCCCGGCAGACATGAATCGGCTGGCCGTCGGTATAACCGGGCGCGCAGGCGATCTCCGTGGCATCTGATGATCCGCAGAGATCGCAGTCGTGGTCGATAAAACCGTCCTCTTTGGTCATGGCTCTCTCGTTGCTAGGCGGGTGGGTGGCGAAGTTGCCACTGATTTCCCACTTGATTCCAGATTTTCAGATCGCGGTGCTTGTCGACGATCTCGGTGAAGGCATCCTCGGTTAGATTCAGATAGTCCAGATGATCGGCGTGGTGCTGGCCGGGGAACTCGGCGTCGTATTCACGCACGAGATTCAAACCTTCGTCGCGAGTCATCTGGCCATTCTGGATCAGGCGGCAGGTGTCGCGCACGCAGCGGCCAAAGCCGAATTTGATGAACTGCATGTAGTAATACAGATTGTCGATTTTGTCGTCCAAGCTATCGAAATCAGTGAATGTTCCATCGGTACGGCCGGCGGGTTCGCAGTGGAAATCTATCTTGTCGGCAATGTAGTCGTAGTTTTCCTTCATCGACCAACGGAAGAAGTAGGCGAAATAAAGCGCCTTGATCCCGACTTCCTCCACCCGGCCAAGGTCCGGATAGACATAGGGCGCGAGATCGTTTTCGTCGATTTCCTCATCCATCCAATTGCGGGGGTCGTCACCAATCTGGTGTTCCAGCACTTCCGTGAAGTCACGAATTTTGCGGTGGTCTTCAGACAGCACACGACCGCCATATTCACTTTCTCCGTGCTCCGCATAGAACAACAGCGGGATGCCGTAGTTGACGGCGACCTGCACCGGCACGGCGTTGATACCGGCGTTCCAGTGGATTTTCGGATCACCGCGTTCAATAAAGAACCGACGGGTTAGCCGACGTGACACTTTCTGGTTGGCCCGGACCATGATGTGGTCGAAGCCTAGCTTGATCATTTGTTCGCGGTTGTGGGCGGCGACCTCGCTGGGGATCAGTGGAGAAAATGTCACCAGCAGCGGATTGAGTCCGAAATCGAACTTCAGCCGATGCGCGATCATCGATGAGTCCTTGCCGCCCGACCATGGTACGATGCAATCGTAGGGGCCGTCTTTCGGCCGGAAGCGCTCCACCAGATCGAGGAATTCCTGGCGCCGGGCATCCCAGTCGATGTCCTGCTTCGCCGCAGCCGTATGACAGGCATTGCAGACGCCGTCATCGTCGAAGACGATACGCGGCCGGGTATCCGGCATCAGGCAAGTCTTGCAGTATCGGACCATTGAACCCGTCTTCCTTCAGAGCCGCACGTCGTAGCCCTTTTTCGCCATGAACGCCTTGGCGCTGGCGATGGAGCTTTCCGTGAAATGATAAATATTTTGCGTACAAACCGCATCGGCGCCGATTTCCAGGGCTTCCACGAAGTGCTGCCACGTTCCCGCGCCGCCCAAAACCAAGACAGGCACGCCGGATGCCTTGGCGATTCGCGACGACAGGTCTAGATCGTAGCCCTGCAATGAACCGTCGCGCTCGATGGCTGTGATCATGATCTCGCCGGCGCCCAGTGCCTCGCCGCGTTGGGCCCACTCGATTGGATCCCAGCCGGTGG
>JAYOFM010000088.1:0-4602 GCA_038117225.1 Rhodospirillales bacterium
GGCGTCCATGTGCTGTGGCTGGAAAGCTTCTTCATCCTTGATGAACTGGCGGCGGACCGGCCGGTGGTCGTCGCCGGCTCCATGGGACCGCATGGCGAGATGATGCCGCAGTTCGGCCGCTTGACCGCGGACGCGGCGGAAGCCGGCTTCGCCGCCCAGGCGGTCGCGCTGGCCGATGGCGGCGTCCATGTGCTGTGGCTGGAAAGCTTCTTCATCCTTGATGAACTGGCGGCGGACCGGCCGGTGGTCGTCGCCGGCTCCATGGGACCGCATGGCGAGATGATGCCGCAGTTCGGCCGCTTGACCGCGGACGCGGCGGAAGCCGGCTTCGCCGCCCAGGCGGTCGCGCTGGCCGATGGCGGCGTCCATGTGCTGTGGCTGGAAAGCTTCTTCATCCTTGATGAACTGGCGGCGGCGGCGCGGGCGGCGGCCTCGACCGGGCTGCCCATCGTCATCACCCTGACCTTCGATACCGCCGGCCACACCATGATGGGGGACAGCCCGGCGGCGGCGCTCGATTTCGTGCGCGGGCTGGGGACGCCGGTGGTCGCCGTCGGTTCCAACTGCGGCCGCGACCCGGTCTCCCTGGTCGACAGCGTGCGCGCTCTCGCCGAGCATGCCCAAGCCGGGGAGGTCTTTGTCGCCAAGGCCAACTGCGGCATGCCGCAAATCGGCCGCAAATCGGCATCCGGCGGCTTCAGCTACGATGCCACGCCGGCCGACATGGCGAACTATGCCGTGGCCGCGCGGGCCGCCGGGGCGCGTATCATCGGCGGCTGCTGCGGCACAACGCCGGCCCACGTGGCGGCCATGGCGGCGGCGCTGACCCAGGTTCCCTTCCCTTAACGCACCACGGGCCTATAATGCGGCGGCAGTGGTGCCTTAACCCGAACCAGCGAGAAACCCATGGCCGAAGCACAACGCATTATCGTCATCGACGACCATCCGGGAATGCGCCAGTTCCTCGAGGAAACGCTGACCGCCGCCGGCTATAAGGTGGACTCGGTGAACAACGCCGGCGCCGGCATCGTGCTGGCCCGCGAACGCGACCCGGTGCTGGTCATCCTCGACATGAACATGCCCGATATCACCGGCTGGCAGGCAGTGCGCCGCATGCGCGCCGAGGAGGCGCTGAAGGACATGCCGGTGATCGGTATTTCCGCCCACGACACCGCGGCCGATCACGACGAGGCCCACGCGGCCGGGTGCGACAGCTACCTGACCAAGCCGCTGACGCCGGCCCGCCTGCTGAGCGCCATCGCCGAACGCCTGAGCTGATTTTATGTCCGCCGTGCCGCCGCCGGCCCGCCAACGCCGCGCCGCGTGGTGGCTCGGCGTACAGGTGGTCGCCGCGGTGGGGCTGACCGGCGGCGTGGTCGGCTATTCCTGGCTCAATCCCGATTGGCGGCCGTCATCGCTGGTCGCCGACAAGCCCGTGGTCGTGCAAGCCGCTCCAGTGAGCAACGCCGATGATGGCGACGGCGGCGAAATTGTCACCGCCTCGACGGGTTTCATCGGCAAGGACGAGGCGATCCACTATCGCACCGTGTTTCCCGAGCGCGCCGCCGACATCATCGATCTGGCGCGCCAGCAGACCGCGTCCGGCGACGCCGTGACTGGCGCGTTGCTGGTGCTGGAAGCGCTGCGCGGCAACGCCGGAAAACTCGATGCCGCGGACCGGGCGGCGGCGTTCGAGGCCTTGCGCGAGGCGTCGCGGGCGCGTCGGGAGATCACGGTATTGAGCGGCCACGTGGCGTTCGTTCGCCAGGCCCGCTTCAGCCCCGACGGCCAAAGCATTCTGACCGCGTCGTCGGACAAGACGGCGCGGCTGTGGCGCACCACCGACGGCGTGCCGCTGGCGCATCTCACCGGTCACAAGGGCAAGGTGTGGACGGCGGCGTTCAGTCCCGACGGGAAGACCGTTGCCACAGCGTCCTTCGATCGCACGGCGCGGCTGTGGAACGCCGCCGATGGTTCAAGTTTCGCCCGCCTGAGCGGCCATCAGGGCAAGATCGCGGCGCTCGCCTTCAGCCCCGACGGCCGCCGCCTCGCCACCGGATCCTACGATCGCACGCTGCGCCTGTGGACGGTGCCGACGGGCGACGAAGCGGCGGTGCTGAGCGGTCACCAGGGCCGGCTGCTGGCGCTCGCCTTCAGCCCCGACGGCCGCCGCCTCGCCAGCGCCGACGACAAGGGCGCGGCGCGGCTGTGGGACGCGGCGACCGGCTCGCTGATCGCCGTCCTCGCCGGCCACCAGGACGCCATCAAGGCCATCCGCTTCAGCCCTGACGGCCGCTGGCTGGCCACCGGCTCGACCGACGCCACGGCGCGGCTGTGGGACGGCGTCACCGGGGCGGCGAGGGGCGAACCGCTCGGGCACACCCTGCAGATCAACGCGCTCGCCTTCAGCGCCGATGGCCGGCGCCTGGTCACCGCGTCGCGCGACGCCACGGCGCGGGTGTGGGATGTCGCCAGCGGCGGCGCGCTGCTGGAATTGCGCGGCCATGGCGCGTGGGTCAACGCCGCCGCCTTCAGCCCCGACGGCACGCGGCTGGCGACCGCGTCGTCGGACTGGCGGGTGCGTCTGTGGGATACGCGGACCGGCGCCGGGCAAGGCGTCCTCGGCGGCCATCGCAATGCGGTCGTCGATGTCGCCTTCAGCGCCGACGGAAGCCGATTGCTGACCGGCTCCGCCGACGGCACGGCGCGGCTCTGGCGCGCCAGCGACGATGTCAACAATACGGATAACTTCAAGACGCTGGATTCCCTGGCGGCTCACCTCCGCGCCGTCCTGCCGCGCCGGCTGACGCCGCGCCAGCGTCTGGAATTCCGGCTGCCGACGCAACTGCCGGAGGGCGGCGGATGAGCAAGGCCTTCACCAAGGAAACCGACGACGAGGAGGTCGAGCCGGACGAAGACGTGGCGCTGCCGGCCGGCGTGCGCAACTACATCACGCCGGAAGGCATGGAACGGCTGCGTGCCGAACTGCACCAGCTGCGCACGGTGGAACGGCCGAAGGTGGTCGAGGTGGTGTCGTGGGCCGCCGGCAACGGCGACCGCTCGGAAAACGGCGATTACATCTACGGCAAGAAGCGGCTGCGCGAAATCGACCGCCGCATGCGTTTTTTGCGCAAGCGCCTGGAGATCGCCGAGATCGTCGATCCGGCGATGCAGGGCGCGCGCGACCGCGTACTGTTCGGCGCCACCGTCACCTATGCCGACATGGAAGATAACGAACGCACCGTGCGCATCGTCGGCATCGACGAGGCGCGCTTGGAACTCGGCGAGGTCAGCTGGATTTCCCCCATCGCCCGGGCGCTGCTCAAGGCGGAGGAGGGCGACCTGGTCAAACTCCAGGCCCCCGGCGGCGAGGTCGAGCTCGAGGTGGTCAGTATCCGCTACGCGACAGATTGAAATTACCGCCGCGGTCCCGTGGACCCACGCACCACCATCTCGGTCGGCAGTTCCAGATGCGGCACCGCGTCGTCGGTAGGCAGCGGGTCGAGCAGGTAGTCGGCCGCCAGTTGGCCCATGCGTCGCAGCGGCGCGTGGATGGTGGTCAGGCCGGGCGGGATTTCCCGGGCCAGACTTATGTCGTCGAAGCCGGTGATGGAGATATCGTCGGGCACCCGCAGACCCATGGCCTGGGCTTCCAATAGCGCGCCGATGGCCAGGATATCGTTGCCGCAGACGACGGCGCTCGGCCGCGCCGGTAGCGCCATCAACTGGCGCAGCGCCTCACGTCCGCTCTGAATCGAATACGGGCGCTGCAACAGGTTCGGCGACGCCAGTTGCAGGTCATGATACGCAAGCGCCTCTTGGACACCGGCGATGCGTTCACTGGCTCGGTCGTTGCCATCGGCAATGCCGGCGATCATGGCGAAGGCCTGGTGGCCGAGATCATGCAGATAGCCAACAACCATATGCATGGCGCGGCGATTGTCGAAGCCGATGGTCGGATGCGGCGAGTCCGGTTGATGCACGTAGGTGCAGGCATAGCGGATGCCGCGCCGCGCCAGCAGATCATAGGCGGACGGATCCCGGGTTTCGCCGGTCAGCATCAGGCCATCGACGCCGCGCACGATCAGGGTTTCGATCTGATCGCGCTCGCGCGCCGGGTCATAGTTTGAACTGGCGACCAGCAGGGTGCGCCCGGCCGCCGACAGTTGCTGCTGCAGGGTCTCGATGACGGTCGCGAAGATGGCGTTGTCGAGCGTCGGGACGACCGCGCCGATGGTGTTACTGCGATGGGAGGCCAAGGCCCGCGCCGCGCCGTGCGGCGTGTACCCGAGTGCCTCGACGGCGTCCCGCACCCGTTGGCGCAGTGCCGGGCGGACCCGCTCTGGTGCATTGAAGCAACGCGATACGGTCGCGGTGGAAACCTTGGCCTGCTTGGCGACATGCTCCAGGGTTGGCCGTGACCCGGTCATTTGGCTAAGCCCGACCGGGTGGACGGGATTCGTGCCCTGTCTAGATCGTCTAAAAATATGTTATTAATTTCAATTAGATAAATCATCTTGGCAGAGATGAAATCCTGAAAAATACGCCGTTGACGACTCATTCTAGCATCATTATGATAAAAAATGTAAGCGCTTACATAAG
>JAYOFM010000088.1:4702-16739 GCA_038117225.1 Rhodospirillales bacterium
AATTCACCTAATTCACCGATCAACCGAGGATGCCGCACCGATGGCCATCGACTATCTGAAGAAGGCGGAGAAGACCGCCGCCACCGGCGAGGACGACGTCCGCGCCACCGTGCAGGGCATCCTCGACGATATCGAGGCCGGTGGCGACGCCAAGGCGCGGGAATACGCCGCCAAGTTCGACAAGTGGGAAGGCGATATCGTCGTTTCCGCCGACGACCGCAAGGCGGCGGCCGATCTGGTGTCGCAAACCCTTAAGGACGATATCCGCTTTTCGTATGATCAGGTGCGCCGCTTCGCTGAGGCACAGAAGGCCTCCATCGGCGACGCCGAAATTGAGCTCAGTCCCGGCCTGATCGCCGGTCATCGCAACATCCCGATGCAGGCGGCCGGTTGTTACGTGCCCGGCGGTCGCTATTCGCACGTGGCGTCGGCCATCATGTCGGTGACCACGGCCAAGGTCGCCGGTGTCGATCATGTGATGGCCTGTTCGCCGCCCCGTCCCGGTGCCGGGGTCAACCCGGCGATCCTCTATACCCTCGATCTCTGCGGCGCCGACACCGTGCTGGCGCTCGGCGGCGTGCAGGGCATCGCGGCGATGGCGTTCGGCCTGTTCGGCGGCGTGCCGGCGGACATCCTGGTCGGCCCGGGTAATCAGTTCGTCGCCGAGGCCAAGCGTATCCTCTACGGTCGCGTCGGCATCGACATGTTCGCCGGCCCGTCCGAAGTGATGGTTATCGCCGACGCCACGGCGGATCCGGAAATCGTCGCCTGGGATCTGGTCGGTCAGGCCGAGCACGGCTACAACTCGCCGGCTTGGTTGATCGCCCTCGATCGTGATCTGGCCGGGAAGGTTATCGAATTGGCACCCAAGTTCATCGCCGAGTTGCCCGAGGTCAACCGGGTCAATTCGGAAGCCGCGTGGCGCGATTATGGCGAGGTCATCGTCGTCGACAGCCGCGAGGAAGCGGTCCAGGTTTCCGACCGGTACGCGTCGGAGCATCTGGAAATTCACTGCGCCGATCTCGACTGGTGGCTCAATAACCTGCGCAATTACGGATCCCTGTTCCTTGGCGAGGAAACCACGGTGGCGTTCGGCGACAAGACCTCCGGCCCCAACCACATCCTGCCGACCAAGGGCGCGGCGCGCTACACTGGCGGTCTGTCGGTCGGCAAGTTCATGAAGACCGTCACCTGGCAGCGCATGACCCGCGAGGCCAACCGGAACATCGCCCAAGTCACCGCGCGCATTTCCCGGCTTGAGGGCATGGAGGGCCACGCCCGCACCGCCGATGTGCGGCTGGAAAAATGGTTCCCGGATGAACAGTTCAATCTGTCGGCGGTGGAGTGAGCGCGCCGTCGTTTGATCTCGGTGGCCGTGTCGCCTGCGTCACCGGCGCTAGTTCAGGCATCGGCCGCGCCATCGCCTCGGCGCTCGCCGGGGCCGGGGCATCCGTGGTCGGCGTGGCGCGGCGGCAGGCGCGGCTTGACGAATGGGTGGCGGAGGCGGGCAGCGATCGGGCGGCCGCCTGTGCCGCCGATCTCGATCTGTCCGCCGGATGGGCGGCAATGGCGGCGCGCATTTCCGAGCCGTTCGGAGCGCCGGACATTCTGGTCAACGCCGCCGGCCTCAATCCGCGCCAACACGCCGACGCGGTGACGGCGGAACGCTGGCAACAGACCATCGATCTCAATCTGTCGGTGCCATTCTTCCTCGCCCAGGCCCTGGTGCCGGCGATGAAGGCAAAGGGCTGGGGACGCGTCATCAACCTCGCCTCGCTACAATCCGAACGCGCTTTCGCCAACGGCATCGCCTACGGCGCGTCCAAGGGCGGCGTGGCGCAGATGACCCGCGCCATGGCCGAGGCCTGGTCACCGCACGGCATCAATTGCAACGCGCTGGCGCCGGGCTTCTTTCCGACGGAGTTGACGGCGGCGGTGTTCAACGACGCCGAAACCGCGCAACGGCACGCGGCGCAGACCTGCATCGGCCGCAACGGCCGCCTGGAGGATCTCGCCGGTCCCGCCATCTTCCTGGCCTCGCCCGCCGCCGACTACGTAACGGGCCAGGTGCTGTACGTTGACGGCGGCTATACCGCCAAGTGAGGCAAGCATGAAAGCGCTCTACTATACCGCCACCGAGGCCACCGAATACCGCGAGGCGCCGGAGCCGCAACCGGGACCGGGCGACGCGCTGATCAAGATCGAGGCGGTCGGCATCTGTGGCTCCGACATGCACGCCTGGCACGGCCACGATCCGCGCCGGGTGCCGCCGATGATCCTCGGCCACGAAGCCTGCGGCACCGTGCTGGATATTTTGGCGCCCGGACCCGCCGTCGGGGAGCGCGTGGTCATCAACCCGCTGATCACCTGCGGTACCTGCGGCTACTGTCAGAGCGGCCGTTCCAACCTGTGTGCCGATCGCGAGTTGATCGGCATGGGCTGGCCGGGGGCGTTCGCCGAGCGGGTGGCGATCCCGGCCCGCAATCTGATCCCGGTGCCCGACGGCATGACGCCGGCGCATGCCGCGTTGACCGAGCCCTGCGCGACCGCCTGGCATGCCCTGGCGCTGGCGGCACGCGCCACCTGGCGGCCGATCCCGGAATGCAGCACCCTGGTGATCGGCGGCGGCTCCGTCGGGCTGCTCGGCGGCCTGATCCTCAAGGCCTGGGGCGCCAGCGAGGTGTGCGTGGCGGAAACCAATCCTGCGCGGCGCGATACCGTGGCGGCGGCCGGACTGACGGCGTTCGATCCCCTTACCGTGAAGGCGCCGGACGCCAGTTTCGATATCGTGCTCGACGCGGTCGGCGCGACGGCAACCCGGGCGGCATCGGTTGCCGCGACGCGGCCCGGCGGTATCATCGCCCATGTGGGGTTGCAGGATTGGGCCGGCGACTTCGACGCGCGCACCCTGACGCTGTCGGAAATCACCTTGGTCGGCGTCTATACCTACACCGACACCGATCTGCGCGCCTCGCTGGCGGCGCTGCACGACGGCCGTCTCGGCGGTCTCGCCTGGGCCGAGGAACGTCCGCTCGCCGACGGTGGACAGGCTTTCCGCGACCTCGACACCGGCCAATACCCGGCGGCCAAGATTATCCTCAACCCGTGATGGCAGCGTTATAGGGGCGTCACCGGGCTGCCGAACGTGGTGAACGGATGATCACCTATGGGGTCTGCAGAAAATTGAAACCGGGGCCGAGAAGCAACAGCCGCGTCGGCCTCGGATCGATGCTCGGATCGGGGGCGCCCGCTGTGATCGGCGGGCCGATATCGGCGCCGCCGGCGAAACCCAGCACCAAGGCCGCGATCAGCAGCACGAAGGCGATCAGCGCCGTCGACTCGGCGAACGACAGATAGGCCTCGCGTAAGGCCTCGCCGACAACCTGCTGCGCGATTCCTTCGGGCGGTCGTTTTTCCTTGTCGATGATGAGCCAAAGTTCCGTTTTTTTGTAGGGTCGCGTGCGCGCGGTCCCGGCGCGAAAGGCGAGGATCAGCACCATGATCAGGAACAGCATACCGCCGGCCCGCGCCGCCAGGTCCGGTTCGTAACTGAGCCCGACCATGACGCAGAAGATGCCCAGCCCGGCAAAGCCGCAGGCGCGGCCAATGGAAACATGGGCGGCGTTCTCGATGGGGTCCATGGATCACTCCAAACCCGGAGACGGCAATTCTATCGCCCTATTCTGGCGAATCCAGGGTCGCGGGGGAATTCACATCCGCGTAATCCGGTATCTCGACCCCTGGGTTCCCGCGCGGGGGGCGCGTCGGCACGGCCTGTTGCCTGCGGATTCCAATAATGGCATAGTTGTGGCGAACAGGGACCAAGGGGTACAGGCTTTGGCGATGGGACAGGGACGCCGCGCGAAAACAGTTGCCGCGACGCTAGCCGTGGGCCTGTTGCTGGGCGCCGCCGGTGAAGCCGCCGCGAATTGCGTTCGCGCTTCCGATCTCGGTGCCGTTCAATCCCGCCTCGTGCAAACCGAAATGATGGTCGCGGCGCTGACCTGCAAGCGCAAGGACGAGTACAATCACTTCGTCCGCAAGTTCCAAAGGGAATTGGTGGCGCGCGGCGAGGGACTCAAGACTCTCTTCAAGCGTCTGCATGGCGGCAAGTCGGAAACCCGGCTCAATGGATTTGTTACCCGCCTCGCCAATGAGGCGTCCATGCGCAGCCTGCAATCCAGCGGCTTCTGCCAGCAGGCGGAAGCCCTGTTCGGCGCCGCGCGGGCCGTGCCGGCGCATCAGTTCGATGTCTTCGCCAGTAGCCGCGCCTCGGGCAAGCCGCATGGGTTGCCGGTGTGCGTCGACGGCACGCGGTTGACGCAGGTCACCCGCTAACCGGTTAACCCAACTCTCGGATTTATTCGAAGACGATCTCGACGCGCCGGTTCTGCGGTTCGCGCACGCCGTCGGCGGTCGGCACCAATGGTTCCGCCTCGCCCTTCCATAGCACCTTGATGTCGCCCGGCGGGATGCCGAGGCGGATCAATTCGGCCATCACCGCCTGCGCGCGGCGCTGCGACAGGCCGAGGTTGTACTTGGCGGTGCCGGAGCGGTCGGCGTGGCCGGTGGCGACCAGCCGGGTCACCTTGGCCTTCGGCGCGTTGGCGGCGGCGGTGGCGATGATCTGCTGGGCGTCGGTGCGAATCGCCGACTTGTCCCAGTCGAAGAACACCAGATAGGTGCGGGCGACCGGCGGCGGTGGCGGCGGTGCCTTCTTGGCGACAGGCGCGGGGGCCGGCGCCGGCGCTGGGGCCGGCTGCGCCACCGGCTTGGCCATCTTCGGCTTCGGCGCCGCGCCGAAGGTCCAACGCAGGCCGACCATGATCCGGTGCTCGGCGAACTCCGCGTTCAGTGGCGTGCCGGCGTCGCTGGTGAATTTCGGATCCTTGGTCCTGAGATAACGATAATCGGCGGTCAGGTCGAGATTGGGATTGAGAACGTAGGACAGACCGGCGATGCCCTGATAGGCGAACACGGTATCCGTATCATCGATGCGCGAGCCGGAAACCGGCGACACGCCATCATAGTTGATGCGCGCCATGCCGACGCCGGCACCGACATAGGGCGTCAGCTTGGTGCCGGTATCGAAATTGAACAAGCCGTTGAGCATGCCGCTGAAGCCGCCGACATCGCCGCTGCCGTTGGTGTTGCCCACGGTGTCGACGCCGGCGCGGCGGTAAGCGCCCTCTAGCTCTACGCCGATGCCATTGGCGTACTTGTGGCCGAAGTTGATCATGCCGGCCCAGCCGGCATCCGTTTCAACGTCGATGGGGCCAGGGGTCAGCGAGCCGTCTTCCTGCAACGACAGGCCAAGGCCGCCGCCGAGATAGAAGCCGGTGGACGGCGGATCCGCCGCCACGGTCATCGGCGCGGTGAGAAGCAACAAGGCAAGCGCGGCGCGTTTAATCATCGGACAATCCTCAATGGACGGCGTCAGCGGGACGCGAATCGCAAGCAGTTAAATATATATCACGTGGCGGAAGCCCCGCCACACGTTATATTGCACTGCGTCAATTTAAGACGCCGCTTCGGAATTCTAAGGACGGTGTGCATTGATGGCACGACCAAGGCAACGCTGGGCAACCGTGCGACGGCGCATCTATATCGCCGCCGCGGTCCTGGTCGCGATGGCGCCGCGATGGGCCGCCGCCGGGGAAGAACGCGGCATTGTCAGCCTGCAAATCGAGAATGATCTGTTCGGCAGCGGCACCGACCGCAATTTCACCCATGGCACCCGTATTTCCTGGCTGTCGCCCGAGGATGACGTTCCCGCATGGGTCGCGGACGCCGCCGACCACACGACCCTGTTCGCCCCCGGCGGCCGCCGGCGGGTCAGCTACGAACTGGGGCAGAACATGTTCGCGCCGGAGGACCTGTCGCAAACGGCGTTGATCGTCAATGACCGGCCCTACGCCGGCTGGCTCTACGGTGGCGTTGGGCTGGTCTCCGATACCGGCATGCGGCTCGATAAGCTGTCGCTGAACATCGGCGTTGTCGGCCCGGCATCGTTCGCCGAGGATGTGCAAAAGCAGGTGCACCGAATGATCGATTCGCCGCGCCCCAACGGCTGGGAGCACCAACTGCGCAATGAGGTCGGCGTGGTGCTGAACTATGAACGCGCCTGGCGCGCGTTTCACCGGTTCAACCTGGCCGGACTCGGCGTTGATATCACGCCGCGCCTCGGCGGCGCCCTCGGCAATATCTATACCTACGCCGCCGCGGGCGCGACGCTGCGCGTCGGTGCCCATCTGCCCAACGATTACGGCCCGCCGCGCATCCGTCCCAGCCTGCCGGGCTCCGATTTCTTTTCCAGCGAGGAGGGAATCGGCTGGTACCTGTTCGTCGGTGTCGAGGGCCGTGCCGTGGCACGCAACATTTTTCTCGATGGCAATACCTTCACGTCGAGCCACAGCATCGACAAGAAGACCTTCGTCGGCGATTTGCAGGCCGGCCTGGCGGTGACGGTCGGCGACGTGCGTGTTTCCTATACCTTCGTGTTCCGAACGCGGGAATTCAAGGAACAGAAAACCGCCGATGGCTTCGGCTCGATCAACCTGTCCTACCGCTTCTAGGCGACCACGCCGCCGTTGATAGTATGGAGACTCCCATGAGTGTCGTTCCCGCCTATGCCGCCCTGATCGCGGTGCTGCTGGTTATCCTGGGCTTGCTGGTGATCCGGGCGCGGCGCATCGCCGGCGTGACCATTGGCGACGGCGGCGATGCGGCCCTGATCCGCGCCATGCGGGTGCAGGCGAACCTCGCCGAATACGCGCCGCTGGCCTTGCTGCTGCTGGCCATGGCGGAACTGTCCGGTGCCGCGCCGGTGTTGCTGCACGGCCTCTGCACGACGTTGGTCGCCGGCCGCGTCATCCACGCCTGGGGCGTCAGCCGCGAGCCGGAAGACCTGAGCTACCGGGTCCTCGGCATGCGCCTGACCTATTTGACACTGGTCGCCGGCGCCATGACCTGCCTGGCGCTGACCGTGCCGTTCTGGTTCGTCTAGGGCTCAACCATCCAGGATATCGCGGAGCGCCGCGACGAAGGCGTCGGGGGCTTCGTACATGACCCAGTGGCCGGCGTTTTCGATGATGTGGAAGGGGGCGTCGGGCTGATGGCTCCGCATGATGTCGCGGCGCCGTTCGATGTCGGCGCGGCCGCCGCCGGTGGCGTCATGCACGCCCCAGATGCCGGCGATGCGGGCATTGATGTCGGGCAGCGCGTCCATCAGCGCCTCGGTCTTGGAAATGGCGCGGCTGCGCACCCGTGATCGCGCGGTATTGAGACTGTGCGTGTGAATGGCCAGCGGGTCGATGTTGGCCGGATCGGCGCACATGAGCAGGGCGAGATTGTTGGCGTGGATGGCCGCGACCTCGGCGGCGGGCATGTCGGGGCCGGGCAGCACGATGCCGTCGACCAGAAAATGCAGCGGGCCGAAGCCGGAGGCGCCGACGGCGACGAAGGTGCGACAGCGCGCCCCCTGCATCCGCGCGACTCGCGATCCCAAAGTGCCGCCGAAGGAAAACCCGGCCAGGTCATAACAGGCGGTGGCGCCGGGCAGCAGCCTGTCGAGGCCGTCGGCGATGATGGCGGCGAGGCCGTCGGCGGTATGCGGCTTCGGCGCGTCGGCGCTGTCGCCCTTGCCCGGCATGTCGGCGGCGTAGACGGTGTAGCGCGCCGCCAAAGCCGGAATCACTCGGATCCAATGGGTCCACGAGCCGAAGCCGCCGTGCAGCAGCACCAGCGGCGGCTGATCCTTGACCGCATCCGGTCCCTGCCAGCGGTGCCACACCATGGCGCCATCGCCGCACGGGGTTTCCAGCCGATCCGCGGCACCGGCCAGGGCGGCGACCACGGCGGCCGGACCGTGCGCGCGGGCGGCGATCACCGGGTCATGAAATTCCTTGGGGATAAATTGGTTTGATGGCATGTCCATCGGGCGGCGGCGTCCGTTGCGGTGGTTGTGGGCAAAAAGTCCTTAGCACGCCGCCGCCGCCGCCGTCACGGGTGCCCGGTAAATCATATACGGGATGCCACGGATTACCCTAGTTAGATCGGCGCCGTAAAATGCGCCTCCTAGGTTCTTGGGGATCATGACGTGACGCAATTCCGAACCCGCATTGGCATGATGATCGCCGCCCTCTGGATGTCCCTCTCGGGCATCACCGGCGGCGCCATGGCTGGCCAATTGCACCTGGACGAACCGATCCAGCCGCTGCCGCGCACGATGGCGCTGGACGCGGCCAAGGTGGCGCTGGGCGGCAGGTTGTTCGCCGATCCGCGTCTGTCGCGCGACAATACCGTGTCCTGTTCCTCGTGCCATTCCTTCGAGCTCGGCGGCGCCGACGGTTTGGAACGATCCTTCGGCATCGAGGGTCGCCAGGTGGCGTTCAATGCGCCGACCGTTTTCAACAGCGCCTTCAGCATCGCCCAATTCTGGGACGGCCGCGCGCTGACCTTGGAAGAACAGATGGACGGCCCCGTGCACGACCGCGCCGAAATGGACAGTTCGTGGCCGGAGATCACCGCCAAGCTGCGTCGCGACAAGCAATATACGTCGGCGTTCAAGGCGATTTACGGCGGTCTCATTGCGGAACGCACGATCAAGGATGCCATCGCCACCTTCGAACGTTCACTGATCACGCCGGACGCGCCGTTCGATCGTTATCTGCGCGGCGAGGATGGCGCGATTTCGGCGGCGGCGCTGGAAGGCTACCGCCTGTTCAAGTCATACGGTTGCATCGCCTGCCACCAGGGCATGAACGTCGGTGGCAACATGTTTCAACGCTTCGGCGTCATGGACCGCGAGGAGGATGACAGACCGGGTGCGGCCGCGATGGACCTCGGGCGGGCCAAGGTCACCGGACGGGATCGGGACAAGCACGTCTTCAAGGTGCCGTCCCTGCGCAATGTGGCGGCGACGGCGCCATATTTTCACGATGGCTCGGCCGAAACCCTGGAATCGGCCATCGTGGTCATGGCGAAGGTTCAGTTGGGCCGGCTGCTGAGCGGCGAGGAAACGGCCAGCATCGCCGCATTCCTGAGATCATTGACCGGAGACTACCAGGGCAAGCCGGTATGGCCGCGATGAACATTCGTTCGGCCATTGCGTATCTTGGGATTGCCATTGCCGCCAGTGGAATCTTCGTCGTGGTGCGGGCCATCGAACCCGACCGGCAGGCCCATGTGACGGCGTTCCTGGGCGAGGCGCGGCGGCTGGAAAATGGTCTCGGGCTCGACGTGCTGCGGGCGCGCCTCGGCCTGATCGGCCACTACGACGGACTGGCGCGCGCGCAGCGGCGCCTGCGCGCCATCGCGACGGGGCTCAAGCACGGACCGGACGCAATTTTCGGACTTGGCGATGCCGATATTGACGATGCCGTCACCGCGTACCAGCACCACGCTGGTCGGCTCGAAACGTTGGTGGAGGATTTCAAGTCGGATAACGCCATCGCCTTCAACTCCGTCCACTACGTCCCCACCGTGGCCGCCGAGGCGCGCGCGGTCGCCACCCGGACCGGGGTGACACCGGCCTTTCTTCTGGTGATCGATGATGTGCACAGGACCGTGTTCGAATTCCGCGCCGAGGGCGGGCGGGCGGTTGGTTCCCGTCTGCGCCGGGCGATCGACCGGCTTGATCCAACCCTGGTTCCGACGTCGGTCGGCCTGGCCGAACCGGTGGCGCTGCTGCGCGCCCACGCCTTGAATGTCTTGGACTATGGCTCCAACGCCGACCGCGCCGCGGCGGCCGTTGTCGCCCTAGTCAGCACCGACGCGGCGGGTCGGGCACTTACCGCGTACCAGGCTTTCGAGGGCCGGCGTTACGCCCGCGTGCAAACCGTGGCGGCGTCTCTGGCGGCGCTGTCGGTGGTGTTTCTCGGCTTGATCGCCATCGCCTTCGGCAATCTGCGGCAGGCCCGCTTGGCCCTGGGTACTGCCAACGACACGTTGGAAGACGAGGTCGCGGCGCGTACCCGCGAGTTGATGGCGGCGAAGATCGAGGCCGAGCACGCCAACCAGGCAAAATCGGACTTCCTGTCCAACATGAGTCACGAACTGCGCACGCCGCTGAACGCCATCGTCGGCTTCGCGCAGTTGATCAAAAATCCGCCGCCCGGGTCCGTCGACGTCGCGCGGTTGAGTGATTTTGCCGATCAGATATACAGTTCCGGAACGCATCTGGTCGGCATGGTCGACGAAATCCTCGATATCTCGCGCATCGAGGCCGGACGTCTGGAACTGCACAAGGCCGCCGTCAATATCGCCGAATTATTGCAGCAATGCGTTGAGATGCTGGCCGCGAAGGCGGCGGACGCCGATGTCCAGCTCGACCACGTGGTGGCGCCGGATCTGCCGCTGATCCAGGCCGATCCGCTGCGGGTGCGTCAGGTCATCCTCAACCTGGCGGGCAACGGGCTGAAGTTCACGCCGCCGGGCGGGCGCGTGACTGTCACGGCCGAACCGGACGGCGCGGAGGGCGTACGCCTAGTCATCGAGGACACCGGACAGGGTATCGCCGACGAGGATCTGGAACGTGTCCAGCGGCCGTTCGAGCAGGTTCGCCGCAGCGCCTTCAATGCCGAAAACCCCGGCGTCGGCCTCGGCCTCGCCCTGTCGCGGAATCTGGTGGAACTGCACGGCGGCGAGCTGACGTTGGAGAGCCAATTGGGGACCGGGACCAAGGTGACGGTGCGGCTACCAATCTGATGACTGACGCGAGCGAAAGATTGCGCTACAACGGTCTCGCCCCGACAACCATAAGACCGCTCATAGGAACCGATCATGACCCACAACATAGTTTTTCTCGACCGGGGCACCATCGCGCCATTCGTCGATCTCAGGCGTCCGGACTTCGATCACCAATGGACTGAATACGACGCCACCACGCCCGATCAGGTGGTCGAACGGCTGGCCGGCGCCACCATCGCCATCAACAATAAGGTGACGATCAGCGGGGACATGATCGCGCAACTGCCGGATCTGAAAATGATCGCCATCGCCGCCACCGGATATGACTGCATCGATATGGCGGCGTGTCGGGAACGGGGCATCGTGGTTTCCAACATTCGCGGCTACGCGGTCAACACGGTCCCCGAACATACCTTCGCCCTGATGCTGGCCCTGCGCCGCCAGATCATCGGTTACCGCGCCGACGTGCAGGCCGGTGAATGGATGAAGGCCGGTCAGTTCTGTTTCTTCAACCACCAGATCAAGGACCTCGCCGGCTCCCGGCTCGGCATCCTCGGTGAAGGGTCGATCGGCCAGAGTGTCGCCGCCATCGGCCGCGCCTTCGGCATGGAGCCGGTGTTCGCCGCGCACAAGGGCGTCAGTGGCTTGGGGCCGCTGTATACCCCGTGGGACGAGGTCATCGAAACTTCCGATGTGATCACCATGCACAGCCCGCTGATGCCGGCGACGCGCGGCATGATCGCGCTGCCTGAACTGAAGGCCATGAAGGACACGGCGATCCTGCTCAATACCGCGCGCGGCGGTCTGGCGGTGGAAGAAGACGTGGTCACCGCCATCGAACAGGGCATGATCGCCGGCGCCGGTTTCGACGTGGTGACCGTGGAGCCGATCCCCAAGGACCATCCGTTCATGCGCATCATCGACCGGCCCAACTTCATCCTCACCCCGCACACCGCCTGGGCCTCTACCGAGGCCATGCAGACGCTGTCCGACCAAATGGTCGATAACATGGCAAACTTCGTCGCCGGCAACCCGTCGAACGTGGTCTAGGGGAGACGTCGCGCCGCCCACGCGCCATCATTTTCGGCGCCGTTGAACGACAATCGAGGTTCCGTCATGCAAAAGGAAGCTACCGAAACCGCGCCAACCATCGAGGCCCAATTGGATGCCGTCGCCGGCTGGGTCGATTTTGTCGTCGAGTTTCTGGTCGCCTACGGTTTCCAGCTTTTCGGCGCGTTGGTGTTTCTGGTCATCGGCCTCAAGGTGGCGAGCCTGATCAGCCGGCGTATCGGCCGCGCGCTGGAAGCCAAGAACGTCGATGTCACCCTGGCCCGCTTCATCGGCAACG
>JAYOFM010000089.1:0-16314 GCA_038117225.1 Rhodospirillales bacterium
ACCACCGAGCCCTTGGCCCAGCTGGTTTCGTCGCCAGCGACGCGGGCCGCGTCGGCGGCCTTCCAGGCGGCGATGCGGGATGAATTTACACGGCTCATCTGGCCGGCGCCGACGCCGACGGTGGCGCCATTCTTGGCATAGACGATGGCGTTCGACTTGACGTGCTTGGCGACGGTGAAGGCGAACACCAAATCATCCATCTCGGTGGGCGTCGGTGACCGTTTGGTGACGACGCGGCGCTCGCTCAGCAGGGCATTGTCGCGGCCCTGCAACAGATAGCCGCCGGCCAGCGTACGCACCGTCATGCCCGGTGCCGTGGGGTCGGGCAGGCCGCCAGTCACCAGGACGCGCAGGTTCTTCTTATCGGCGAGGATAGCGCGGGCCTCATCCGTCAATTTGGGCGCGATGACGACTTCGGCGAACAGTTTGGCGACCTCTCCCGCCGTCGCGCCGTCGAGCGGCCGGTTGACGGCGATGATGCCGCCGAAGGCGCTTTCCGTGTCACAGGCAAGGGCGCGAGCGTAGGCTTGGCCGATATCATCGGCCTGGGCAACGCCGCAAGGATTGGCGTGCTTGACGATGACACAAGCCGGCCGCTCGGTGAACTCGGCCACCAGTTCGAACGCCGCGTCGGTGTCGTTGAGATTGTTGAAGCTGAGTTCCTTGCCCTGCAACTGTTCCGCCGTGGCGACGCCCGGCCGGTTCTCGGTGGATGTATAGAACGCCGCCGATTGGTGCGGGTTCTCGCCGTAGCGCAAGATTTGTCGCCGCGTCGCGCTGAACGCCCGGCGTTCGGGAAACGGATCGTCCAACTGATCGGCGAACCAGCTGGAAATGGCGGCATCATAGGCACCGGTCCGCGCGTAGGCCTTGGCCGCCAAGGTTTTGCGGAACGCAGCCGTGGTGGCGCCGTCGTTGGCGGCCATCTCCGCCATCAGGCGATCGTAATCAGATGGCTCGACGACCACGGTGACGGAGGCATGATTCTTGGCGGCGGCACGGATCATCGCCGGTCCGCCGATGTCGATGTTCTCGATACAGTCGTCAAATTCCGCGCCGGCGGCCACGGTCGCTTCGAACGGATACAGATTGACGCACAAGAGATCGATGGCGGTGATGCCATGTTCGGTCATAGCGCGCTCATGGTCCGCATTACCGCGCACCGCCAGCAAGCCACCGTGAATGGACGGCTGTAGTGTCTTTACCCGGCCGTCCATGATTTCCGGGAACCCGGTATGGTCTGAAACTTGGGTCACCGGAATGCCGGCCTCGGCCAGGGCCTTGGCGGAGCCGCCAGTGGAGAGGATTTCGACCTGGTTATCGGCGAGGAAACGGCCTAGGTCCACGAGTCCCGATTTGTCCGAGACGGAGAGCAGGGCACGGGTGATCTTATCGCTCATGGCATGAACCTTCGGTGGCGGTTGTCTCAGGCGTCGCTGGCCGCGCGTGATGGCGACGTTTCATCGGGGGTGTATTCGGGGACGAGGGTCTGGATCAGGGCGTTGAGGCGCGGCCGATCGGCGCTTTCCGCCGCATTCCGCAATTCGTCGATCAGTCGGCCAACATCGGCGCCGTCGTCGGCGCGTGGTGATGCCAGCAGCACGCCTGGCGTCGCCGTCTTTATCGGCGGCTCGCTGCCATGAAAAATTTCCTCGAACAGTTTTTCGCCCGGACGCATGCCGGTGAACTCGATCTTCACGTCCTCGTCGGGTCGAAGACCGGCCAGGCGGATCATTTGCCGTGCCAGGTCGATAATCTTGACGGGCTCACCCATCTCCAACACAAAGATGCGGCCTTCCGTATCCGCGTGCTCCAAGGCATGAACCGACGCTTGCAAAACCAGCTCAACGGCTTCGCGCACGGTCATGAAATAGCGGGTCATATCCGGGTGGGTGACGGTCAGCGGACCGCCCTGGGCGAGCTGGCGTTGGAACAAAGGCACCACCGACCCCGTCGAACCGAGCACGTTGCCGAAGCGCACCGTAACGAAACGCGTACCGCCCCTAAGATCGCAGGTCTGACAGTATCGCTCGGCGATCCGCTTTGTTGCCCCCATGACGCTGGTCGGGTTGACCGCCTTGTCGGTGGAGATCATGACCATGGCGGCGACGCCGCCGGCCCGGCAGGCATCGGCGACACTGACCGTGCCGGCGATGTTGGTGCGCACGCCTTCGAATGGATTGCCCTCAACCAACGGCACATGTTTCAGCGCCGCAGCGTGGAAAACCAAATCCGGCTTGATGTCGTCGATCACGGTGGCGATACGCGCCCGGTCGCGAACGTCGGCAATGATGGCGCGGCGGGCAATGTCGGGCGCACGTTCCAGCACTTCGCGATCAATGGAATAAAGCGCGAATTCACTGACATCCAATAACCCGAGCACGGCCGGTTCGAAGTCGGCGATCTGGCGCGCCAGTTCGCCGCCGATGCTGCCGCCGGCGCCCGTTACTAGCACACGCCGGCCCTTGACCAAATCGCGCATGGCGTCGCGGTCCAGCGGTGTCTGCGGCCGTCCCAGCAGGTCCTCGACGGCGATCGGCATGATTTGCGGCGCGCCACCGCTTTCGGGCCGAAAATCGGTCAACCGCGGCAGCCGCGCCATGGACAGCCCATGGGTCGCGGCGGCGTCCAGCAATGCGCGCACGGTCGGTCCGTCGACGTCGTGGCGTGTCAGAATCAGGCGTTGCGGTTTGCCGCCGAGGGTTCCCAGTTTAGCCAGCGCCCCGGCGACATCGCCACCCTCGGTCAATACCTCGACACCGTGGATCATGCGGCCGACCCGGCCTTCGCTGAGACTGACGATGCCGACGACACGATAGGGGGCATCCTCACTGCGCCGCAGTGAGCGGATGAACAGCTCCGCCTCGTCGCTGGCACCAACCAATAGCACAGGCACCCGGCGCGCCATGTCGTCCAGCGTGCCGAGGTCGACCCGCTTGTCCTTGGCGATGCGGTAGATGAACCGCGGACCGCCCAACAACGCCATCAACACGAACCAATTGATGAACGGCGCCGAGCGCGGGAGCGCCTCGAGCCGAGTCCAGGCGAACATGACGAGGATGAACAGTAACAGCGTCATCGTCGCGGCGCGGGTAATGGCCATCAGATCGTTCATCGACGCATAACGCCAAACGCCGCGGTAGAGGCCCGAGCCCCAGAACACCACGGCGGCGATCAACGTGAAGACGATGGCGCCCGGCTTGACCACGTCCCAGACGTAGTCGAAGCCGCCCTCGCGTAAATAGATGGTGATGAGAAATGACAGCGCCGCCATGACGATGTCATGGCCGTAGGCGATCAACCCGCGCGCGGAAAGACGGTGGAGAATCGGCAACGCTTAGTCCCTCTGATCGCCGGCGTCCTGCCGTGTGAGGTACCAGGCCGCCGTATCGGCGAGCCCTTGTACCACGCTGACCCCGGGGGTCCAGCCCGTATCGCGCCGGAACGCGGTGTCATCGACCTGTAAAGACCCCAGCAAGCGGTCGATGGTCCCGGATCGCCCGGTCAGCCGGCCAGCCAGTCGCAGCATCCAGGGCGGTATGGGGAGCAGGCGTGCCGGTCGGCCAAGTGCTTGCGCAAGGCCGCGCACCAGACTTGGCGTCGACAGGTCCTCACCGTCACGTACCAGATAGGCATTGCTTGCGAGATTTCGCGTCTGGATGGCGGCAATGATCGCGGAGACCAGATTGTCGAGATGGATCAAGCTGCGCCGGTTGTCTATGGCACCAAGCGGCAGCGGTAACCCCCGATGGACGGCTCCGAGAAGACTCAGGAAATTTCCCTTCACGCCAGGGCCGTAGACCAAGGGTGGCCGCAGCGTGATCGCCGTCATCGGGGTTGCAAAGGCGATCTGGGCGAGTGCGGCCTCGGCTTCCATCTTCGAAACACCGTAGGGGTCTTCCGGGTGCAGCGGGTCGGACTCGGAGAAGGGGCGGTCCGTTGTTGATTCTCCCACGACCTTGACGGTGGACAGGAATATCAGGCGGGCCACGCCTGCCGCCGCCGCGGCGTCCGCGAGGCGCTGAGTACCGTCCACATTGACGCGGCGGAAGGCGTCGAGCGGGTCGGCGGCGGTTTCCGACATTACGTGCACGCGGGCCGCCAAATGCACGACCGCGTCGAAGCCGCCGAGATGGCTGCCCCAGTCCGTATCGGGGCCGATATCGGCGACCTGTAGGACGCCATCGAGATCCATGCCCTTCACACGCGCGTGGCCGCGCACGGCGGCGTGCACGGCATGTCCGCTGGTCTTCAACGCAACGCACAAGCGTCGACCGACAAAACCGCTGGCTCCGGTCACCAGAACACGCATCAACGGGCCTCTGGGATCGCGTCGCCCGGCACGTCGGCGGCCTCGGCCGTGTCGGGAATCGGGATATGGCCGGCCGTAACGCCTTTTCCCGCCGCCGCCGCTTTCAGGACCGCGATCATATGCCGCGCTTGAACGTGGCGGCCATGTCGTGGCGCCGCGGCGTGGCTGGCGATGGCCAGACGATCTCGCTCAGCGGCGTCATCCGCCAGTCGAACCACCGCGTCAGCGAGCGCCGCCGGATCCTCAGCCGCCACATGCACACCGGCGTCGTCATCGATGACAATGCGGCTGGCCTCGCCGTCGGGCGCCGCCAGCAATACCGGCAGCCCCATGCCCATGGCCTCGAAGATTTTCGATGGGATGACGCCGGCGAATACCGGGGAATCCTTCAGATGCACCAACGCGACGTCGCACAGGCTCCAAATGCGCGGCATCATGTCTTTCGGTTGCATGGGAATGAAGATGACGTTGCCGAGACGCCGCGCCGCGGCGTCGGCCATCAATTTTTCGCGCTCCGCACCGGCGCCGGCGAATAGGAAACGAATGTCATCGCGCTCACGCAGTCGCTCGGCGGCATCAATCACATTGCCTAGTGCATGTGCCATGCCGTGAGTACCCACGTAGCCGATCACGACCTTTCCGGTGAGGCCCCATTGCTCGGCCAGCGTCTCATCGCGCGCGCGCGGCGCGTAACGGCCGAGATCGACGCCGTTAATGACGACAGCGATTTTGTCGGCCGCAATGCCACGTCCGACAAGATTATCCTTGAACGATTGGGTCAGCGCGGCAACGCAGGCGGCGCGGCGATAAAGGTGAAGTTCCAGTTTCTCCACCAGTCGCAGCCCGAGGTTCGCACGCATGGCGCCGACGGCGGCGATTGAGGCCGGCCACAGATCGCCCAGTTCGAATACGAACGGTATGCGACGCCAAGCACCGATCAGCCACGCGGCGACGGCGGCGAAGAACTGCGGCGACGTGGCCGCGACCACATCGGGACGCGGCTGCATCAATCCGGCAACAATACCCATGGCGCCGAAACTGACGAAATCAAGGACGCGCCGAATGACGCCCCGGTTGGGTGCGATGTAGGTCTTGACTCGGAGGACGCGGATGCCATCCATCATCTCGGTTCGCATCCAGGCGTTAACGTGCCCGTCGAACAACCGGCCCTGGGGGAAATTCGGGTGGCAGGTGATGACCGTGACATCGTGGCCCCAGCGCGCCCAGTAGACCGCGCGCTCGTACACCCGAGTCGCCGCCGCGTTGGTTTCGGGGGGGAAATTCTCTGTCAGGAATAAAATCTTCACGCCGCCGGCCCTTCGGTGTCGATCCGTGTCCGCGCGCGCGCCAGACGTTCCAGGTGCAAAAGAAGTGCCGCGACCACCGCGACGGCTGCCATCAAAGGTGTCCAGATAATGCCGTCCCCCGCCGCCGCGACGGCGGCGAGCCCGATCAGGCAGGCATTGGCGGCGAGAATCGGTCGGATGATCGGCCGCTGGTCGTCACCGGGCGCGAAGGCGCGCTGATAGAAGTGTTCCCGATGAGGCGTCCAGATCCTTTCCAGTCTAAGGATCCGACGCAGTAGCGTCAGGCCGCCATCGGCAAGGTAATACAGGGAAAGGATCAGGGCCGGCGCCCAGTGGCCGGCAGCGGCTAGGGTCAGCAATAACCACCCCAGCATGAAGCCAAGCGGGATACTGCCGGTGTCGCCGAGAAATATGCTGGCCGGGTGCCAGTTCCAGCGTAGAAACGCTATGGCGGCGGCCGCCGCCGTCAATCCCAGGACGGAAAGCGCCGGCGGCAGGTTGCTCGCTGACCCTGCCATGGCAACGACAACGGCGGTACCGACGCCGATCGCAACGGTCTCGCCGCCGGTAATGCCGTCCATGCCATCCATGAAATTGAAGATGTTGAGAAAGCCGATCCACAGTAATGCTGTCAGCCCACTATCGGCCCAAACGGGCAGCATGCCCTGGAATACCGGCCCCAGAGGGACCAGCAACAGGGTTCCGCCAACGACCCCTATTTGGGTAATGAGACGGGTGAGCGCCGGCAAGCCTTCGATATCATCTCGCCAAGAGACGAAAAACAGAATCACCACGCCTCCGCCAATGGCGATGAGAGTTACGCGATCGAGACCCAGCCCATGTCCGGCGAACAGCCACGACAGCAAAACGACGGGCGTTACGACCAAGCCGCCACCGCGCGGCACGACGCCCACGTGCGATGTTCGTTCGCCTTCGGAATCCGTTTGCCCGCGCCGCAACAGGTAGTCGCGAAGTGGCCCGACGGCGAACAATGTCAACGTGAAGGCGGCGACCACGAGGCCGATCCAGGGCAGCATGCTCATGGGCGGGATTTATACCCAACCTACGGCCGATCGGCTAACGGTTTTAGAGCGTGATTCCATACCCCAAAACGACATCGGCCCGCCGACCCCTACGATGGGTGGGCGGGCCGATGTCGGCCGGTCCGAATGGCGATGGGTTAGAGCTTTGTGCCGGCAGCCTCGGGTCGACGCGCCACCAGGATCAGATTCTTGCCGAAGGGCGGCGGTAGTAATGTCTCGACGGGTCGCATAAGGCGCACGAAGACACTGTCATAAAAGCGAGCTAATCCCCGATCGAATCCGGTCTTTCCCATGACCCGGTTGAGCAGAAACCACGCGAAGGCGCCGATCATATCGAAGTAATCGAGGCGAACGATTTCGAATCCGGCGTCGCGCGCCAGCTGGCGAAGGGACGCGCGGTGATAGCGGCGATGGTGGCCGACAAGACGATCAAGCTCGCTGTACAGCATGCCGAGTGCCGGTACGAAAATCAGCAGATGACCGCCCGGCCTGAGAATGCGATGGCATTCGCGAAGTGCCTCGGCATCGTCGGCGATATGTTCCAGCACATTGACCATGACGACGGAGTCTCGCGAGCCATCCTCGATACGGCCGGATTCCGCCTCCAGGGTATCGTGGATGATACGGACCCCGCCATCGCCGGAGAATTTTCTGCGTAGCGGGTCGATGAGCGTCGGTGATGGCTCGACCAGGTCAAGGCTGGATACATGGGGGCGCAGGCGCTGAGAGATTGCGCCGAGACCGGCGCCGAATTCGACGGCGCGTTCGCCGAGATAAAGCGAAAATCCATCGACGATCCATTGCGCGTAATTGTGCAAGACCAGGAGAGCCTCAAGATCGGCCCCCTCGTATTCGACTCCGTTTAATTCGGCCCTCGCGCTGCCGTCGTTCATGACGACAGCGCTTGTTCGCAAGCGGCGAGAGTGCGAACGACCTCAACCGCGAGATCGACGCCAGCAACGTCGAATGTCCTCGTGCGCACTGATTGCGAAAAATCGCTTAGCGCCACATCGAGCGGCAGGGTTGTGGGCACGGCCACCGCATGTCGTGACGTTGGTTCGCGATCATCGTCTCGACGAGTCAGCTTGTCCGTGGCCAGATCGTCGAACAATAAATCGCCTGAATCACATAGCACCTCGAAACACCGACGTTTCTCCGGCAAACGATTGCTGATAACGCTGCGAGCGATTACGTCGTCGAAAGTCAAAGTGATTTCGATGGTTGCGCCTTCTCCGTCGCCCGGCAAGGCGCGTGCCGCGCAGATGCTCGGCGGACGGCCGAGCACGGCGATGCACATGGCGACATCGTGCGGGCCCCAATCCCAAAGGACCGAAAATCCTTCGCGGAACGGTCCGTGTCGGCCCGCCTCGCTGTTGATTGCCTCAATCCGGCCCATGTTGGTCAATTGTTTACACAAGGCCCGGAAGGCCGGATTGAACAAGTGGATGTGATCGACGATGAGCGGGATTTGTTTCTCGCGCGCCCGTTCGGCCATACGGCGCGCCGCCGAGACATCAAGGGCGAGTGGTTTCTCCGCGAATACGGGAATTCCTGCATCCAGCGCGGCCAGCACGATGTCCGGTTGCGCCGTTGGTGGAACCGCGACGATCAGGCCGTCCAGATGGTCGGTCGAAAGAATTGATGAAACGTCGGAGACAATAGCGCAATCGGCGCCGACCAGAGATCGGTTTTCAGGCCTGGAGGTGACCAGGTGGGTCAGGCGGGCGCCGTCGAGACGGGCGATGGTGGCGATGATGTTGCGACCCCAGGCGCCGGCGCCCACGAGGCCGAACCTGAGATGAGCACCACCTTTTGGGGCGGTGGCGGTTGACGTCACTGAGCGCCCGTATAGACGCCGTCGGTCCAGGAGAGGAAACGCCGGAGGCCGTCATCGAGCGACACCGCCGGCTCATAGCCCAACTGCAGGCGCGCCTTGCGGATATCCGGCGCGCGGCGCAGCGGCTCGTCGGCCGGGTAACTGTCCGGATATTCGATCAAATTGAAGTCGAAGGCCCGGTCGGACACGCCTTCCAATTGCTTGACCAAATCGACCATGGAAATTTCCGGCGTCGGATTGCCAATGTTATAGGCCTCCCCGGGCACGCCCTTAAGGACAACCGACAGAAACCCGACCATGGCATCGGTGATGTAGCAGAAGGTTCGGGTCTGATCGCCGGTGCCGTAGACATTGAGTGGCAGGCCGCCCTTGATGCGGCTGGCGAAGTTGGGCAGCACCCGGTAGTCCTGCTCCTGCATGCCGGGGCCAAACACATTGAACGGGCGAATGGTGTTGGTGTGGGTGCCGTTCATGGTGTGGAAGATGTAGCATAGGGTTTCGCCAACACGCTTCGATTCGTCATAACAGGCTCGCGGCCCCTGGCATGACACGTTGCCACGGTAGCTTTCCGCCATCGGTACGTGCCGGGGATCGGGGTCGCCATATATCTCGGATGACGAGAAGAAGACGAAACGCGCGTCATTGCCCTCGGCGACCTCAAGCATATTCTTGGTGCCGGTAATGGCGACTTCGAGCGTTTCCAACGGATAGGCCCGATAATAGTAGGGCGAGGCGATACCGGCGGCGTGGATGACGTAATCCAGCGGACCCTCCCAGTTGATCGGCTGACAAACATCCTGTCGACGGACCTCGACGTTGGCCAGCTCGGGCATTTCGGCGCCCAGCTTGCCAGCCGTGATCAGGTTGTCGAAGGCGACGACGCGAACCGGCTCGGACAGCACGGTTTCATTCAGCTTGGCGAAGGTCTCGATGAAGTAACGACCGAGGAACCCGAGGCCGCCGGTGATCAACATCGTCTTGCCGGACAAATCCTGCGCCGCGTCACCGAGGCGCGAGGCGATTTCTTCAATATCACTGCTGAGGCCGAACGATGCCATGGGTCAGATGATCCTGAGCTCGGGGAGGGGGACGATGAATTGGCCGCCTTCCTGAAGGAAGCGTTGATGCTTGTCAATGATCGGGTCGGCGAAGTTCCAGGCCAGCACGACGACGGCATCGGGCCGGCGCTCATAGAGTGCGTCCGAGGGCAGCACGGGGATATGGGCGCCGGGGGAATAGAGGCCTTGTTTCAGGGGGCTGTCGTCGACGATGAAGTCAACTACGTCGGCACCGATTCCAAAGTGATACATCAGCGTCGTCGCCTTGGCCGGCGCGCCGAAACCGGCAACCGACTTTCCAGCCGACTTGAGCGCGGCGAGCTCGGCCCGGAGTGCCGCGCCCACCGCATCGATGCGGCCGCCGAAGGCCTGCAGGGTCTCCGCCTTGTCGAGGCCGATGGCCTCCTCGGTGGCGATGGCGTCCGCCACTGACTGCTCGACGGCCCTCGATCCGTCCGCATGTCCGGCCCAGGCGCGGATGGAGCCCCCATGAGAACCGATGCGGTCGACGGCGACCAGCCGCATGCCATGGCGCTCCATGAAGCCGACCAGGGGCTTCACCGAATGATAGGCCACGTGTTCGTGGTAAATGGTATCGAAGAGGACTTGCTCGTAGACATCGAGCAAATACGAAACTTCGAACGCGAACAGGCCGTCCGGCGCCAACAACACCTTGATGCCGTCGAGGATGCCGCCGAGATCGTCGGCATGGGCGAAGACATTGTTGGCGGTGACGGCGCGGGCCTCGCCGTGATCGGCGGCGATGCGCCGTGCCAGGTCGGGGGTGAAGAAATCGGCGATGGTGTTGATTCCATCGGCGGTCGCCTGGGCGGCGATGTCTCGCGCGGGATCGACGCCGAGGACGGCCATACCGCGTTCCTTGAAGGCCTTCAGGAACGTGCCGTCGTTGGAGCCGATATCGACGACCAGGCCACCGGCGTCGGCACCGACACGCGCCAGGACGGCATCGGCGTAATCGGCAAAATGTTTCACGAACACCGGACTGGTGCCGGAGACATAGACATAGTGCTCGAACAGCGCGCGCGGATCGACCACGTCGAGCAGTTGCACGTGGGCGCAAGCGCCGCACATGAAAACATCAAGCGGATAAACCTGTTGTGTTTCGCCCAAGGTGTCGGCGCCAACGAAAGCGTTGGCCGGCGGCGTCGGAGTCAAACCCAACACCTTGACCAGATCATCCGAACCACACAGGCGGCAATCGTCGCGGCGGTGGACGCCGGCGTCAGCCACGGGACTGATCGTCCCCGGGTTTCCAGCTGATGGCGCCATCCGGGTCAATGACCTCGACGCGGACCACGTCGGCTTCATAGGTTGCCTGGTCGCGGTAATTGCGGCCCAGGGTCAGGAATACGCAATCGACCGGAAACTTCATGGCGTGATCGACCATCGGCGGTGTGAACACCATGGAGCCGGCCTTGACGTGGATGCATTCGGGCTCGGATTCGCTACCGGTCGGCCGGTGAAAATAATCCATGGCACCGGACACCACATAACAATAGTGCCAGTCGGTCTTGTGATAGTGATTGGCGCGGATCGAGCCGGCCTTGGATTCGATCCAGACGGCGCTGCGCATCATCTCGTCGACCAGCGGTTGGATTTCACCGCGCACGTCGGAGAACGGTTTTTCCAATTCGACCAGCGGCTCTTTTGGCCACCGGGCCTGTTCCTCGGCGGTCACCGGCGCGATATCGACGGGGTCGTCAGCAGGGGACGTCATGGGTGAAGGATCTCCAATACGATCGGGGGGTCAGCGAAAAAAGCGCCGGTAGAAGATTGTCCACAGCACGCCGAGCGCGTGATACGCCCGTATTTTCTTACCTTCCGCGTAAGAACGGCCGTGGTAATCGATGCCGACCTCATACATGGCGTTGGCGCGCGGCACCACGCGGGCGAGAATCTCGGCGTGTTGTTCCCAGCCTTCGCTGACCAGCTCGCTGGGATCGAGCAGTGAACGACGATACATCAAATAGCAGGAATAGACATCGGTGAAGGTGGCGTTGTTGAAGATGTTGAACCACAGGGTGATGAAGTAGTTGCCGACCTTGTGCCAGAAATAGAATACCCGCGTGCACGCTGGCGCCAACATGCGGCTGCCCATGACCACGTCGGCGTCGTACTCGGCGACCGGCTTCAACAGTTTGGCGTAGTCCGCGGGGTCGTACTCCAGGTCGGCGTCCTGGAACAGGATGTAGTCGCCGGTTGCGGCCGCCAACCCGGCCTTTACCGCCGCGCCCTTGCCGCCGTTGCGGGGATGTTTGATTAATACGTCATAGAGACCGGAATGGGCTTCGAGCAAACGGACGGTATCGTCCGTGGAGCCGTCATCGACGACGATAATTTCAAATCGAAAGCCAGAAATTTTCTGCGCACGAACACGTTCCAAAATCTGCAGAATTGTCGCCTGTTCATTATAGGCGGGAACGATAATGGATAAGGATAGGCCCAATTCTTGATCTTCAATTTATCCTAGAGAGAGGACGCTTGAATTTGCGGCAGACAATCAAATTTCATTGTGGCCGTAAATCCAAGAGCATGCTAGTGCAGTCAACCATGTTGCGTCATGGAATTACCTATCGCATTGAGTCGCCTACGTGCCGCGACATACATCAAGTCCAGCCCACCTTCCATGGTCAGTTGGCGATAGCGATGCGTCAACGATAGATCGACGTGATCGGCGCGCAACGTCAGTGGAGACGTCGTTGCGGTGTTGAGACCGCGAATGCCACTGCGGCAGATTGGGAACCGTGTGGATATTGTCGACAATGCAACTGCAGAGATGCTCTTGATGTCACCGAAGGCGTAGGCGTACCAAGGGGTCCGTTCTCCCATGCGTTCGGCGAGCAGGTCTGCGCCACCAAGGATTTCGTCGTCCAGCGCCGATGCCGGCAGCGTGGCGAGTTTTCGATGGCGCATGCCGTGGCAACCGACGACGTGTCCCCGGTCGCGCAACTCGCGCAGTTCGTCCCAGTTCATCAGGCAGCGTTCGCCGCGCCCCTCGTCCGCCGCCCGCCCGCCGAGCCGAACGTATTTATTGACCGTCTCGGCTTGCGCGTCGGGGTTAAGATCGACAAGCGCGGGGCATATGAAAAACACCGCTCTTGCGCCGAGGGGCTCAAGAACCTCGATCGCGGCAGCGTAGTTGGAACGAAAGCCATCATCGAACGTGAAAAGCGTTCCCTCGGGCATTGGGGCGCGAATCGCCGATGGCGAAGGGTCCTCCAAATAGTATTTCTCGATGTCCGACGGATCGAGAAGATTTCCCGCGTCGACGATGTGGCGCAACAACCCCCGTAACGACTCGATCTCGATCGGGGTGACGTCATGTAGCAAGGCGATGCGAAAGCCAGGCGGGGGCGGAAACATTGCCCGCTTTCCGTTGAGCACGGCAAGCAACGGCCCGGCGATGGATTGGCGAAAGTCCATGCCGATTCCTATCCCGCCGCCCGGGCGCGCGCGACCCGCCACCGGACAATCCTGGCAACGAGGCCGCCGTTATCCGCCTCGATTTCGGAAGCCAAGCGGTAAGGTGTACCGCCGACACGGTTCTTGAAGCGATAAATCCCGGGTGGCGTCAGGTCCGGATCCATGCCGCCGAGATCGAACGACTGCACGCCCGTTTCCTTCATCTCGGTGATCGCTCGCCACAAGAGCAACTGCCCGATATTGGCGACGCGTCCGGCCCGCGTGTTAAAGCCCGCCAGGTATTCCGCGGTCGTGCCATAGCGCGCGACGGCGACGGCGCCGACGACCTCGTCCGCGATGACGGCCGTGAAAAACAGCAGCCTATCCTGACCCGGAAGCGCCGCTTGCAGACGAAGTATCAGGCCGGGATTCAAGCTGGTCGTATAACTTTGCGCCTTCAGATGGATGGCATAGCCGTCGACGAATTGACGGGTTGCCTCGTTGCTGGCGTCGATCCGTACGGTTATGGATGGAGTCTGCTCGGCACGGGTCAGTGCGTTGCGCCATTTCGCATGCAGCCCGGCACGGATACCCTCGACCGGCGCCTTCAGGTCGAGCGTGGCGGACGCCCAGCCACGACAGGTCGTGACCCTGTAGCCGGCGTCGGCGCATACCCTTTCCGGTACGCTGCCTTCCTGCCACGCGGGCGACGCGTAGATACATTCCGCGGTCGATGACGTAATGACGACGGAGGCCGACAAGGGCCTCCGTCAACCTGGAGGACTGCGTATCCTCCGTATTCAACAGCGGCGCGCGGTTAATCCATGCGAGACCGCCACCGAGGGGGAGTTTCCGAATCATCGCCTGGGCGGCGCCGATCACATCGCCCGCGACATCGGTGATCAACAACCGCTCCACGGACCACGGACCGCGGGCGCGCCGCGCCTCACCAAAGGCGGCCGTTTGAAGCAGGCTGAAGCCTACGAGGTTCCTCACGATGCCGTCCCATTTCCGCGCGTCAGGCCGCTCGTCGACGATCCGTAGCGTAACCATCAGAAACGTTCCGCGTGGTGGCCGGACGACTCGGACATCGCGAAGGGGGCGCGAACATGCGGGCGCCCAAGCATACCGACGATGTGGAGCCGCAAGAGGCGATCCGGCAACCGCGCCAAGGAGCATAACGCCCTAAGCCACTCTCTCTTTGCCGCGTGGGCCCGCATCGCCGTGTAGTGAATGGCCAAGGCACGAAACCATAGGGCCCGGAGACCACCATGTGGCCGGCGGACGATGTCGCGGGCCCAGCGTTCCGCGATACGCGCATAACATGCGAGGCGCCGCGAGGTCTGGGCGTTGATGCCCGTCGGCGTAATGTAATAGCGGGACAGCGGTGTTTCGAATACCCGAAACGTCGCGGCGGGCGAGAGCAGAATGGCAGTCCATAGATCGGCATCCTGACCGTTCGCCAGGGTTTCGTCGAATCCGCCCGCGGCGATAATGGCGTCGCGGCGCACAAGCACCGTCGACGTGCTGATATAGCCCCGTTCGTACAGCCCAACGACGGGA
Source organism: Rhodospirillales bacterium (assembly GCA_038117225.1). Taxonomy (GTDB): domain Bacteria; phylum Pseudomonadota; class Alphaproteobacteria; order Rhodospirillales; family Casp-alpha2; genus JAYOFM01. Next base: position 14,544 of record JAYOFM010000089.1, read on the forward strand.
TCTTCGCGCATGCGAAACCGGGCCGCGCAGTCGTTCAGGCTTTCGACACCATCGTCGACGATCCATTCGTTATGGGCCGTAAGTACATAGGAGCCACTCGTCATGACCGCGACGCTTTTTTCCAGATGTTCCGGCAACCACTCATCGTCGGCATCGAGAAAAGCAATCAAAGGCTGCGACGAGTGGGCGACCGCGCGGTTTCTAGCCGCGCCGGCGCCTGCGTTCGTCTGCCGTAATAGGATAAAATTTGCCGGGCCATGCCACTTCGACAGCAAATCACGACAGGCCGATACGGCATCCACTGTTCCGTCATCCGATCCGTCGTCGACGATAATGATTTCCGCCGCGGGCAGCGTTTGGTTGGCAGCACTTTCAAGCGCGCGGCGAATCGTCGATGCCGCGCGATAGGCGGGTATGACCACACTGACGGGCGCTGGCGGGCATGGACAATCACCCACCGGGATTTCTCCGGACAAGATGGCCGGACACGTTCGAAGTTGCACGTATCCAATCGAGAGACGTGCTCATGGCATCATCAACCCGGCACCGACACCATCGCCGTTCGCCGGCAGCCGGTGCGTTGGACGTTGTCGGAACCCCCCGAATCAATCGTGGTTGGCCCGAAACCGCAAAACTCGCAGGCCAACCGAAAAATACAACCAGAGCACAATTGCCAAGGGAAGAATGCTGCCGGTCATCAGGGAGAGGTTCGATTCGTGAAACCACAATGGATAGAGAATCGCCAGTCCGACGGACTGTTCCAACAGATTGGAACCCGGACGATTGAAAATCGAGTCGAGCAGCGCGAGAAACAAGCCGACAATCGCCATTCCGGCGATAATTCCGATCGCGCCGAAGTTTGCGTACATCTCCGTGATCCACGGAACATTCACGGACATATCGCCCTCGGCGGCGCCGATCAGTTCATAACGATGCGCGAATTCGTTGCCGACCCGCTCCTCCGGCTTGTCGCGCCACAGAATGCGCGGCACCCAGCCCGTAAGCAGGGGTTTGTAGGTTTCTCCACCCCAATACGAAACATCCTCCGGGGTCCTTTCGACAACGTATGCCAGGGGAAGAGCCAATGAGACCCGGCGCAGCATGGTCTTTTCGCGATGGTATAGTTTGTCCAGATCGACAGGCAGTTTGGCGCTTTCACTGATCAACAAGCCTAGGTTTTCCATGGTGGATCGACTGGCGCCGTCGGTAGACCAGATCACCCCTCGAAACACGGGCAGGCTTGGATACACCATCACCATGAAAATGCCGACGACCAAGAACTGCCGCCACGGTATGCGGCGACGAAGCTGCCAATAGATCGCCGCCCATACGATACCCAGCATCAAGATCGGCGTGAGGGAACCCTGTTCGAGCGTGCCAACGAACCATGTGGGTAGTCCAATGAAGAAATACAGTGTTCGCTCTGGCCACGCCAAATTGCCGGAATAGTGGCGTCTACAAAAGTACCCGAACACGAGGTATGCGGCCGGCACCAGCAATTGCTTCGCGGAACTGATGGCGAAGAATGCTGGACTGAAGAGACTTGCCAAGGTCAGGGCGAAGATCAACCAGACAAGAACACTTGCAGGGGATGATCGATCGCTGTCGCGAATGCGCACAGATGGGAACCACCGGTCGGCATAATCCCGACCGACACGCCAAAACACGAACATCATGACCATTCCGGCAAGCACCAGGCCGAGGACATCAACGCCGATGCCTAGAACAAATTTATTGGTGAGAAATTCGAACCCACGACCCTTTTCATGGA
>JAYOFM010000090.1:0-7383 GCA_038117225.1 Rhodospirillales bacterium
ACCGCCGGGATGGCTTACGAGGCGATGAACAACGCCGGATCGATGAAATCGAAACTGATTGTCATTCTGAACGATAACGACATGTCGATCGCGCCGCCTGTTGGCGCGCTCTCGGCGTATCTGTCGCGCCTGATATCGTCAAAACCCTTCCGCTCCATGCGGCATGTGGCAAAGGACGTGGCGAGGCGATTTCCCCGCCCGATCGAGGAAGCGGCAAGCAAGGTCGACGAATATGCGCGTGGTATGGTGACCGGCGGGACACTCTTCGAGGAACTTGGCTTTTATTATGTCGGCCCGATCGACGGCCACAACCTCGATCATTTGCTGCCGGTACTGAAGAACCTGCGCGACGATAAGGAGCCGGGTCCGGTTCTACTGCATTGCGTCACGGAAAAGGGGCACGGCTATAAGCCCGCCGAGGTGTCGCGGGACAAATATCACGGCGTTTCCAAATTCGACGTCGTGACAGGCAAACAATTCAAGCCGAAGGCAAACGCCCCAAGTTATACGAGTGTCTTTGCCAAGAGCCTGATCCGCGAGGCCGAGGAAGACGACAAAATCGTCACCATTACCGCCGCCATGCCTGATGGCACCGGCGTAGATAAGTTTCAGGCTCGTTTCCCGGAACGTAGCTTCGACGTCGGTATCGCGGAACAGCATGGGGTGACGTTCGCCGCCGGTCTTGCGACGGAAGGGTATAAGCCGTTCTGCGCTATCTATTCCACCTTCTTGCAGCGCGCTTATGACCAAGTCGTGCATGACGTGGCAATTCAATCGCTACCGGTACGCTTCGCCATTGATCGGGCCGGTTACGTCGGCGCCGATGGCTCAACCCACTGCGGTGCCTTCGACGTCGCCTATTTGGCGCCGCTACCCGGGTTCGTCATCATGGCGGCGGCCGATGAAGCGGATTTGATGCACATGGTTCGTACCGCTGTTGCCATCGACGACGGGCCATCGGCCGTCCGTTACCCGCGTGGCGAAGGCATGGGCGTCGATTTGCCCGAGCGGGGCGAGGTCCTTGAGATCGGCCGTGGCCGTATCATGCGCGAAGGGAGCTCGGTGGCGTTGCTTAGCCTTGGCGGGCGGTTGGCGGATTCATTGGCGGCGGCGGAAAATTTGGCGGCCATGGGATTGTCGACAACGGTGGCTGACGCACGCTTCGCTAAACCGCTCGATCATGATTTGATCCGGCGTTTGGCTCGCGAGCATGAAATCCTGATCACCATCGAGGAAGGGGCCGTTGGTGGTTTTGGCTCCCACGTCCTATCATTCATGGCAAATGATGGATTGCTCGACGGAATATGCAAGGTGCGTAGTCTGACCATGCCAGATCGTTTTATCGATCAAGACTCCACGGCCCGGCAGATCGAAATGGCGGGCCTCGATCCGCGTCATATCGTTGCCAGCGTGCTTGGCGCGCTTGGTCGGGATGATGAAGCGGCGGCGGAACTCGCTCGCGCCTAGCGCAGTTTCACCAACTGTTTTCCCATATTGGCTCCGTTCAGCATGTCGATGAATGCTGATGGAGCATTGGCGAGGCCCTCTGCGACCGTCTCGCGGACCCTAAGTTTGCCTGAGCCAACAAGATTCGCGAGTTCAGCACGGGCTACATCGCCACGATCTGCAAAGTCGCTCTGCAAGAATCCTTGTAGCCGTAGACGTTTATCAAAAATGAGCCTGGTATTGCGGACGCCCTGCCAATCGCCGTCGGCATTGTATTGTGACAGCACGCCACAGACAGGCACCCGGGCATAGTTGTTAAGCAGCGGCAAGATGCCATCGAGCATCTCGCCACCGACATTGTCGAAATAGACATCGACGCCGTTCGGCGCCACGGCGGCGATCTGACCCGCTAGGTCGTCGGCCTTGTAGTTACAGCAGGCATCGAAACCGAATTCGCCTGTGACGACCGCACATTTTTCATCACCGCCGGCGATGCCGATGGCGCGACATCCCCAAACCTTCGCCAATTGGCCGACGACACTGCCGACCGATCCGGCGGCAGCGGATACGAGTACCGTTTCGCCGGGCTTTGGGGCGCCAATTAGCTTGAGGCCGAACCATGCAGTCGTGCCGCTGTTGCCGCAGGCGCCCAGATAGGCGCTCAGCGGTACATTGTCGCGCGGCGTGATGCGAAAGTCGATGTTGCCGCCATCGGATACCGCGTGGGTCTGCCAGCCCAGTCCACCGACGATAAGGTCACCCTCGGCGAAATTTTCATTTTGAGTTTTGGTTACGCGTCCGATGGTGCGGCCGACCATGATCTGACCGGGCGTAAGCCCGCCGCCGCGAAACATCCAGCCGCCACCCATGAGCATGCGCATATACGGATCGAGTGACAGATAGAGGTTTTCGACGAGGAATTGCCCGTCGTCTGGTCTTGGCAGCGGCGTCTCAACGATATCGAAGCAGTCTTGCGTCGGCATACCAGCCGGCGCGGCGCGAAAAAGGACCTGGGTATTCATCGTCGGCATTGCTTGGTCTCGTATCTGGTTTCGATAGTGTAGGCTATCGGCCAGGATGGGGTAGAGCAACGCGAGGTGTGGGTAGGCATGCCATTGAAAGTTTGTATTGCCGGCGTGACTGGCGGCGTGGGGCGGGCGTTGGTGCCGGCCGTCGAGGATTCGAATGAGTTTATCCTGGTCGGTGCTGTGGCGCGGTCCGCGGCTGGACGTGACGTGGGCGAGGCCATCGGCGGCACGCCGATCGGCGTTTCAGTTTCGGCGACGCTTGCAGAGGCGTTCGAAGCGGAAGTTGACGTGCTAATCGATTACACCCATCCGGACGCCATTCGAGACCATATCGGCACAGCGTTTGATCGCGGCGTGCCCGTGGTTATCGGCACCACCGGGCTCGGCAATGCGGATTTTGATGCCATCGACGCCAAGGCACGCGCTGCTGGGCTCGGCGCGGCGACCGGCAACTTCTCGCTGACCGCCGCGCTGATGCAGCACTTTGCCCTGCAGGCGGCTCGGCATTTGGATAAGTTCGAGGTCTTCGATTTCTGCAAATTCGACAAGCCGGATGCGCCGTCGGGAACGGCGCGCGAACTGGCCGAGAAGTTGGCCGAGGTGCGGCGCCCGGTAATCGGCATTGACTTGGATGACATCCGTGGCGATCCCATTGCGCGCGGCGCGAGCGTCGAGGGCGTCCAATGCCATTCGATCCGATTGCCCGGGTTCGCCAGTGCTGTACAGGTGATATTCGGCACCGGCGACGAACGCCTGACAATTCGCCACGACGCAATCAGCAATGGAACACCCTATGTCGCCGGGAGCCTGTTGGCAGCGCGCCGCGTCACTGAGACGACGGGCCTGGTGCGTGGATTGGATACATTGTTGTTCGGCGACGAATGATTCGATCGACATGACTAAGTTTGAGAAAACACGACTCGACCAGTTGCTCGTCGACCGCGGTCTCGTGGAAAGCCGAACCCGTGCGCAGGCTCTGGTGATGGCGGGAAAGGTTTTTTCGGAAACGCGAAGATTGGACAAGCCGGGGCACAAGGTCGCGAGTGATCTCCCGTTGGAGATCAAGGGGCAGGATTACCCGTGGGTCAGTCGTGGTGGATTGAAGCTCGATCACGGCCTTGATCATTTCTCAATCGGCGTGGCCGGGCTTGTTTGTCTCGACGTCGGCGCATCGACGGGCGGTTTCACCGACGTGTTGTTGGCCCGAGGCGCGGAGCGTGTATACGCCGTCGATGTCGGGTCGGGTCAGTTGGCGTGGAAACTGCGGCAGGATGACCGGGTGGTGGTGTTGGAGAAAACCAATGCCCGTTATCTAACGTCCGAAAATATTCCAGAACCGGTCAATCTCATCGTTTGTGACGCCAGTTTCATCGGGCTTGAGATCATATTGCCAGCCGCGATGGCTCTGGCGCGACCCGGCGCCCATCTTGTGGCATTGATCAAGCCGCAGTTCGAAGTCGGCCGCGAACGCGTAGGTAAGGGCGGTGTGGTTCGTGATACGACGCTTCATGCGGAGGTCTGTGACCGCATTGCCGAGTGGCTTGCGACACGTCCCGGCTGGTCCGTTCTTGGAATAACGGAGAGTCCCATTAAGGGACCGGAAGGAAACGTTGAATTTCTAATTGCGGGTGCATTGCAGGCTTGAAGCGCTTACTTCAACGGCAAACCTGCCATTTGCCATGCGTGGATGCCACCGGCCATGGAGTAGACCTCTTCGACGGCTTCCTGATCGACCAAGAAGGCACCGATTTGATAAGAACGTTGACCAGCGGCGCATAACAGCACGAGCTTCTTGCCATCGGGCACCGAGATTTTTTCGGCGATATTTTCTGGTGTCAGGGTACTCATGGCGACATGTTCGACGCCGTCAATGCTGGCCTGCATGAGCTCGGCATCCTCGCGAACATCGATCAAGTGCCCCTCACCGGATTCCATCCATGCCTTTGCCGTTTCCACGTCGATTTCGCTGATTGACGCCATTGATGCGTTCCCCCGTCAGTTGCGTGCCGTTGTTTCTGGAACATGGTGAAGCGGACGGCTAGAGTCCACGTGTAAATTCACATCAAGGGCCGAGGAGGGCTTCAATGTTGCAGGACTGCCGAGGTCTCGACGTCAACGCGGCCAATACTGAGGCGGTCACCGCGTTCGATCATACGGTCGCCGGCTATCTTGGCATGGCGCGCGATACCGGCGACCGGCTGAAGGCGACGTTGGCGGCTGACGGCGATATGGTTATGGCGCACGTTTTGAAGGGTTACTTCTTCATGCTCATGGCCACTGCGGCGCTGCATCGACGCGCGGCCAAGGCCTTGGCCGATGCTGAGGCTCGCATGGATGGCGCGAACCCACGCGAGCGACGCCACGTGGCGGCGCTTGCCGCTTGGGTCGCGGGACGGACCAGAGAAGCACAACAACACTGGGAAGACATCCTGGTCGAGGACCCGGAAGATATTCTGGCGCTGCGCATCGCGCATCACGGATATTTTTATTCTGGCGACGGCCAGAACCTGCGCGACGTCGTGTCGCGCCGACTCTATGCCTGGGATGAAGATGTGCCCGGATATGGATTCGTCATGGGCATGCGCGCTTTCGGTTTGGAAGAAACCCATGCTTTCGATGCCGCGCAGGATGCGGGTCGTCTTGCGGTAGACCTAGAGCCCGAGAACCCGTGGGCGATCCACGCAGTCGCGCATGTCTTTGAGATGACAGATCAACCGGCGGCTGGCATTGAATGGATTACCCATCACGAGCCCGGCTGGAGCGGATGCAATAATTTCCGCAACCACGTCTGGTGGCACCGGGCGCTGATGCATCTCGATAGCGGCGAGCCGTTGACGGCGATCCAACTCTATGACGAACAGGCGGCTGGTCGCGATATGGCCGAGTACCTCGATCTGATTAATGACGCAGCGTTGTTGCTGCGTCTGGAATTGCATGGTCACGACGTGGGAGAACGCTGGACGCCGTTGGCAGACCTGTGCCGCGAACGTGCCGACGATCATCAGTTGATCTTTCTGGATGCTCACATCGCCGCTGGAATAGCGGGTGTCGATGCGGCAGAGGCTGCGGCCATGGTCGATGGCCTGCGGTTGGCTGTGGAAGCGGCGGATCTGGAGGATGACAACGCCCAGGTCGCGGCTAGTGTTGGCGCCGACGCGGCGGAGGCATTGGTTGCCTACAAAGCGGGAGACATGGGGCGCGTGTGTGACCTGTTGCTGCCTATCCGCTACCACCTGCACGCCATGGGCGGCAGCCACGCGCAGCGCGATCTGTTCGCCATGGTCTTGCTGGACGCCACCATCCAGGATGGCCGCGCTAAAGTCGCCCACGCCCTCGCCGCCGAACGGCTATGTCGCATGCCGGGTAACACCTGGTCGCAGACGGCTTACGATCGATCGATGGCAATCTAATCGAATACCGTGACCAGCATGACCAGCTTGTACCTCACGGAGGCGCAACGGAATCTGCCGGCGCCAAGGCGAAGCTGTTTGCCAGCGAAATGTCCAACCGAGTTGTCGAATAGGCGCTTCAGGTCTTCGGTGGGCATGGTTATTTCAAGGATTGCCCGGTGGAACACTCCTACAGGGACTAGCGAGTAATCGAATTGCGTGGTGGTATATTTGAGATGATGCGAAACACCATTGTTCGGTTTCGTTGATGCTCGATTATTGGTCGGCGTCACCGGCGATCATGAAATTGTTCTTACCCCGTCGTTTTACCGCGAACATGATCCCATCGGCGGCCTTCATTATAGCTTGGTGATCATTCCCATGGTCGGGATAGAACGCAATGCCGATGCTGGCACCGACAATGCCGTCATGCCCGTCGGGTAGCGCGATAGGCTTGCACAGCGAATCAAGGATTCGGCCGGCGAGCAGCGTCGCCTCGCTCGAGTCGTTAATGTCGGTGTAGAGGATGACGAATTCGTCACCACCGATGCGGGCGATGGTGTCGGTCTCGCGGGTCTGATCGTGCAACCGAGCGGCGACCTCTCTAAGCACGAGATCGCCCCCGTCGTGGCCGTGGGTATCATTGATCGATTTGAAGCCGTCCAGATCGATGTATAACAGTGCCACCTTATGGCGCTCGCGGCGGGCACGGCGGACGGCGCTTTCCAGATGATCGACGAGAACGCGCCTGTTTGGCAATCCGGTTAGGCTGTCGTGCGTCGCCATGTGGCGTAGTTGTTCTTCGACCTCGCGCCGGCGCGCGACCTCGTCGGACAATGCACGGGTGCGGTCGCGGACCCGGTGCTCCAGTTCCTGGTTCATGTCGTGCAGGGCCATCACCGCGTTTCTGTGCGCCGTGATGTCACGAGCCTGAATCATATATTCCGACGTGTCGCCCGCTGTCGCATTAATCGCGACCTGGACGTTGACCGTTGTTCCATCGAATCGCTTTAACTGCGCCGGGAATAGCCCCTCATCGCGGAAGAGTTCGCCCATTGCATCTTCGTCGTCGAATATCGGCGCGTAGTCATCATGAAACAGATCGGCGATTGGGCGGCCGACGATCGATTGGGCGTCTACCACGCCCAAAAGCAATAGGCCGGCACGATTGATATATTTCACCTCGCCGTCGCGGAATGAACAGATCATGTCGAGCGCATTGTCCACGAGCGCGCGGAACCGCGTTTCGGAGCCAAGAATATCGGACGACATGCCCATGCTTTGGGAGATGTCGTCGGCACGAACAACCATCGTGCCCGGCCCCAGTTCCCGTGCCCAACCGACGCTGAAATTGAAACCGGTCTTGCTTCCATCGGCGCGGCAAACCATGGCTAACGTCGGCTCGCCATCGCTCAGCACCAGATCGATGAAGTTCAAGCCGGCGTAATCTGACGACAAAATGTCATCGAACGGGCGGCCAACCATCTCTTGCGGATCGCCGTAACCGAGCAATCGCGCGC
>JAYOFM010000090.1:7393-15988 GCA_038117225.1 Rhodospirillales bacterium
CGGCGTGATTGATGGCAAGAATTCGGCCATCGCGGCAGCAACATGCAAGGTGCGAGGAAAACGCCAGAATTTGCTCGAGGTTTTCTGGGCTGAATCGCACGCCCACAACGCGGCGGTCAGCCGACGTGTCGGTTCGCAATCGGTGATCCGCCATCATATCCATGACGCATGTTATCGCGTCTGGACTAGGTGTTTCTATCCGTAGTCCCCACAATGGCGGATCAGGCTGCCTCACTGAGGCAGAGTTCGACGATATCAAGCGCCGTATCCATCTCGCCCACCGTGATCGTCAAGGGCGGCGATAGGGTCAACACGGAACCCATGGTAATTTTGAAACTGAGACCACGATCAAGGGCGGCATAGAGTATTCGCTCGGCGGCGTCGATAGCCGGCGCCTTGCTGTCCCGGTGCTCCACCAAATCCAGTCCAAACATTAAGCCACGCCCGCGGACGTCGCCGATCAGCGGACAACGGTCATACATGTCCATCAAGCGTTCCATGGCATGGGCGCCAACGAAAGCGGCATTGGCGACGAGGCCTTCGTCTTCAATAATTTCGAGTGTGGTCAGCGCGGCGCGGGCGAGCAGGGGGTTCTTTTCATGGGTGTAGTGGCCGATGGCATAGCCGCCGGCGACGTCCAATTCCGGCCGGCAAATGGTCGCGGCGACCGGGAGCATGCCGCCGCCCAAGGCCTTGCCGAGCACAAGAATATCCGGCACCACGTCGTCATGCTGACAGGAAAACATCCGTCCGGTTTTGCCCAAGCCGGTCGGCACCTCGTCGAAAATCAACAGCGCGCCGTGGTCATCACAAGCCTTTCGAACGGCCTTCCAGAATCCGAGAGGCGGCACCGTTGGTACGGCCCGCATGGGTTCAGCAATTATGGCGGCGATATCACCTTCCTTTTCAAGCACTTGGTGGATTAGATTGGCGACGATCGCGCCGACCTCGGTATCGCGTGGCGCGTGCAGCCGATGGTCGATGTTGAATGGATTACGGTAGGCATCGAAAGACGGAACATGTTCGCAGCCGGCCAACAGCGGGCCGATGGCACCGGAGCGGAACAGCGCCTCGCCGCCAACGCTGGCAGCGCCGAAACCTGCGCCGTGAAAGGAGTCCCAAAAGGAAATGGTCTTGAACCGTCCGGTGGCGGCGCGGGCGATTTTCAGCGCCACTTCATTGGCATCGGAGCCGCCTGTCGTCAGTAGGCATTTCGAGAGCGCACCCGGAGTTATTGACGCGAGCTTTTCAGCCAGTTCCATGGCCACATCACAGGCAAAACGTCGGGGTGCGAACGGTAAAGTGTCCATCTGCTGGCGAATAGCTTCCTTAAGCCGCGGATGACCGTATCCGATGTGGTGGACGCTATTTCCGTGGAAATCCATAAAGCGCCGGCCGTCAAGGTCCTCGATCCAAATGCCGTCGGCCTTCGCGATGGGCGCCAAACAGGGCGACGACACCGACTGATGGAGAAACCCGGCGGCGTCTCGGTCGAGCAGTGAGCGAGCACGAGGGCTCAGGTTTGCCGCTTGCCATTCGGCGCGGTGTGGCGAGAAGTTTACCTCACCTTCAGATTGCGATGGTGCCTCCAGACGATTGCGACGGTGATTGTTCAAGGCGCTGGTTCCCTGGTAATTGAAATTCAGTCGGTAATAGACGATGCAACGGGTTCACAGCGCAATTTCGCTACGCTATTTCATTTGACGCGAAGTGACGCGATAATGGCATCACCAGGCGCCATAATTGAGGGCGGGGGCGACATTGGCAGGAATTGAAATCACTTATGCGCTGTCCGAGAATCTGGCGCTGTTATGCGGGCATTACCGCTCCGTGGCCGAGGTCTGTCGGCGCATCGGCATAAACCGTCAGCAGTTCAATAAATATTTGGCTGGCACCTCACGCCCGTCGCGTCACACGATGAAGCGAATTGGCGATTTCTTTGGCGTCGAACCGCACGAGATGGACTTGCCGCCGGCCGCTTTCGCGGAATTGATCGCGGTGCGGGTTCCGGCGCGCGGACACGAACCAGGCGAGGTTGCCGACCCAATGTCGGCGGTTGTCGATCGACTTGGTCAGGCGTCCACCAAGGATGTGAGTAAGTATCTCGGCACATATTTCAGCTATCGCCTATCATTTTCCCGGCCGGATCTGGTGCTTAAATCCGTGGCATGCATGTGGCAGACGAGCGACTTGGTGTTTTATAAGCGGATCGAACGCTACCAGGATGACATTGGTGATCGTTCGGAGCGACTGCTCTGCAAATATGTCGGTCGGGTAATGGTGCTGCGTGATCGGTTGTTCATCGTCGAGGCCGAGACGTTGACCCGGGGCGAGGTCAGCGAAACCATCCTGCATGCCAGCCATCGCAACCGGGTCACGTGGCTGTCCGGCCTCAATCTTGGCGTCTCCACGTCGGACGAACGTCGTATCGGCTGCGGTCGCGTGCTTTACCAATTTCTTGGCCAAAACGTCGATCTTCGTCGAGCTATAGGTGCCTGCGGCAAGCACGATATCGCATCGCCGGAAATTGATCAGTTCGTGCGAAGGGAACTGCTGGACGAAGACGATCGTACCGCCTCGGCGAAATCGGTGATTTTCGCGCGACCGCGTTGAGGTCGCTTAAATCATGATGACCGCCAATGACGGAAATTTAACTGCGGCGTCCGTTGCTCGATAAATCACCTATATGATGTTCGGAGATCGCATCGTCGCAGCGAGACCGCCAGCGGGTATGAAATCCGGCATAAAAATCATCGCGTAAACGTTTCTTGGAAGAGCCTGCGACAATTTTTGTCCGTGCGCCTTGCGCATGATATCGAATTCGGTGCCGCGCGCTCACTCAACTGCCGCACTGACCCCGGTGCCGTAGTGCGTGGTCGGCCAGTACGCAGGCCATCATGGCCTCGCCGATGGGTACGGCGCGGATACCGACACAGGGGTCGTGGCGCCCCTTTGTTGAAATTTCAGTTTCATTGCCGGCGCTGTCGATGGTGTCGCGCGGGCTGAGGATCGAACTGGTTGGCTTGACAGCGAAGCGGGCGACTACAGCTTGCCCTGTGGAAATGCCACCCAGAATGCCGCCGGCGTGGTTAGAGCGAAATTCGGGATTACCGTTACCGTCAATGCGAATTTCGTCGGCGTTTTCCTCGCCGCTCAATAGAGACGCTCCCATCCCGGCGCCGATTTCGACGCCCTTGACCGCGTTGATGCTCATCATCGCCGAGGCCAGATCAGCATCGAGCTTGCCGTAGATGGGCGCCCCGAGGCCGGCTGGAATGCCGTCAGCCACGATTTCGATGACGGCACCGATGGAAGATCCCGATTTACGGATACCATCAAGGTAACGCTCCAATTCCGGTACAAGCGCCGCGTCGGGGCAGAAGAACGGGTTGCGGTCCACTTCATCCCAATCCCAACGATCATGGTCGACGGATTTTTCGCCCATGCTGATGAGAGCGGCGCGAATGGTCAGTTCATCGCCGAGCACATGGGTCAGCACCTTACGCGCGACGCCACCGGCGGCGACCCGCATGGCGGTTTCGCGCGCCGATGAGCGACCGCCACCGCGATAGTCGCGGATGCCGTACTTGGCCCAATAGGTGTAATCCGCATGGCCGGGACGGAATTTGTCCTTGATGTCGGAATAATCCTTGGAGCGCTGATCGGTGTTTTCGATCAGCAGCCCGATCGCGGTGCCGGTGGTAATGCCCTCGAAGACGCCGGAAACGATGCGCACCTGATCCGCTTCCTGGCGTTGCGTTGTGTACTTGGACTGTCCGGGCCGACGCTTGTCGAGATAGCCTTGGATGTCGTCTTCATGCAGCGCGATGCCCGGCGGGCAGCCGTCGACGACGCAGCCGAGCAGGGGACCGTGGCTCTCGCCGAAGGTGGTGAAGCGGAACAAATGGCCGAAGGTGTTGTGGGACATGACGCGGCCGTATCCGTTTCCCGCCGGCGCTCAGACGACCGAAATGTCGGGCGCGTCCACCGCCTTCATGCCGACCACGTTGTAGCCGCAGTCCACATGGTGGGTCTCGCCGGTGACGCCGCTGGATAGTTTGGATAGCAGATACAGGCCTGCGCCGCCGATATCGTCCAGGGTGACGTTGCGCCTGAGCGGCGAGTTGAGCTCGTTCCACTTGAGGATATAGCGGAAATCGCCGATGCCGGAGGCGGCCAGCGTCTTGATCGGCCCGGCGGAGATCGCGTTGACGCGGATATTGTCGGTGCCGAGATCGGCGGCGAGATAGCGCACGCTCGCCTCGAGCGCCGCCTTGGCGACGCCCATGACGTTGTAATGCGGCATCACCCGCTCGGCGCCGAAGTAGGTCAGCGTCAGCAGGGAGCCGCCGTCGGTCATCAACGGCCGGGCGCGCTGCGCGATGGCGGTGAACGAGTAGCAGCTGATGTTCATGGTTTTCTGGAAGTTCTCGGGCGAGGTGTCGATATAGCCACCCTTGAGTTCTTCCTTATCCGAATAGGCGATGGCGTGAACCACGAAATCCAGGCTGCCCCATTCGTCCGCCAGGGTTTTGAAGACGGTGTCCATGCTGGCCACATCAGTGACATCACACGGTAACACCAGCGTCGAGCCGACGCTTTGCGCCAGCGGCCGAACGCGTTTCTCCAATGCCTCGCCCTGATAAGTGAAGGCGAGTTCGGCGCCATGATCGGCAGCCGCCTTGGCGATGCCCCAGGCGATGGAGCGATCATTGGCAACACCCATCACAAGACCGCGTTTACCGGCCATCAAGGGGCCCATCGATACAGAGTCTTCGTTCATTCTTCCCTCATGGTGTTTATCGGGAACGTGAGCCCCATCGTTCTGGAGATGGTACACGTATCGCGGCGAAAAGGCCAAACAACGCGACGCGAGATTGGTTGGCGCGCCTGATGTCTTGCAACATGTCTCGCAACTGGCGCGCACTGCCATATAATACTCCCACGCGAGCGTCAATCCGGGCCTGTGCCCGGATGATGCGCCGAGAGTCGCGGGAAGGACGAGATGAGCGACAATCAGCCTGATCAAGGACCGCTGGACGAAATCGAAGCGGACGAAGATGCCGTTAGCGACGAGCCCACCGTACGCCTTGCCGAATTGCGCGGGTTCGCGGGCTACGTGTGGCGGCGTTTTGGCGAGGATCGATGCCTGCGCATGTCGGCCGGGCTGAGCTATACGTCGTTGCTCGCAATCGTGCCGCTGACAGCGATTGCGTTTTCGATGCTCGCGGCGTTTCCGGTGTTCGGTGGTGTTCGCGGTGAATTTCAAAATATGCTGTTCGCCAATTTTCTGCCCGAATCGGCGTCAGCGATGCGAAGTTACTTCGATCAGTTCATTTCAAATTCCGCGACTTTATCGGCGGTTGGCGTGATCGGCCTGGCAATGACGGCGGTGTTGTTGTTGGGTGCCATTGAAGCCGATATGAACGCCATCTTCCGCGTTTCGAGGCCGCGTGCACTGGCACCCCGATTGCTGGTTTTCTGGGCGTTGATCACTCTCGGGCCGTTGTTACTGGGTGCCAGTTTTTCGCTTTCGACTTATTTTTTCGCCGCGACGAAATACATGGGCGTGAACGTGCTAACCGGGCCGCTCGGCGGACTGGCGGGTCTGGCTCCGACCGCGATCATCGTGGTGCTGTTGACGATGTTCTTCTACATCATTCCCAATCGGCCCGTCAGCATACGCTCGGCCTTGGTCGGCGGTGCTTTCGCGGGCATTGGATTCTCGGTGCTGCGCAAGGTGTTCGCCTGGTATGTGTCGACCTTCCCAGCCTACCAAACCATCTACGGCGCGGTCTCGGTCGTGCCAATCTTTTTGGTTTGGATGTATCTGACATGGACGGTCGTGCTGCTCGGTGCTGTGCTCGCGGCATCGCTTGACGAGTGGCGCCGCGCGGGCGGGCTCGCGCTATTGAAGGCAGAGGACTCGGGACGCCGACTGGTAAACGCACTCAAAGTATTGGCGCGTCTGCAACAGCTCAGCCAGCACGGCACAGCCGGTGGACGCCGTGATCTTCTGCGCACCGCCCGCATCGGCGACATTCAGCTGGAAGCGATGCTCCGGACCTTGAACGAGACCCGCTACATCACCGAGACGCGGCGCGGCCGCTGGGTGCTGGCGCGCGACCTCGGCGCCGTCACCCTGCACGATCTTTACCGCGCCCTTGGCCTTGGCATTGAGGACGAAACTCTGCCGGCGGCCGACGCCCCGTGGACACAATGCCTCGCAACGTGCCTTGCGCAGGCTCGCACCAACAACCGAGACGCCATGAACATTAGCCTGCGTGATTTGTTGGAGGGCGGCGAAGCCGATGGCCGTGGTATCAAGGCGGCGGAGTAGCAAGTCTAGGTGATTTTAGCCGTCAATGCGCTGAGAGACACATGTTGCCGGCCGTCCGCATCAAAGTTTCCCGGCGACAACCACTCATGATATGCGGCCTTTAGCGCCGGCCAATCTCTGTCGATGATGGAGAACCAAGCGGTGTCGCGGTTGCGGCCTTTGTAGATCGTCAGCTGACGGAATGTGCCTTCGTATTGGAAGCCGAGGCGCTTCGCTGCCGCGCGGGACGGCGCGTTGAGGGCGTCGCATTTCCATTCATAGCGGCGGTAACCCAGTTCGTCGAAGACGCGGGCCATCATCAGATACATGGCTTCCGTCGCGGCGACGGTGCGCTGCAGGGGCGGTGCGTAGTTGAG
Source organism: Rhodospirillales bacterium (assembly GCA_038117225.1). Lineage (GTDB taxonomy): Bacteria > Pseudomonadota > Alphaproteobacteria > Rhodospirillales > Casp-alpha2 > JAYOFM01. Next base: position 14,090 of record JAYOFM010000090.1, read on the forward strand.
GTGGCCGGTCTCAATGACGCCGACCGTGGGTTCAATGCGCATGTAGGTCGCGACCCCGGTTGCCTTGCCCGACGCCTTGTCGATGATGGCGTGGAACATTGGATCGTCGCCCAGGCAGTCTTTTTCCATCCAGGCTCGGTATTTCGCCAGCGTCGTGAACGGGCCATAGCCGAGATAGGTCCAGATACGGTTTTCGCTATCGCTCATATTGGCTTCGTGAAGGTCGGCGGCATGGCGCTCTGGATCAATCGGCTCTACCCGGCAGGTGCGTCCTTCCATGGGTGCGCGCGGCGGTGGCGAAGTTGGCTGCCAATCGGGCAGCGGGAAACCGATCGGCTGGCCGAGGTCGTTGGTGTGCTCCGTCATGGTCGGGTTCCTGCTTAGCAAGGCGAAATCATCGTGAATGGCGCCGGCCGTGAGGCCAAGAGCCATTCAGCGCGGGCCGAGGATACCGCTTCGTAGATCTAATGATAGGCCGGCGTATTCGGCTCCAGTGGAAGTCGCGGCACCAAGCCGGGGACGTGAATGCCGCCGCGCCGTTGCCCCAATTCGATGACGGTGTAGCGTTCGCGGAAGGATTCCGGCAGATCGCGACCGTCCGGCATGGACAGCCACAGTCGCATCAGGTGGCGTTTCTTGTCCGGGTCGGGCCAGTCCTGGTAGACCGTGCGACCATGCAGGATCAGGTGGTTGTGCAGGAACTGCATATCGCCAACCTCGAACGGCAGGTCGAGGCGGAATTCAGGGTCACTGGTAATTCCATCAAGTAAGTCGAGTGCTTCCAGTTGGCGGTCGGATAGCGGCGGCACGCCGTCGTATCGCTGTGCGGAATTAATATAGGCGCGCAGCGGGCCGAAGGTGCTGAGTTGTCCGGCATGCCAGTGGAAGGTTGGCATGTCGTACCAGGGATTGGCACCTTCAGGGACCTCACCCCGACGGTCGATGTGGAAGGGCTCGTACAATACCTCCAATAGATCCGGACGTCGTTCCATGATGGCGTCGTGGACCGCGGTGGCACTGACGATGCTCGACAGACCACCGGACATGGCCGGGCGGATGCACAGCAATACGGCGACGTCGACCGAGTCCGAATGGAATTCCAGCGGCGCCGGTGTCTGAGTCAGGCGTTTCGTCGGATCATCCGCCTTGTCGCCGACATCGATGACGTGGGCGACCATGTGACCGTTGCGGTTTTGCGGCATGGGATCGCCAACGTGCTGGCCGACGCCGAAATAAATCCGAGCTAGGGTGGCGCGGTCGTAGCGCTCGACCGGCAAGCCACGCAAATAGGCAAAGCCGCGGCCATTCAGCAAATCGTCGCGCAAGTTCTTCAGGCGATCGCCCAGTAGGGGTAGCGGAAAATCCTCACGGGTAATGGCAAGCGTATCGAGGTTGCGTGCCTTCGTTGTCGCCATCGCGGCTTCCAACTCCGCCACATCGGCGTCGGTCAGGTGATATATCCAGTCATCCGCGTCACGCAGATCGGCGCCGTGCCACGCGGCGGCGCCGCCCACGGGGCGGGGCGCCATGGGAAATCCTTGCGGGGTTGCGCGTGGCGTGTCGGGATGATCGGCCATGATTTACCTCTCGATGTCGACCTTTCTGACGGTATAGGGATTCTTTTCCGCCCACTCCTCGATCATAGTCTTGAAGTCTTCGTCACCCTTCGGCGGTAGATGGACGCGTAGCACGACGTGTTGGTCGCCGCGCGCTCCTTCGCCCTTCGGTCCCGTGGCGAGGCCCTTTCCCTTCAGGCGCAGTCGGGTACCTGTGTTGGAACCCGCGGGTACGCTGACGTTGACCGAGCCATCAATGGTCGGCACCTCGATCTTGGCGCCGAGCACTGCCTCCGGCAGGGTCACGGGCAGGTCGATGACGATGTCGTGGCGGTCGCGGTGG
>JAYOFM010000091.1:0-15914 GCA_038117225.1 Rhodospirillales bacterium
TCCGTCGTGGCGCTACCGACCCGCTCCAGGTCGGTAACAGCGGCTCCCGCGGCGATGGCGGACTGCCGCCGTGCTTCCTCGACCATTTCGCCCATGCGGCGAATGGCCTCGCCCGTGACGCGTTCCGTTTCGACGACGACGGCACCGGCGGTACCCTCTGTCTGCTTAATGGCTGCCGCACTGGCGTGTTCCATGCGCTTGACGGCCGCGTCACCAACCTGATTCAGACGCGCATTCGTCTGGCGCGCCGTGGTGTCGACTTGGTCACGAACGTTCGCCGCCACTTCAGTGACGTGATCGCGCGCGGTGACTGTCACCTGCTCGACCTCACCCTTGACGGTAAAGGCGATCTCCTCAACGCCGGCGCGCGCTCTGGCGGCCACAGTGTCGACTTCGTCGCGGACCTTGGCGGAGACGCCGCTCACCTCGTCGCGTACCTTCGACGCAACCATGCTTGAGCGCTCCTGTGCCTCGGCGGCAGTTTTCATGATTTCGCCACGCACGATCTCGCCCACGGTCTCTGCTCGCTCGGCCGCATGGGTCGATACATCCAACGCTTCGCCGGCACGAACCGTCAACAGTTCGCCGGCGGTATTCAGGCGTGTCTCGGCGCGCATTGTGGCTTCATCGATCTCGATCGCGCCCGTTTCGATAAATTCACCAGCGTCCATCATCCGCCGCGCGGCGAGGCCCGCGATGCGCTCCACGTCCTCCGCGCGCTGACGAATACTCTCGCCGACCTCCTCGATACCGTCACGCGCGTCGCTGGTCGTGGTGTCCAGTGTTTCCGCCTGCCGACGCAGCAGATCGTTGACCAGCGATAGCAACTGGGCCGCCCGATCGGTCGCCGACGCGACTTCACGGGACCGCTCGTCCAGGGTGCGCCCAACCCGATCAACGTTGTCAACGACGCGGCCGGTCGTGTAATCCAACACATCGGCCTTATCGCGCAGATTTTCGACAACTCCGCGAATGCGCCAGGCGGCGGCGTCGGTGACCTCGACCACCTCGCCGAGACGCGTGCGCATATCCTCACTGACACCTTCGATCCGATCGCGTGCCCCGTCTGCCGCGGAGTCCAAATCTTCCCGGCGTTGACGCACCAGTTCCGCCGCGTCGGCCAACATATTGGCGGCGCGCGCGGAAATACGGCTCAGCCGGTCGGCCTCGCTGCCCAACAGGTCGGATACCGATCCAACCTCGCCGTGTGCTGCCTTGACGCGTTCGTCCAAATCTCGCGACTGGTCGCGGACGGCATCACCGAGCACGCGCAGGCGCTCGGTCGCCGCATCGGACGTTTCAGCGACCTCAACCAATTCCCGGCGAAAACCCTCACTGAGCGCCGTCGTGCCTGTGGCGGCCTGGCGCACCGCGGCCGCACTGCGGTTCAAAGCCTCGGCGGCACGGTCGACTTGCTCAACCCCCTTCTCCGATACCTGGTCAAGGCTGACACCGGTGTCTTCGAGCAAGGCCATCAATCGGCCGACACGGGTGTCCGCGCGATCAGCGGCACGAGCCATCTCTTCGGCGCGCTGGCGCAACGCCTCGCCGGTACCGTCGATCCTCAACATACTTTGGCTCGCGACTTTGGCGAGTCCATCGCTGCGCTCACTGAGACTATCCCCGGCCACGCCGATCCGTGCGACGGCGCGAGCGGACGTTTCTTCAAGATCGCCCGTGCGCGCCTTCAGCGCCTCACCGGCTTTGTCGACCCGGTCAAGAACCTGCTCCGCGATGATAGTCATCTCGCCGGCATTGTCTTTCAACGTATGACCGACGGATTCGGCCCGCTCCGCGGCCTTGTCGGCGGCAGCCGTCATATCCTCTGCCTGCCGGCGGAATTGGACGCCTGTATCACGCACCCGCGCCTGAGCATCGGCAACGGTCACGGTTAGATGCCGTTGCTCTTCCCGCAAGAAGTCGCCGATACCTCGAACCTGCTCAATGACGGTATCACTGGTTTCATTCAATGCGGCTGCTTGGCGTGCCATGTCGGCCTCGATATCCGCCGTCCGCGTGGCAATTTTGTCCGCCGTTTCACTTAGCACCGTCGATTGGCGCGTCAGGGCCTCCTCCATGCCCTCGGCCTGGGCCGCGGCACGGTCTGAACGGCGTCCCAGGTCCTTGGCCCCGTCGTCGAGCACTTGGGCGCTTACACGAACATTGGCGGCGGCTTCATTGGATAGCTGACTCAGCTTTTCCACTCTTTGGGTCAGCGTCACGCCGATGGCTTCGAGTGTGTCGGCCGTCGCCGTCGCGCGATCATGCGCATCGACGGACGCGTCGCTCAATTCAGATGTCCGTACACGCAGGCTGTCCGACGATTCCTGCGCACGCTGTGCGGCGGCGTTGGCGGCAAGGTAAAGTTCTTCCGATCGACGCCCAAGCACATCGGCCAAATCCTCGGCCCGGGCAGACGTGCGGTCCGACGCCACGGTCAAGTCCTGCGCGTGGCGATGCAGCGTGGCCCCGGCGTCCTGGGCACGTTCAGCGGCGCGCTCGGTGACTTTGCTCAGGTCCTCGGTTTGGCGCCGCAATGCATCGGCAACGGCGTGGGCGCGTAAATCAGCGTCTTCCGACACTTGTGCCAATTCGGTCGTCCTTTCGCGGACCAAGGCGTTGATGGCCTCGCCGCGACGGGTCGCTTCTTCCGACGCGCGTTGCAAATCTCGTGTTTGGGCCTGCAGCGCTTCTGTAACTTCATGAATTCGTTTGCGCGCCCGGTCGGAGGGATAGATGAGGCGACGAAGATGCCAACGTAGTTGTTGCGATTCGCGATCCAGACGCGAACCACGCTCATAAAAGGCGACAACGATCCACAACAACGCTACCGGCGTTGCCACACCGGCGACGAGGCCGCCCAGTTCATGCGGTAGCAATTCAACAATATTTGCCCAGCCGAGGTTTGCGTCGACGAAATCCCAGGCACCGAATAACCATGCCGCAGACGCCAATAGCGCACCGATAGGCAACACACGCAGCCGGGCCATTAGCGACGGTTTCCAGGATTGCTCGAAATCATCCGGGGTCTCGGCCTCGGCGTCCGCGGCCGCACGCTCATCGGAACGCATGGCCGCCGTCAAGGTGACATCGAGTTCGTCGGCTATCGCTGGCTGATCGGCGTCACCTTGTGGGCCTCCGTCGGGTCGTGTCGAGTGTGCATCGGCCATCGCCGCCAATCCTTGTCACCATGAGCCCGAATTTCGCGCACGGGCGCTCTGACGCCGCTATGAGCGTCGGCCATTTTTCCTGCCCAGGGAAGAAGACTATTGTAGCCATCAAAATGTGGCGGGTAAATGGCAATTAGGCTCTATATGTGGGGGTTGTGAGCCGCAGGTCCGTTGAGGACGGTGAGGACAACCGCACGCTGGATTAGTACGCGGGTGAGCGCTTAATAAACGTCGTGCTGGGTATTGTAGACGTTGAATTTGCCTGTTGGCGTAATCAACCGCTTGTCCTTGATGACCTTCTTAAGCTTTAGAGTCTTATCATCGACGACAACGAGAGCCGATGTCTCATTTTTGGCATTCCAGACGGAAAACCAGATTTCCGTGCCGCTACGGTTAAATTCACCCTGAACAACCCGTCGTGCACCGGCCTCTAGACCAGCCCATTTCGCGATGGGCAGTACCGTGTAGGGTTTATCGAGCGCCTTGATGTCGAAAACGGCGATCGACTGTGAAATTTCCTCATCGGGATTGAGTGGTGAGTCGACGTAAAGGTGATGTGACTTGGGGTGGGTTTTGATGAATAGCGAACCACCTCCCTGCCCCTCTAGCTTGTGCACCAGCGTCCACGCGTGCTTCGGATTTTTCACCGGATCCGTGCCGATCACGGCGATCGTCTCGTCGCCGAGATGACTGGTCGCCCATACCGGACCGAACTTGGGATGTTTGAAGTTGGCTCCCCGACCCGGATGCGGCGTCGGGCCAGTTTCGATCAAACCCGTTAATTTTCCTTCCTTCGTATCGACGACAGCAATCTTGTTCGACGCATTCGCGGCAACCATGAAATAACGGCCGGTTGAGTCGAATCCGCCATCGTGCAGGAAGCGCGCGGCCTCGATTTCGGTAATCTTGAGGTTCTTCAGGTCCGTGTAATCGACCAACAACACCTTGCCGGTTTCCTTCACGTTGACCACGAATTCTGGTCGAAAGTGCGAAGCGACAATGGCGGCGACACGTGGTTCTGGATGATACTCCTGCGTACCGACTACCATGCCGCGCGTGCCAACGATCTTCAGCGGTTCCAATGTCGCGCCATCCATGATGACGAACTGTGGCGGCCAATAAGTGCCAGAAATCGCATATTTGTCTTCCCAACCTTTGAATTTCGAGGTTTCGACCGAACGGGCCTCAATGCCGGTGTCGTTCTCGGCCACGGTCGCCGGTGGGTCCATCCAAAGGTCGATCAGATTGATCTTGGCATCGCGTCCGGTCGTGAAGAGGTAGCGACCAGATGCGGAAATTCGTGAAATATGAACCGCATAACCAGTCTTTACGATCAGCTTTATTTCGTAACTCTTACCATCAATAAGCGCTATCTCACCGCTGTCACGCAGCGTCACCGAGAACAGGTTGGAGATATCCCAGTCATTCATCTGCCGGTTCGGTCGTTTGGCGACCGGCACGTGGACCTTCCAAGTGGCCTTCATTTCCTTCATGCCGAATTCGGGCGGCGTCGGCACGTCCTGTAGGACGAAACGCGCCATCAAATCGATTTGATCCTCGGTCAACTCACCGGACGTCCCCCAATTCGGCATCCCGGCGGGTGAACCATAAGTGATGAAATCGCGGAGGTATTCGTAACCATTCTTACGCGTGATCTCGGGGGTCAAGGGCTTGCCGGTGGCGCCCTTGCGCAACACCCCATGACAACCGGCGCAGCGCTGAAAGTAGATTTCCTTGGCCGCTTCGAATTCCTTCGGCGACATGATCGGCACGCCGGGCTTGGCACCCGGTTGTTCCAGGGGCATCTTCTCAGCGGGCCCGAACGGTACCTGCCCCTTGGTATGGTCGTCGGTGTGCTTTCCCTGCGCTCGAACGTTGTCCGCGCCGATAAGCAATACAATGGCCGCCACGGCGGCAGTCCCAAGAATTCGGCGCATCAGACCCTCCTAAGAACAACGTTCGCACCCGGTGGATCGTGTTTCGCCAAATACCCAATCAGGCATGACAGAGGAGGAATTCTATACGGTCAATGATCCAGGTCCTTGATCACGGTTAATTTCGCCAAATTTTGGCGTTGGCGAGGTAAGTGTCGCCGGGCCTCCTATAGTCCCGCCACGGCATCGATAATACGCGCCACGGCAAGCCCGTCGCCCATGTCGCCAAAGAGCAGGCCACGGTAACGCGCACGGGTATCCGCGTGGGTTGCGGGATCGGCCAACGCAGCCTCGATAGCGGAAGCCAATTCGTCGGCTCTGTGCACTTCCTCACCAACATCGCGCCAGCGCCATTCGATGCCGTCAGGATCAAAGGCACCCTGCTCGCGAGCGTGCTCCGGATTGGTCAGCAACACAATCGGCCGGTCGAACGCGAGGTAGCTGAATGCCAACCCAGACGCATCGGAGACCAGGACATCCGCCGCCGCCAACCACGGCATCGGATCAGCTTGTGGATCGTCGATGACAGCCATGTTCGGAACCCGCGCCGCCTCAGCATACCAATCGGCAAGCCATGCCGGATGCCGTTCGACGATTTTCGGATCGGCCAGCACGACGACGGTAATATCCTCGCGCGGTCCGCGGATCGATTCGGCGACCGACCCGGCCAACATCGGCGCCGAGGACAGATGCCGGCCAGCAACCGGTGCGTAAACGACAAGACTGCCGTCGCCAAGGCCGGCTGGGCGCTCCAACGCCGAACCTGCCCGTTGCCTGCTGAATACCGCGTCGAGCCCAGGGAAGCCCGTCACCCAGATGCCTTCCGACGGGAATACGCCGCGCTTGGCCAACGTGTTACCGATGAATGAACTGGGTACGCAAATGTAGTCAGCCCCCGGATACGCGCGCTGTGCGCGCCGGCGGCCCGCCAGATCAGGCGGCACGTAGACAATGGTGCTGTCCGGCACCACGTCGCGGACGGCACGCGCCTGATCGCCGGTGACCACAACGACCTGCGGCTGGAATTCTTGCACCTCGCGGCCATCACCGCTGATCAACGGCCAATGGACTTCCGAAAACGCCTCGAACAGGCGTCGCAACAACGGAAAATGATGCGCATCGTTGAGGTGCAAGACGACCCGTTTCGCCCGCGGGTCACGGGCGAGACGGCGGCGCCCTTCCCGTTCCATACCAAGACTAAGCTCCGCCGCGCGGGCAAAAACGTTACCCGGTTCGACGGTTAAGGCGTCACGAAACGCCTGCATGGCCTCGGCGCGTCGGCCTAGACTCTTGCGTGCCATGCCAAGATGGCACAATGCGTCAACACGACGGGGATCTCGGGCGAGGCTCGCTTCCAACGCGTGCACGGCCTCGTTGGCGGCACCAGCGCGGCGCAATGCCGCGCCAAGCAAATAGTGCGCCTCGGCATCCTCGGCGTCGAGTTCCACTGCACGCTGCAGGGCAGCGATTCCCTCCCCGCGATCACCGCGCAGAAACAGTGCCTTACCGAGGTCGCGATGGGCGCTGGTCATGCCGGGGTCGCGCGAGACGGCGTGACGCAAATGGGTCACGGCACCATCCAGGTCTGCATGCGACGCCAACAATGATCCCATTTCCGCGTGTGCCCGCGCGTCATCCGGTTGCTGATGCAGGGCGCTCTGCAGATATTGCGCTGCCGCATCGTCGGCACCGCGCCGGCGGGCTGCGACCCCGAGGTCGATGAGATTACCCCCACCCGTGGATGCTCCGGCGAGCGACGGCTTGACGTCTTCTTCATCCGCCACGGCGCGTAAAGTTAACAATCCCAGCTTGGCCATCCAGGTGATCGTGCGAGGCAGGCGATAACGAATTGCCTCTGGGAAAATTTCCGCAAGGGATAATAGGCTGCTGGCACCGTTCAACCGCAGATGATCCAGCAGGCTAAGACGGGCATCGCCGTCAAGCATGGCCGACATCGCAAAATCGTTCATGCGGACCCGCGTGACCGCGCGCAGGGACTCCCCAGTGTTCATGTCGGCCTGCGAAAGGTCGACGATGGTATCACCTTCGACGATATGAGCCGCGAGTGGCGCCAGTGCGCTAAACGGGTCATCAAGGGGCGGACGGTCAGGGGTGCCCGGCACCGCGGGCGCAACTTCCGGTGCGTGATTGCGTATCGATGACAGTTCACGCCATACGTCACGATGATTGGCGATGACCTGGGGCCAGTCAAAAACCTCGCGCGCCCGTGTCCGTGCCGATGAAGCCATCTCATTTCGCAACGCCGCATCACCGGCCAGCACCACGAAGGCATGGGCGGCGGCACCGACGTCGACCGCCGTGCATTGCCCGACCATGCCCAGTTGCTGCGCCGCCGCCAGCGACGACGATGCCTGGTCGAGCCGTGTCTCTGGGCTGGCCGCCAAATCGGGGCCGGAACCACCGATGGGCAGCCATGTGGGCACCAACATGCCATCAATGCCATCACGCACCGCTTCCCGGTTCCCCCCCCAGTCGGCCGCGACGACTGGTAAGCCAGCGGCCATGGCCTGCGGCAAGGTCTGGTCAAAAATGACCGCCGCACTGTCGGACATTGCCGCATAGATATCCGCCGCGTGCCAGACCATGGCACGCACATCGGCGTCGCGACCATCCAGAAAGATGCCGTCGACCGATGGCGCGAAGCGGCGCAAGGCCTCGCGGAACTCCCGCTCGGCGCCCTCGCTGTCAAACCACCCGGCTTGAATCAGGCGAAGACGGCCTCTTCCCTGAATTGGCGCCGTCCCAGCCGCCAATTCAAGCGAACAATAAAGCGACATTGGATGGGCCCGCGCATGGACACTGAAGGCGCCCGCCGTCAACACGACAACGTCCTCTTCTTCAATGCCCAGGCGCCGGCGCAATGCTGCGCGGGCGGGAATATCCTCAGCGTGTGCGGCGCAATCGACCCCGGGTGGAACGATTGTCACAACCGGTTCCAACATGGCGCCACCGCCGGTGCGAAGGACGATATAATCTGACCACCGTTGCAACGCCGCCATGACCTGTCCGCGTTCCGCCACGGTTTCCACGATCAGCGCGTCCCAGGGCTGAAGTGGGGCCAATATCAATTCCGCGCCAGCCGGCGCCGCGCTATCAAGGTCAATACGCGGCGCCTGGGCGGCAATCGAATATCGCCGCGCTTCCAGACCCCGCCGGCGCCAGGCGAACGGCACGGGCGAACGTCCGCCGACAACTAACACGGGCGCCGCATCCATACCGGCGACATCACCTGGTTCCACATGCCGACACGGCCGCCCCCGTTCATCTACGGCGGCAACGCGCGCGACGAAATCATCGAACGCGGCCGCATCGCGAGTCTGCGCTCGAAAAATCGGCGCATCGCCGTAACGCACGTAAGCGTCGAGAAAATCGATATCGCGGGAATTGGATGTTCGTGGATCGTGAAACAGCGTCGCCGCGCTTCCAGCATCGGTAACAACCGGCACGTCGGCCATGGCTAGAACAGGTGCTGGCCGCCGGTGACCCAGATCTCGGTGCCGGTCACGTAGGCGGAATCGGGCGAGCATAAATAGAAGATGCTGCCCGCAACATCACCCGGCGTTCCCATGCGATCGAGCGGAATGCGCGGTATCAACACCTCGTATTCTGGTCCCGTCATCTCGGTTTCTATCTCACCGGGCGCCACCGCATTGACACGAACGTCGAGGCTGGCGAATTCATTGGCCATTTCGCGTGTCAGCCCAGATAGCGCCGTCTTCGAAATCGAATACGCTGACCCAGCGAACGGATGAATGAGTTGCCCTGCGATCGATGTCACGTTGACGATGGCGCCCTTCCCCTTGGCCAACGAGGAAGCAAATCCCCGCGATAACCGAAGAGGAGCGTAGAAATTCAGCTCAAATACCTCATGCCAGGCATCCAGATCGCCATTAAGGCAGCCGAGCCGTTCCTTGTACGATGTCTTTGGCGACATGCCGGCGTTATTGACTAGCGCATGCAGGGGCGCGCCATCGAGCGCTTCCAGCGCGCCATCGATGAAATTCTGTACGCTTGCCGGATCGCCAAGGTCTGTGGGGATGTGGGTGGTCCAGTTAGGATCGCGTTTACAGGCTTCCGGCGTATCGTCTCGGGAGCAGGTGATGATCTTCCAGCCGCGATCGAGAAACAGCCGTGCCGTGTGGTGGCCGATGCCACGACTGGCGCCGGTGATGACGACTGTGTTCCGAGCATCATTCATGGCCAGGACGTTAGGGCAAATGACGGCTTCTTTCCAGGGTTGCCGTGACGCGGTAATTTGCGCCTATGTGCTCGCGATACGAACTGACTGCTAAGCCGCGTGAGCTTGCCCGCCGCTTCGGCCTGGTAACTGCCCCGGCGCTGCCCAACATGGTTGAATTTCGGCCGACCGATCAGGCGTTGGTCATTCAGCCGGCGGGTATCGGCGTGTTGATGGCTTGGGGCCTCAGACCCAAATGGTCAGCGAAGCCGTTGATCAATGCCCGTGCCGAGACACTGACGGAAAAACACACATTCCGCCCGCTACTGGAAAGCCGCTGCGTCGTACCGGCATCGGCTTATTTCGAGTGGCGCAAGAGCGACGATGGCAAGAAGCTTAAGAACCGCATTGCGGCCGATGACGACATCATCGGTTTCGCGGGCCTACACGATGGCACGGCCTTCGCCATTGTCACCTGCCGCCCCGCCCCGACTATTGCCCACATTCACGGCCGCATGCCGGTGATTTTGAGCGCCGAGGGGGAATCAAAATGGCTCGATCCGACCCTTCCGTTTGTCAATGTCGCGACTGCGCTGGCGCCCTATGACGCGGCATCCCTGGTCGCCATTGAAGAAACACCCCCACCACCGACCCAACGCGGATTGTTCGATTAATCATTTTCCTCATCATCGTCCTCGGCGAACGGAAAATCGGATGAATCGTAAGGCCATGTCAGTCGATAGACCGGCGGGTCGGCCTCATTGACGATCTCGTCTTTCTCCGCACTCTTGAGAATCAACAGTACTGTTTCCTCGACAAATTCGCGCACGATCGGTTGAAGATGGTCCGGGTCGGTGACAAAGGCCGGCTCAAACACCAGGCGGACCATGCGATGTTCGTTTCGATCCACAAACGCGATCAGGCGGCCAACCAATTCGTCCTCCGTCAGGTCCAATGGCAGGACTGGCGCCGCGTGTGACAACGTCAGGAATAACAGGTTGGATATGCGTTCCAGCCGCGTGTCGGCGACGATGCGGTCCGCGACGCCGCCCATGTACCCAGCACGCCCACCACTGAGACGTGCTAGTACCGGATCCATCATTCGTCGATGCAACATGCCGCGACGCCCGGTAGCGAAGACGTCAGTGGGCCATAAACAAAGGAATTTCGGCGTTATCCAGGACGTGGCTTGTCACGCCGCCCAGTATGAGCTGCCGCATGCGGCTGTGGGTATAGGCGCCCATGACCAGCAAATCGGCACCGGCATTTCGGCACTCCTCCAGCAGCATCGCTGGCACGTCCTGGTTGGTGCCCTCGAACGTCCGGGTGTCCGGATGGATCCCATGCCAGCGCAAATAATTGGCCAGTTCCTCGGCACGCACACCGGCGGTGCGTGGACTATCCGCCGTCAGGACGACGACATGCTCGGCGCGTTCAAGCACCCGCCGCGCCGCAGAGACCGCCTTCGCCGACTGGGCGCTGCCGTTCCAGGAGATTGCCACCCGCTTGCCAAAACTTGGCACGCCCTTGGGTGGAATAACCAGCGCCGGTCGACCAGTCTCGAATAACGCCGCATTGAGGGTGACAGTTGCGGATACGTCGGCTTCCGGCGACGGCCTGAGCGCCACCACAAGATCATTAAGGCGACCTCGCCGAGCGACAATCTCATCCTCCCGGCCGGATTCCTCGATCCAGGAAGTGGTCGCCTTCTGGTCGGCATTGGGTTGATCGGCGATTTCAACGCCGATGGCGGCACGGACCTCGTCGAACATGGCCTTGGCCCGGGCACTGCGCGCCGCGGCCTCGTCGTCGGCCATACCGATCATATCCTCGACCATGGCAACGGACATGCCCTCACCGAGAAGCGGAATCGTGTCCTTGGCATCGGGCCGCACGTGCAGGACTTCCAAATGAAAGCCGACATCTCGGCCGAACCCCATAGCCGTTTCCAGCATCGGACGTGCCGCTTCCGAGCCGTTGAGCGGACAAAGAACCGTACTCACCATCGTTCAATCCCCTCCGTTCCCCAAAAAAGTTGCCTCTATACCCCATTATGATGCGCTATTCTGGCATTGACATAAAGGGCCGAGCGCATGTCGCACCTCGGCCAGCGTACCCGCCGCGTCGGTGTGGGCAGCAATTTGGCGCCAATCGATTTCGCCGAGATCATAGGTTGCCTGCAGGGCGAGCACGCGTGCATCGGCATCCGAAACGTCCCCAATGCGGGCGCCGACCCGATCGAGACGCGTACTCTCCGGCGCATCAAGCCAAATCCCCATGAAGGGAACGCCAGCGTCGCGGGCGACGTTCGCTGCCATATCTCGGTGAGCACTAGCCGCAAAGACGCTGTCCAAGATCACAGCTCGTCCGGCCGCAACGATATTGGCCGCAGTGGAGAACAGGTGCTCGAACGTACGTCGGGTTACCTCGCGGCCGTAGGCTTCATCCGGCAATCGCTGGGTCGTCGGGACGCCCATGAGGCGCTTGCGCTCTACGTCGGCGCGCAAGACCCGTGCCCCAGGCGCGCCGCCCAGGAACGGTGCCAAACCCCGCGCCACCGTACTTTTTCCGCTTCCCGAGAGCCCCCCAACAGCGACGACAACTGGCGGCGTCAACTTGAGGAAATCAGCCGCGGCGCCAAGATAGGCTCGCGCTTCCTCCAATTCCAACCGGCGCCGCCCATCGTCCATTTCGCTTAATGCCATGGTTGCCGTGACATGCGCCCGGATGGCCGCGCGAACGGCAAGAAACAACGGCAATGCGGCCAGCCCGTCTTCGTCGGCGCGCCAATCCAAATAATGGTTCATCACAACGGAGGCCAAATCACGATGGCCGCGATGTTCAAGGTCCATGAGAAGGAAGGCCAAATCATAAAGCACATCGATCTTGGAGAATTCGTCATTGAATTCAATCGCATCGAACAAAGTTGGCCGGCCATCGACGAGGCAGATGTTGCGCAGGTGCAGATCGCCATGACACTGGCGCACCCGGCCGCGCGCCGCGCGTTCGCCCAGCACTCCAGCCGCGTGCTGCCAGGCCAAATGGCAGGCTTTATTGACGGCTTGAACGACATCACCATCGAAGTGATCCGAAGGCAGCACCGCAAAAACCGCCCTATTGTTATTCATGATCATTCTTAGGATATCGGCCCCGCCGGCATCCGGCACGACGACCGCCGTCTCATGAAATTCAGCAATCGATTCCGCGAGCTCCCGCATGATGGCTTCGTCCAAGGCGCCCGCCTGCACCATTCGATCAAAAAGTGTTTCCTGGTCGAAGCGCGCCATCTCAACAACCCAGTCGACAGGCGGGCCTTCGCCGTCGAGTGCAAGAGAGCCATCAGCCTCTAGGGTCACGGCACGAACGCCAAGATAAAGCGCCGGAGCAGTACGCCGATTGATGTGTACTTCGGCCTCGCAAGCGCGACGACGAGCCTCAATGGTGGAAAAGTCCAAATAGGGGAAGCACACCGCGCGTTTCAGTTTGAGGGCGCGGTTGCCCGTGAGAAAAACGTGGGAGATATGGGTGTCGATCCGTTCAGCCGTATCGCCATCGGCAATCCGCCCAGCGAGAAAAGAGACGACCGCCGACTGATCTGCACCATCAGCGGTAGACGGCATGGTCCTCCTCGATTCCCTCTGGATCCTCATGAATGATGACCTCGGCGTTCGGGAAGGCATCCATGATTTCAGCCTCGACCGTGTCGGAAATTTCGTGCGCCTGCATCAGCCGCATGTCACCGTCCATTTCCAGGTGAAACTGAATGAATACATGCAGGCCCGACGACCGCGTCCGTATGTCATGTATTCCAGTTACCTCGGGATGTGCCATGACAATTTCGCGGATGCGCTGACGGTCCTCGTCCGGTAGTTCTCGATCCATCAGAATATCGAGCGCCTTAAGGCCGATCCCCCAGGCACCCCAGACGATGTAACCAGCAATAGCCACGGCGAACATTGGATCGGCGTGACGCCACCCCAGTTCGGCCGCCACATACAGCGACAGGATGACGCTGGCGTTGATCATCACGTCAGTCTGGTAATGCAGTGAGTCGGCATCGATCGCCACGGAGCCTGTACGGCGAACGACGAACTTCTGAAAGGCAACCAGCAGTACCGTCAGGACAATCGAAAAGACCATCACCGCGTAGCCCACTTCGGGATTGATGACGGCACGAGGATGCAGGATTCGGTCGCCGGCTTCGATCAGCAGAAATAGGCCGGATCCGCAAATGAATGCGGCCTGTGCGAGACCGGCCAGCGGCTCGGCCTTACCGTGACCAAAGCGGTGTTCGCGGTCGGCCGGTTGGGTTGCGTGATAGATGGCGAACAAATTGACCAGTGACGCCAACACATCGAGCACGGAATCCATTAATGTTGACAGCAGGCTGACCGATTCGGTCATCGCCCAGGCACCCAACTTAGCGACGATCAGCACCACGGCGACACAAACCGAGGCCACCGAAGCGATGCGCATCAGCCGCGTGTTGGCACTGGACAGCGCGCCATCGTCGTTGCCCGACTCGGCGTTGGTTTCCGCAATCACGTGGTCGTCAGCAGGTGTCACGGAAATAATCTTTCCGTCCGCCAGACGGTCTCGCCGTTCACATCTTCCTCACGGTAATAGACGATACGTTCATGCAGGCGAAACAGACCTTCGGACCAAAACTCCATCACCTGGTGGCGGACGCAGAAACCGGTCCAATGCTCGGGGCGGGGAACAGCACCAACATTGAACCGTGCCGTGAACTCGGCGACCCGCTTCTCAAGTTCAAAACGACCCGACATGGGGCGCGATTGGCGCGATGCCCAGGCGCCGATGCGGCTGCCGCGGTCTCGACTCTCGAAGTAGGCGTCGGCCTGTTGATCCGTAACTCGCGCGACGGGACCTTCGATCCGAACCTGTCGACCACGTGTTTTCCAGTGAAACAGCAACGCCGCGTGGGGATTAGCGATCAATTCCTCGCCTTTTCGACTTTCCGTATTGGTGTAGAAAACGAACCCACCTTCATCGACACCCTTGAGCAAGACCATTCGCGCGGATGGACGGCCATTGGCGGTCGCCGTCGCCAATGCCATCGCGTTGGGGTTGTCGTGCTCCGAATCCTCCGCTTCGGCGAGCCAACCGGTAAACTTCGCGATGGGGTCTTCGGCGTCCGTCATGATGACAATCCCGCATGAGTTAAAACAGAGCCGACCGAAACCACCTGTGATCTGGGTCATTTCCCTGGACATAAGTAGTATGATATGGCCCGTTCCTTAGAAAAGCGTCCGCCCACACTCCGACACAATTCTCGGGTAAGGGTGGCGTGATCGCCGCTTTTGTCAAGAACACCGCGCAACCCAACTTCGAGGTTTCATTTCCATGAAAACGAAGCGATTAACGCCCATCTTTGCTTTCGCTCTCTTACTGCCATTGACACTTGGCGCCTGCCAAACCGCTCAGGACAACCCCAAGCAGACTGTCGGCACCCTCCTCGGCGCCGGCGTCGGGGCACTTGTTGGCTCACAACTCGGCGGCGGAAAAGGTAAACTGGCCGCCGTTGCCGTTGGCGCCATTGCCGGCGGCCTGCTCGGTTCAGAACTCGGAAAATCGCTCGATCGCGCCGACAAGGCCTACGCCGAACGCACGACGCAGAATAGCCTTGAGTACAACAGAGCAGGCCAGGTCTCGAGTTGGAAGAACCCGGATTCGGGCAACGGAGGAACGATCACGCCAGTCAGCACGTACAAGGCAGCCGATGGTGCCGATTGCCGCGAATACACTCAGACCATCGAGGTCGGTGGCAGGTCGGAACAAGCCGTCGGCAAGGCATGCCGGCAGCCGGACGGGACTTGGCGCATCGTCGGTTAATCATGGCCCAAGGCATTTCCGTGACGCTTGGTCGCGGGGTATTTGCTGTGGCATAGTCCGGGACCCTGTCGACGGAGTCCCGAAGACCAGCCCATGGCCACAACCAAAAAGAAAGATGCCTATGCCATGCTTGGGGTCGCGCGCAACGCTGACGCCGAGACCATTAAGCGCGCTTATCGCAAACTGGCGCGTGAGATGCATCCGGACACCGACCCGGGCAATCCTTGGGCAGAGGACGAGTTCAAGGACCTGACCGCCGCTTACGACATTTTGTCCGATGCCAAGAAGCGAATTCAGTATGACCGCGGTGATATCGATTTACATGGCGCGAAACAACGCGCCCGGAGCGCCGGCGCCGGCACCACGAAAGCCGCAAGCGGTGGCTTCGCATCGGCGTCGACTACGGAACGAGCCAAACAGTTTTTCCGAGAGCGCGCGCAGAAGCGAGCCCAAAAATCGGCCGGCGGGGTCAAGGTTGATGGCGCCGACGTGGATTATCACCTAACCGTCGATTTCATCGAAGCCGCCAACGGCGCGACCAAACACGTCAGCATGACCAACGGCAAACGCCTCAGCGTCACCATTCCGCCCGGCACCGACGATGGCCGCGTGCTTCGCTTGAAAGGTCAGGGTATGGCCGGTCTCGGTGGCGGAGCCGACGGTGATGCGCTGATCGAAGTAACAGTTCAGCCTCATACCCTGTTCCACCGCGACCGCCACGACATCGTCATCGACCTGCCCGTGACCCTGCCGGAGGCA
>JAYOFM010000092.1:0-10186 GCA_038117225.1 Rhodospirillales bacterium
CGTCGAACCAGACAAGAGGATCAGATACATGAATGACGCAAGTGACGCCAAACTGGCGCTGGAACGCGACCTTAAGAATTTCATCGCCGGCGAGTGGGTCGACTCCGATGAAAGAATTCAGGTCACCAACCCCTACAACAATGAAGTCGTCGGCTCGGTGCCCAAGATGGGCCTCGACCAGGTAAAGAAGGCCATTGATGCCCTTTACGAATATGAACCGACCTTGACGGCCTATGAGCGTTCGGAAATCCTGCGCGCCACGGCGGCCGAAATCACCAAGCGTAAGGACGAATTGTCGTACGGCATTTCGTCCGAGTCTGGCATGTCGCTGGCCGACAGCTCGAAGGAAGTCAGCCGCGGCGGCGGGGTCATCCAGAACCCCCCCCCGGAAGCCCAAAGCAACAAGGGCGAGCAAATTCCGCGTGATGTGGTCGCGTCGGGTGCCGACAAGATCATCCTGGCCTTGCGCCATCCTGTCGGTCTGGTCAGCGCCATCGTGCCGTTCAACCGGCCGATGAACCAGGTGGTGGTCAAGGTTGCCCCGGCCTTCGCGGCGGGCAACAAGATCATCATCAAGCCGACCGAGCGCACGCCCATGTCGGCGATCCGCTTCGTTCAGATCCTGCTCAACAACGGCATGCCGCCGGAGATGATCAGTGTCGTCACCGGCAAGTCGAGCGAAATCGGCGACGAACTGGTGTCCAGCACCAAGATCGACATGGTCACCTTCACTGGTTCCACCGAGGTTGGTCGCAAGCTGACCAACATGGCCGGCATCAAGAAGCTGACCATGGAACTGGGCGGCAACGATCCGCTGATCGTGCTTGAGGATGCCGACGTGGATCTCGCGGCCAAATTGACCGTCGCCGGCGCCTATGGCAACGCCGGTCAGGCGTGCCGCGGCATCAAGCGTATCCTGGTCGTCAATAGCGTCGCCGACGCCTATGCGGCGAAGGTGACGGAACTGACGGAGAAGATCAAATATGGCGATCCGTTTGCGCCGGGTGTCGCCGTCGGTACGGTCATCGACGAAAAAGCGGCGATTGAGATCGAGGATGCAATCAAGGGCGCCGTCGCCGACGGCGCCAAGGTGTTGTGCGGCAATAAGCGCGAGGGTGCGCTGGTCGCGCCGACGGTGGTTGATCACTGCAAGGCCGATTCGGCGATGGTGATGGACGAAACCTTCGGCCCGGTAGCACCGATCATCCGCGTCAAGGACGTTGAAGAAGCCTGCCGGGTGGCCAACTCGACCGAATTCGGTCTGCAGTCCGGTGTCGTCACCAACAACCTCGACAACATTAAGTACTGCATCAAGCACCTGAAGGTTGGCGCGGTGAACATCAACGAAGGCCCGCAGCACGACATGCCGAACATTCCGTTCGGCGGCGTTAAGCAGAGCGGCGTCGGTCGTGAGGGCATCCGCTATGCCATGCAGGAAATGACCTACATTAAGTGCGTGGTGATGTAGGTCGCATACCGACCCCAGGCGGGAACGTGGCGGCGGCGCCAGCCGCGCCGCGAAACCCCGCCAAGAGATGTCCGGAACGGTTCCGCACAAAAGGCTTTCTCCCGGCTTGGAACCTTCCGGACATTTCAGTGCCAAGGCCGGCATGACAGCCGATGCGGCGTAAAGTGTTTCGTTTCAAAATCCGACGAGCGTCCTAATTTGATGATCTGACAGCCTCGCCGGACCGACTAACACAATGGAGGACACCATTAACATGGCCGATAAGCGTAAAATTCTAATCATCATGATGGACGGTTTCGATCCGGCCTATCTGCAAGCCAGCGACATGCCGAACACCAAGCAAATGGTGGCGAATGGCTTTTATAAGACCGTCAAGGGCATCATGCCGTCGGTCACCAACGTCAACAACACCGGCATCTGCTGCGGCTGCCCGCCACGCGATCATGGCATCACCGCCAACTCCTACTTTGATCTAGCCACGAAGAAAGAAGAATACATGGACCAGGCCAGCATGGTGCTGGCGCCAACCATCTTCGAACGGGCCCAGAAGGCGGGCATCAAGCAGTCGGCCCTGTTGACGGCGAAGCGCAAGACCCAGTCCCTGCTGAAGACCGGTTCGACCATCCGCGTCGCGGCCGAACGTCCTGACGAAGCCGAAGGCGGCGATATCGACTGGGTGTCCCGCCTTGGTCCGGCCCCCGACATCTACTCGCCGGAGATCAACCACTGGCTCTTCAAGGCGACGCAGATCGTGCTCAACGAGACCGACTGCGACGTCACCTACTTCCACACCACGGATTTCCCCATGCACATGGAGCCGCCAACCGGTGACATGTCGCAGTTCCACCTGCATGAATGGGACAATTTGCTGGGAGAAACCCTCAACGATCATCCCGATCTGGAGATCTTCATGTCCGCCGATCATGGCATGAACTTCAAGAGTCGCTGCTACGACCTCAACACGGTGCTGCCGAACAAGGGCGTGGATATCTTCTTCGCCATGTCGGCGGAACGCGACCCCTATGTGAAGCATCACCGCACCTTCGGCGGCACGGCGTTCGTTTTCCTCAACCACCCGAGCGATTTCGAGCGCGTCGCCGACGTCTGTCGCCGTCTTGACGGCGTCGAGGCCGTCTACGACCGCTACACGGCGGCTTCGAAGTTCCTGCTGCACCCGGATCGTATCGGCGACATGCTGGTCACCGGTGACATCGACACGGTGTTCGGCCCGCTTGATGGCGACACCGGCATTGAGGAAATGCCCGAAGGTTTCCGCACCCATGGCGGTTCCGACGAAGCAAATGTGCCGTTAATCATCTACAATCATGAAGTCGATTTCACGCAATGGCACGATTACCGCTACAACTTCGATCTCACCCGTTCAATCGGATTTTAAGCCGACGCTAACCGCTCCGCCGGGGTTCATTGAACCTCGGCGGCTGGCGGAGTCGCCCGATCGACACTATATTCCTCCCGAGCGACAACAACGCATTAGGTTAGACATCCATGGCGACCGACGACGGTAACCCTTCGGAAGCGATTGCTATCTCCGTCATCACGGGTTTCCTCGGCAGTGGCAAGACGACCCTGCTGAATTACCTGCTGCAACACCCAGACATTGAAGAAACGGCGGTTCTGGTCAACGAGTTCGGCGAGGTCGGGCTCGACCATCTGCTGGTCGCCGAACTGGATGACGAGGTGCTGCTGCTGTCGTCGGGCTGTATCTGCTGCACCGTGCAGGGCGAATTGGTCGACAGCCTTAAGGGCCTCTACATGAAGCGCCTGGCCGGCCAGGTGCCGCCATTCAAACGTCTGATCATCGAAACAACGGGCCTCGCCGACCCGATCCCCATCATCACCTGCCTGATGAAAGACCCGTTGTTCAAGCACGCCTATCGTCTGGAAAGTCTGGTCACCACGGTCGATGCCGTCTATGGCGCCGGCCAGTTGGACGACCATGCGGAAGCGATCCGCCAGGCCGCCGTCGCCGATCGCATTATCATTACCAAGACTGACCTTGCGGACCAGGCAACCGTCGATGGCCTGCGCCGCCGGCTCAGCGATCTCAATCCGGGCGCACGGGTCACCACCGCGGTAAACGGCCAGGTTGGACCAAACGAGCTTTTCGACGTCGCCCTCTATGATCCCAAGACCAAGACCGTGGACGTGCAGCGGTGGCTGAACGAGGAAGCCTACGGCGCGGCAAGCGATCATGCCGAGGACGACCACAGCCACGACCACAGTCACGACCACAGTCACGACCACAGTCACGACCACAGTCACGACCACAGTCACGGTCACGAGCATGACCATGATCATCCGGTCAACGTGAACCGCCACGACGACCACATCATTTCGTTCTGTCTCTATATTGATCAGCCGCTGCCGTGGCATACCTTCCTCGATTGGTTCGAGGATATCGCCAACGAGAAGGGCGAGCGGCTACTGCGAATCAAGGGACTGGTCAATATCATCGGCGAGGAACAGCCGTACGCGGTGCATTGTGTGCAGGCGACGCGGCATACGCCGGTGCGGCTTCCTGCGTGGCCGGATGAAGACCGCCGCTCGCGAGTCGTCTTCATCACCCACGACCTGAGCGAGGCCGAAGTCAGGGTCAGCTTGGATGCCATGCTGGCGTCGCTCGACCCGGTCACGGAAGCAGCCGTCGGAAAGAAACAGGCCAGCAGTTCGGCGCCGGCGCCCGAACGGTGGCTCAATGAAGGCGAAATCACGCGCATCTTTGGTGCCCTCGCTGATCATGCGGACCGCCCCGCCGCCAACGCGATTCGGCTCATGTTGCTGACAGGCACACGCCCGGACGATGTACGCGACGCCTGCTGGAATCAGATCAACCTCGATCGCGCTTTATGGCTGAAGCCCAACCCGGGTTCATTCAGCAAGCAACCCAGGCGGATCCGACTATCCGACCCGGCACTCTTGTTGCTATCCGAAATGGCCGCACACCGCGGCACCGCAGCCTGGCTCTTTCCAGGCGACACGGATGACGGCCCCGTGCGCGATATGGATGAACTATGGCAACAGGTGACAGGCACCGCCGGCGTCGAGGATGCCGATCTCGGGCGGCTGCGTCCCAGCCTGGCAAGCCATCTATTCGCCGATCAGGAACCGTCAATGCTCCGCAGACTTTTGGGTCTGTCCGACCTAGAGCCAGCTGCTCAACCGGTTGAAGTTTAAAGGAAAATTACATCAACTCGTGGCCGCGGCAGAGGCGCGAACCTCTTGCTCTCGGCGAATTCTCATTGTCTCGGCACCATCCCTCCTCGTAGTATAGGTGACTGCGAAATTGCGTAATATGGCCTCATGATCATTCGGAACCCACCCTTCGCCGCTTTGCGGGCGCTCGAAGCTGCCGCTCGGCATCTCAATTTCACTCGGGTCGCGGAGGAGTTGAATGTCACCCAGAGCGCGGTCAGCCACCAGATCCGCCATCTTGAAGATTTGTGGGGCCTGAAACTTTTCGACCGCCCGCCACGCGGGTTGGTGCTGACCCGCAACGGCCAGGCTCTGGCACCGTTGGTGCGCAAGTTCCTCGACGATCTGGAAGGCACGTTGGAAACCCTGCAGACCGAGGTCACGCGATCACCCTTGCGGGTCGACATGCTACAATCCTTTTCGGTCAAATGGTTGGTGCCGCGGCTCGGTCGATTCCACGATGAACATCCGGATATAGATATTTGGATATCCACCCATGCCGAAGTGATTGATTTCGCTAGTCACGACATCGATGTCGCTATCCGCCTCGGCCATGGTAATTACCCTGGCCTGACGTCCACGTTGTTGCTGCGCGAGTACGTGTTTCCGGTCTGCTCGCCTTCTTTCATGAATCGCCCGGACGCGCCGAATGAGCCGGCCGACCTCTTGAAGGTGCCATTGCTGCTGCGCCTCGGCGACCCGGCCCGTCCCAATTGGGAACACTGGTTCAATGTCGCGGGCGTCACCGTTCCCGCGATCGTTGATGGCTCGCGCTTTCCGGATACCAACATGGCGCTGCAGGCGGCAATAAATGGCCAGGGTGTCGCCCTCGCCCGTAGCGCCCACGTGGGCGACGACTTGAAGGCTGGCCGGTTGGTACGGTTGTTCGACGTCGATTTTCGCTCGGATGTCGCCTATTACCTGGTTTATCCCAATGCCAAGGCGGAAAACTTGCGCATCATCGCGTTCCGCGATTGGCTGCTCGGCGAGGCCGCCGTCGCCCAGGCGGAGTACGACAAAACCATGGGCATCACCGGCCAAACGGACAAGACCGCCTGACCCGATCGAGGACCCTGTCATGGATGCCGTCGCCGTAGGGCTTGTTCTCGCCGCGGCCGTCATGCACGCGGTGTGGAATGCCGTCGTCAAGGTCGACGATGATCGGCTGATGTCGATTACCGTGGTCATCACCACGACCGGGCTCCTCGCCCCCGCCCTGTTACTGATCGGTCCGGCACCAACCGTCGAGAGCTGGCCGTACATCGTTGTCTCGGCGCTGCTCAACAATGCTTACTTCCTGTTCCTGATCGAGGCCTATCGGCACGGCGATCTGTCACAAGTTTATCCGTTAGCCCGTGGTTCGGCACCGTTGATGGTTGCCGCCGGCGCCGCCTTGTTTGCCGGCGAGTACCTCGGTGTCATGGAACTTGCCGGCGTCATCGTTGTTTCCGGTGGCATCATCAGCCTGGTCTGGCGTAGCGGTGGTCATGGTGTTGGGTCACTGGGCGCGGATCATCGACGCGCCGTCATATTCTCACTGCTGACCGGCGTCATGATCGCCACTTACACCGTCGTCGACGGCATCGGGGTTCGGCTATCGGGGAATCCCGCCGCGTACATCGGCTGGCTGTTCATCCTCAACCCCATCCCCATCCTGATCATCGCGGTGATGCGCCGGCGCGATGCGGCGATCAAGTTTATGCGCGACAACTGGAAACCAGCGGTACTCGGTGGCTGGCTCAATCTCGGTGCCTATGGGCTGGCCATCTGGGCGCTCAGCCTGGGTACCATGGCGCACGTCTCGGCGCTACGCGAAACCAGCGTCATCATCGCCGCTTTAATCGGCACCCGTTTGCTGAACGAACCCCTCGGGTCCCGGCGCCTCATGGCCGCCGTCGCCGTGGCCGCTGGCGTTGTCATCATCACCGTCAGTGGTTGATGCCGCGGATTACGTCATGTGCTGGTCGAGAAACCGCCGCACATCGGCGCCCCAGACACTGGCGCCATGGACCTCCAGCAGATGTCCTTCCCGGGCGCCGACGCCCCATGGCGGATAGATATGGCACTCGTGCGGCTTGCCGAGTCGTGCCAGTTCCGCCGCCAGATCCAGGGTCGCCGCCGCGTTGAAATCGTTTTCCGCCTGGGCGAGAAACATCGGCATATCGAGCACCGCCGCGGCATCGAACATCTTGCGGCGCAAGCCCGGATGATCGTTCCACTGACGGGCGCCACCGCAGAAATTCAGAGCGCAACGAACACGATCATCCCGCGCCGCCGCCAACAGCGCCAGAATGCCGCCCCGGGAGCTTCCACCGAGGGCAATGCGATCGGCATCGATATCGTCCCGTGACCGCAGCGCGCCAACAGCAGCCAATACGTCCTCGCATTCCTCGTCCAGCCGCGCGACGATCTGGTCGTCATAATCGGCGCTGCCAAGGGTCGCTGGGATGGCTTCCGATACCGGGACGCCCGGCGAGTTACCGTAACCGCGCCGGTGCGGAAAAAAGAACGCGTAACCCCAGCTCACCATCAGCGCCGCCGTTTGCGGGCGTGAAATATCGGAGCCGCCGGGGCGTAGATGGCTGCCGTGGTTGTTGACGACGCAGGGGAAGGGACCAGAGCCCGGCGGCTGGTATAGATAGCCGGTCAGCGTCAGGCCGGCGCTGTCATAGGTAATGGCGTCGGGAACAAGGCCGTACTGGCTCATGGATTCGTCCTTCTCAGCCCCAGCGGGCACGCAGATCGTCGCGATGCAGTCCGAGCCACAACAGCGGGATCGCGCCATAGGCGCTGCAGATCTCGCCGCGGGCGGCCCGAGCGATGGCGTCACGCGCCGGGACGGCCGTTGCCAAAATATCCTCCCCCTCGTCATCCAGGCCATGAATGCCGCCAACGCCGCTGCTGTCGACGCGACCGCAAAACATGCTGCAGGCTTCGGAACAGGCGCCGGGTGTCAGCAAAAAGGTTCCGATGGGCACCAGGTCGCTGACCGTGCAATCGGCTTCTTCTTGGGCCTCGCGGCGAACCACGTCCTCGACGCTTTCGGCATCATCGACAGTGCCGGCAATAGCTTCGGTAAGCCAGGGGTCATGCCCCGCCGCATGGGCGCCGATGCGAAACTGCTCGATCAGCACGACCTCGTCGCGTATCGCATCATAAGGAAGGACAACGGCTGTTTGACCACGCTCAAACACCTCCCGGTGCAATACCGGCGTCCACCCACCGGCATGCATGCGGTGGCGTAGTTGATAGGCATCGACACGGAAATAGCCGTCGTAAGCCGCCTGCAAACTGACGACTTCGACCCGGGCATCCGCGTTGTCGTCGATCATTGACGGGCGAGGAGATCTTCGAGCATGGCCTGATATTCACTGAACCCGGGAACCGGACGGTCGGCGACCATAGCCTGATCGTCCCACCGACGCAGCCGCGCCGCCTCCGCGGCAAACGGAAGGGCGTGGAATGCCTCGGCATCGGCATCGCTCATGGGGCCGCCCTGCAAACCCAGGGTATGCCGGGTCGTCGGGCCGAGGCCTTCGAAATAACCCGGGTCAATGGCGCAAAGATAGCGCTTGGCCGGCACGTGCAGACGCACCGGTTCACTGACTTGCGGTCCGAAGAACGGTGCCAATAAGTCGGCGCCGGCTTCCTCATGGCGATGGTCCGCGACCGCCGACTGCATGGCGGCGTGGTTGTCATCGGTGAAGTCGATCGGGAAATCGGTTCCAAAATGGCCCACGTCGTGAAGCAGCGAGGCCGCGATCAACGCGGGCTCGGCGCCATCCGCCCGAGCCAAATCGGCGGTCTGCAACATGTGCGCGCACATGGATACCTGGCCGGGGCCATAGGACAGGGCCTCGCCCCGGTGAAACAAATCGCTCAGGAAGGCGATGATACGGTCCGATGAAATGTCTTTATTGAGGGTGTAGTTGGTCATTCAATCTCCCCCGCGAGCGTCGTGGTTGGGTAATTCTATCCCGTCGAACCCCGAACCAACAATGGCAACGAGGGCGGGATCAGAGATCGAGCACCAACTCGCGTCCGCGCACCCGGGAGCAGCAAAGGGTCATGAACTCCTTCTGCTCGTCAGGCGACAGAATGAGGTCACGGTGATCCACGTCACCCTCCAGATACCGCGTCTTGCAGGTACCGCATAGGCCGGAATTGCATGAGGTCTCAATCTCGATACCATTTTCGTTGAGGACCTCGGCAATTGATTTATCGTTGGGAACGGAGAATGACGCTCCCGTGCTGGCGATCCTGACCTGGAAACCGATGCCGATATTGCCGTCGCTGGTGGCGTCGAATTCCGCGTCCGATTGGGTCAGTTTGGGCGATGCGGCGGCGGAGAAGAACTCCCGGTGCACGGTGTCGGCGGGCCAGTGGGACGCTGCCGCCTCGCAGGCCCGCATGAAGCCAGGCGGGCCGCAGTAATAAAGGTGCGTGCCTGCTTGGTGCTCCTTCAGCAACCCGGCAATGTCGAGGCCGTCACGCGGCCGTCCGTTATCATGATGCAGAAACACCCGCCCCTCCGCGACCAAGGGCGCAAGCTCCTGCATGAAGGCCGTATGCTGCGGTGACTTGGTACAGTAGTGCAAAACGTAATCGGCGCCGATCGTCCGCAGCCGCGCCATCATCGCCATCATCGGGGTTACGCCGATGCCGCCGGCCAGCAAGATATGCCGGTCCGCCTCCTCGTGCAGGGGGAAATTGTTGCGCGCCGCGCCCACCCAGGCCTTGCGCTGAACGTGAACTCGTTCGTGCAGGGCCAGAGAGCCGCCACGCCCTTTTTCGTCGCGCAAGACGGCGATCAGATAGCGATTCCGTTCCGCCGGATCATTGCACAGGGAATACTGACGGACACTGCCGTCTCGAAAGAAGAAATCAATATGCGCGCCCGCTTCGAAGGGCGGCAGTTCCCCCCCCTCCGGATGAACCAGTTCATAGGAGTTAATATTCTCCGCTTGAAAGGTTATCTGACGTACCTGAAGGCGCGTCGCGTTAACCGGGTACTTGGCTTCCGTGTTCACTCGGCCCGACCCTTCACTCATGGCAACAATATGTCGGGACGGGAAACCAATTGGCTTCCCGTCCCGTAAGATGAATCAGGCGTAATCAGCCTCGATGTCTGCGAATTTGTCCTGCACGAACTTGGTGCGTTCCTCGCCGCGCAGTTCCTCGCTTTCGGTGATCGCCTCGATACAGCGCCTGGCGACGTCGCGTCGACGCTCGATCTCTTCCTCCGGCGTGGCGCCGATGGGAATCATCAACACGTTGCCCGAACAGTAGGTCTGCGGTTTGCCGTCGAGGGATTCCAACCATTTCCGATAGCCTTCGCCGGTTGCAGCCGGGTTGTTGCCGGTAACGCCGTCACGCAATTGCTTGCGCGACAGATAGACCCCGCCATCAAACTTCATGGGGTTTTCCAGCGCGTGCACGTCGATGCGCCGCTGCGACGCCGTCGCCTCGTAAAAGCCCGGCGCGTACTGGGCGTCACGGTAGCAG
>JAYOFM010000092.1:10196-15721 GCA_038117225.1 Rhodospirillales bacterium
TGGCCGTTGCGAAGCTTGAACCTCGTAATCGCCAGGCGCGCGTTGCGCATCGAGATAGCAATCCCGCTCGCGGTGATGTTTCGGGATCGGCGGTAACTCGCCCTCGCCATATTTCAACCGTTCCGGTCGACGAATGCCGCACTGGCCTTCCAGAAAATCGATCATCTCGTAGCCGACCAGTTCCGGCTTGCCGAAGCCGCGGGCGTCGATATGCGGTCCCATGACGCGCCAGCCGATCATCTTGCAGTTGGTGTCGTCGATCGGCACCGTCCATCGGTGCATGTGGACGCGCGAGAAATGCTTCCGCTTCTTGCCGTCCTCGCCCAAGTATGAGTGAAAGCTGACGTTCGGCAGAATCTGGTGATTGATGCGGATGAAGATCTTTTCGTCATCGATGCGCCGCGATGACGTCCAGGCCATGCTGCGGCCATCGTGCACCGGGAAGAACTGCAGGTCCGGCCGCACCAAATAAGGCGCCGAGCCGGCTTCGCCGAACGTGGTGCCCTGTTCATGCCCGGGGATCACCGCCGTCGTGTGCAACGGCACGTGGTGATACTGATCGGCGGCGTTATCTTGCACCTGCAGCCAGTTGCAGGTCTGAACATTGCTGAACGGCATCAGGTGGTCGTCCGGGTGAACGGTATAATCGCCTTCCCAATTGGGTAGTGGCGGCTCTTCCTCCGGCGGCCCCATGTAGGCGAAGATCAGGCCATGCACCTCGACCGCCTTGTAGGCGCCCTGGCAGATGGTCTTGGCCAAGCGACAGCCCTCTTCTTCCTCACCCGTCGGCATCGGCACTTCGAGGCAGGAGCCGTCAACGTCCCAGATGAAGCCGTGATAGGAACACATGATGCCGCGTTCCTTGATCATGCCGTATTCCAGCGAGGCGCCTCGGTGCGCGCAGTGAGCGTGCAACAAGCCAACGCGGCCGCTGCCATCTCGGAAAGCAACCAAGTCCTCGCAAAGAATTTTCAGATATCGCGGCACCTCGGTCAGTTCAATCGCCATGCAGACCGGATGCCAGAAGCGACGCAGGTAATCCCCGGTGGGGGTCCCCGGACCAACCTCGGTAAGAAATGGATCATGAGCCGGTATTTCGTTGGAATAATACCCAGCGTAAGGCTGGTTTTTCTTTTCCTTGGAAAACGGTTTTACCTCGTTCATCGTCGTCATCTCCCCGCGACCGAAATCAACGTCCGTCACCGTCGAGGCCAAGTGTGCCCCGGCGACGGGCTCGATACCGTGTTCGAACAATTTGCCCGAACTTCTTGAAACAGTAGCCATATATACGCTTTGGGTTCATTATTGGTCCAATGCAATATAATGATGCTGTCTATCGTTTTTTTAAATATGGTAATTGGATACGCCAGGAACCAACGCATGCGCCATCATGGGATAAATTTCCGCCGCCTGAAGTGCTTTCACGCTGTCGCCACCGATGGCAGCTTCACGCAAGCGGCGCGAGTGCTCGGCATCGGCCAGCCCAGCGTGACCACGCACATCAAGGCCTTGGAGGAAGAATTCGGGGTCGAATTGTTCATCCGCCATGGCCATCAGGTCGAGCTAACGCCGCTAGGGCGAACCTTGCTCGGCGTCACCAATCGGGTGTTCAGTCTGGAAGCGGAAGCTGTTGAGCTGTTGAGCGCGGCAAGCGGCCTACGCACTGGCGAGTTGAGGATCGGCGCTATCGGCCCGAGCCAGGTCACCGAAATGATCCTCGCCTTCGGACAGAAATATCCCGACATCAGCCTTTCCGTCTCGCTGGGTAATTCGCGTGAAGTCTTAAGCCGGGTTCTCGATTTTCGCGACGAGGTCGGCATCGTGCCGCAGGTCGGTGATGATGCCCGCCTGCATTCCGTGCCCTACAGCCGCAATGAAGTCGTGCTGCTGGTCCGTGATGACCACCCCTGGGCGGGCCGCCGGGATGTGCGCATCGAGGACCTTGATGGTCAGCGCTTCGTCATGCGCGAGGATGGTTCTTCAACCCGGCGCACCTTCGAAACGGCCCTCGCCGAAGCCGGCGTGGTCATCCGCACGGTGCTTTCCATCGGCAGCCGCGAGGCGGTGCGCGAAGCGGTTGCCACGGGCCTTGGAATCGGCATCTCGCTGGAGGATGAAACACTGGCCGACGGTCGTCTGACGCCGCTGCACATCAGCAACGCCGACATCCACCTGCAACCGCATGTGGTGTGTCTGGAGGAACGCAAGGACTCGCCCCTGATCAAGGCGTTCTTCGATGTGGTCAGCGAACTGCGGCGCAAGACTTGAAGGACCGGCTCAATTGATCGGCGCCGCCGCTCCATCCGAATTTCCGGTAGCTTTGGCCAGCGCTTCATTGGCCGCCTGGACACCGACACCGGCATCGACACAATAGGCATCGGCGCCGAATGACTTGCCGTACTGATCGTTGAGCGGCGCGCCGCCGACGAGGATCGTATAGTCATCGCGGATACCGCGCCGGGTCATCTCATCGACGACGATTTTCATATACGGCATGGTTGTCGTCAGCATCGCCGACATGCCGAGAATATCCGCATCGTGTTCCGCCAATGCGTCGATGAATTCGTCCGCCGATTTGCGAACCCCGACATCGACGACGTTGTAGCCCGCGCCTTCCATCATCATTCCATAAAGGTTCTTACCGATATCGTGGACGTCGCCGCGCACCGTGCCGATGACCACGGTGCCGCGCGGCGGAATGCCGGACGCGGTCAGGATGGGGCGGATAATTTCAAGGCCGGCTTTCATTTCCATCGCCGCCATCAGCATTTCCGGTACGAAATAGGTCCCGTCGGCGAACAGATTGCCGACCTCTTCCATGGCGGCGATCAACGCGGTGTCGAGGATCACCTGCACATCGGTGCCACGCGCTACCTCCGCAGCGACCAGGGGCGCGGTTTCGCCTTTTCGCATATCGACCACGGTGTCATAGATTTCCCGCAGCGTGGGCGAAAGTTCGGCCTTCGGCTCATCCTCGGGCGCCGTCCGGCTCTTGACCGGAACCGGCTGCGTGCCAAGGCCGGGGAGACTGATCGTCGGCGCCGCGCCAACCCGGTCTCCGTTGTAGTAGCGGTCGCGGGCTTCGCGGACGGCGGTGACATTGGCCAGCTTACCGTTGACCGGCGCGGCGCATTCCGGCGCCAGGATATCGACGCCGGAATCGAGGGCGTAAAACACCTCGCGCTCGACGTCTTCCGGTGTGCCGCTGAGGATGGTATTGGGGTTGTTGATATTTCCACACAGCGACACCGTGGCCTTGCTGCGCAATTCGGCGGCGTCGTTGGCGGATTCAAAATTGAAGCACTCGAAGCCGCTCTGGTTGAACAGATCGATGCGATCCATGGTCTTGCCGCAACAGTGCAGGATGATGGGGACCGGCAGTTCCTTCTTGATGTCCTGGTCGACCTTCATGAGAAACGTCGAATAGGCTTCCGGGCGGATCAGGTCCGCGGTGATGTGTTCGCAGACGTTCAACGCATCCGCGCCGGCTTCAATCTGCGCCTTGCCGAAAATGATGGTGAATTCCTTCAAGCGATCGAGGATGGCATGGACCTTCGGTGCATCGGAGAACGTGTCCATCATGAAACGCTCGATACCGAAGAAGTGGTAGGCGAGGCTCCAAGGACCGTAGGCCTTGCCGATCACCGCGACCTCATCGCCGACTTCCTGGCGCAACATGCGAATGGAATCGATGACGGTGGAAATTTCAAGGCGATCGAGAAAATCGTCCGGTACCTCGATCTCGTCCGGATGACTCCATTTATGACCGAGGATGGCGGGCAGATTATCCGGATCACCCCAATCGATATCGATGCCGAGAGCGCCGGCTTCCTGGGTGCCGGCCCCGTACACCGGGAACACGGCGTCGTAACCGCAAATAGTGCGGCCGGCCATCGCCAGTTCCGTCATCACCTCGGCGTTGTGGTGGGCTTCTGGGAAATAGGCCCCGACCTTATCCTGCATTTCGCGGGTGACGATCGAGTTGGGATTGGCGACCGGTGCCACATCGACCTCGCGCCGATGCAGCGCATTTACAACACGTTCGCGGGACGTCATGGCCATGGAATAAAACCTTTCATCAACCCGTCGCGGGCAGGAAGCCAAGGATTTCACATGAACAGATGTTGATCCAATCCATTTATAAGATAATTAATATATAATTTTTCTATATCTCAAATTATACTGGATTCATGTTAGCGACCCAACTACGCACCTTTTATGCGGTGGCCCGCGAAGGCAGTTTCACGGCGGCCGCCAAGGCCCTGCATGTCAGCCAGCCGACTCTGACCAGTCAGGTTCGGACTCTGGAAGACGCCTACGGCGTTGAATTGTTCCGACGCCACGGGCGCGGCGTCGCGTTGACGGAAACCGGCCGTTAGCTGCTGACCATCGCGCATCGGATCGTCAGCAATCAGGACGAAGCGGTCGAGTTCCTGAAATCCGTCCAGGGCCTGGCGGCCGGGCATCTCAGGATTGGTGCGGTCGGACCCGACCAGGCGGCGGAAATTCTGGCGGTCTTTCACCAGCAATATCCGGGCATTGAGGTTTCGGTGACATTCGGGAATTCCCGCGAGATCCTGGAACAGGTGCTCGATTACGACGCGGAGATCGGCATCGTCGGGCGCCACGCCGATCACGCGGACCTGCACACGCTGGCCTATAGTGAACCGGAACCCGTGGTCATCGTCGCTAAATCGCACCCGTGGGGCCGTCGCCGGCATGTCCGCCTGGATGAACTTGGCGGCCAAAAGATGGTGCGCCGGGAGTCGGGATCGCTGACCCGCGATGCGTTCGAGGCGGCGTTGGCGCAAGCCGGCGCCAGCGTTGATTATGTCATGGAAATTGGCAGCAAGGACGGGGTCGTTGCCGCCGTCGCGCGCGGCATCGGCATCGGCGTGATTTCCGAGGAAGAACACATCCCCGACAGTCTCGTCCACTCGGTCCGCATCTCCGACATTGGCATGAAGATGCGGACCCACATCATCTGTCTCGCCGAACGCAAGGGCGCGCGATTGGTTCAGCCCTTCTTCGATGTGGCGAAAGGGTTGCGACGAGTCGGGTGAACCTACTGCTATTTGGAGGCGATGATCACGGCGATGCCGATGGCCAGTAACACCGACCACAATAGCCGCCCGGCCATGGATTTTTCCTTCAGCATCATACCGCCCAGCAGAACTGACATGGGGATGGAGATCTGACGCACCGCGCTGAGCGCCGCCACGTTGGCGCCCAGTTGGAACGCCAGGAGGATCAGGTAATAGGACGCGTATGCCGTCACCCCAGCCGTGAAATAGCGCATCGGCGTCTTCACCCAGCCATGGATGAATATTCGCCCGACGTCATCATCCGGGGCGCTGGTTAGGGTCAACAGTACCGCCATGGCGGGCACCAGGCAGATATAGAGGACGAAGACGAACACCGCCGGTTCCACATGCTTCATGGCCTCCGCGTCGGCCAGCGTGATCACGCCGTGCCCGCACATGGCGAGAAAAGCAAAGGTCAGCGTCAAGGGTTGGCTGAAGAAT
>JAYOFM010000093.1:0-15450 GCA_038117225.1 Rhodospirillales bacterium
AGTGCGTCCAATTACAACAGTCGGTTTGAAATCCGCGCGCGGCCGGATTCGGAAGCCGCTAATCGACGCCGCGACCCTTAAGTGCCCGACGCGCCATCCTCGACGGCCATCGCCAACAGCACGCTGGACAGTGACTTGCCGTGGCGGTCTAGGCGCAGGTTACGGTTGACGCCGCCGGCCAAGGCCCCTTCGAGCAGGAAATTGAGGGTGCCGAGGTTGGGCAGTTCGTAGCGGGTGACGCGGGTGACGCCCAGCGGTTTGAACAGGGCTTCGACGCGCGCCGCCGTGGCGTGTTCAAGCAGCAGCAGAAAGTCGTCCAGGTCGTGCGCGATCAGCGAAATATTCGAGATGTCGCCTTTGTCGCCAGCGCGGGCGTGGGCGATGTCGTGAAAAATGCGCGGGTGGTTGGCGGCGCTGTCAGAGCTCATCGAGAGACTCCACCAGAGTCATGCGCGGCGCCACCAGATGGCGCTCGACCAGCATCGAGTCCGTATTCAATTCCGGTGTTACGTGACGGCGCACGCCGCCGCCGCCGGCCGGCCCATTGAGATACAGCGCCTCCACCTCGGCCATGGCCGCGTCGACCACATCTCGGTGGTCGGCGCGGGCGGCAAGGCGCAGTCGCACCTCGACCGGTTCGGGCGCGTCGGCGGGTGTCGCCGCGCCGGCCAAACTGGTCAGGCCGATCAGGCTGGTCTCGAACGCCAGCGCGCCGCCGAAGGGGGCCAGACGCTCGGCGATGATGCTTTCCGCCAGCCGGCCGCGCGCCACCGCTCCGGGGCCGCCGTAGGAAATGCCGGCCTCGCCCCTGAAACCGCCGGCGCGGCACACGGTGACCTTAAGTGTGTCCGGCCGCGCGTGGCCGCGCGCGCCCGATACGAAGACCCGGTCTGGCCCGGCCTCGGCGACGTGGACCTTGGTCAGGTCGAGAATGACGTCCGGCGTCAGATAGGCGGCCGGGTCGTGGATTTCATACAGCATCTGCTCCTTCACCGTGGCCAGGGTGACGGCGCCGCCGGTGCCCGGCGGCTTGGTGATGGCGGCGTCCCCGTCGGCGGAAACCTCGGCGATGGGGAAGCCGACGTGGGCGAGGTCGGGAATATCCTTTGGTCCCGGGTCGGCGAAGTAGCCGCCGGTGACCTGCGCCGCGCATTCCAACAGGTGGCCGACGAGGGTGCCCGCCGCCAGCCGGTCCCAATCATCCCAGGCCCAATCGAGGCAATGGACCAACGGCCCAAGCGCGAGGGACGGGTCGGCGACGCGACCGGTGACCACGACGTCAGCGCCGGCGTCCAGCGCCTCGGCAATGGTGCCGGCGCCCAGATAGGCGTTGGCGGCGGCCGGCGGGTTGTCGCTGTCGCCACCGACGGTCATACGGGCATCGCCGCCGGCCGCCAGCAGATCGTCCCCCTCGACGATGCCGACCCTGATCCGTCCGAGCCCGAGATCGCTTGCGAGACGCAGCACCTCGGCGGCGGCGCCGCGCGGATTGGCGGCGCCGAAATTGCCGACGATGCGAATGCCCGCCTCGTGGGATTTCGCCAACGACGTTTCAAGAAATGCGCGCAGCCGCGATGAATACCCGGCGTCGGGGTCGGCGTGGCGTGCCAACTGCGCATCGGCCAGGGTGCGCTCGGCCAGCATCTCGTACATCAGGAAGGCTGGGCGTGGCGATGCGGCCAAAGCATCCACCACCGGTCCAGCGCCATCCGTGCGGTCGCCCGAAAAGCCAGCGCCGGCACCGATGTCGACGGCCGGCGTGAAGCCCTCGGCGCTCACGCCGCGTCTCTTGGCGCCAGCACGGCGATGAAATTTGCGCTCCATATTTCCGGCGGCTCGCTCAACGTTGCGGACAGAAATCGATGGATCAGGTTTTCGGCGACGCGCCGGAAGCGGCTGCCGCGCCGTTGCCCGAGCGTCGTCAGGCAATCGTAGCCGGCGGCGACGGCGATCTGCTCCAGGCTCTTCGGCGTGTAAGCGGCCTTGTGGGTGAGGTCGGAAAACTGATGCTGCGCCCCCCACGGCGATGACAGGTTGGGCACACGGATGACCAGGCGCCCGCCCGGCGCCAGCACCGCGGCGACGGCGACGAGCAGCGCCATGCCTTCCGCGACGGTGAAGTGCTCAAACACGTCGAGCATGAACACTCGGTCATAGCGTTCATCGTTGCATGCCGCCTGTCGTAGGAACTCGGCGGCGTCGGTGATGTGGACATCTCCGCGAAGGGTCTCCGGCAGCACCCGGACGAGTTTTTCGTCGACGTCGAGGCCGCTCAGCGCGCTGACGCCCTTCTGGCGCAGATAGAGCAGGAACTGTCCGGTGCCGCAGCCGATTTCCAGCATGCGATGGTTGCTCTCGCAGGCGGCGGGCCGCCAGCACTCGCGGTCGAACCAGCGAATGTGTTTCTGCTTGAGGGCTGGCGTCGCGTAATCCCGGAAGACATCATAACTGGCGTGCAGCCGGTCGGTGCTCATGCCGCGTCCTCCGCCGGCGTGGCGCCGAACCGGTCAATGCGGAAGGCGTCGAGGGGCAGATCGGTGGCGCCTTTGGTGATCAGGTCGGCGGTGACCCGGCCGACGACCGGGCCCAACTGAAAGCCGTGACCGCAGAAGCCGAAGCTGTGAAAGGCGTTCTCTTCCGTCTGGCTCGGTCCGATGACCGGCAGGACATCCGGCGTCTCACCCTCGATCCCGGCCCAGGCACGGACGATGGTTGCCGTCGCTATGATGGGGAAAATCGTCACGGCGGTGCGCGCGCTTTCGCCCAGCGCGGTCATGTCGACGGTGGTCCGATTGGTCGCCGGATCGGCGGTTCCCCGGTGTCCGCCGCCGACCATGACGGTGCCGTTGGCGAACTGCTTGAAGCTCAGCGAGCGGCCGGCGGCGCCGACCACGGGGCCGCAGAACGGCGCCATGCGGGCGGTGATCATCAGCATGAAGGCCTCCGCCGACAGCGTCACCGGCTCGCCCAGCTGCGCCGCCATGTCGGCGCCCCAGGCGCCGGCGCAGTTGACCAGCACCGGCGCCTCGATGACACCGTCGCTGGTGCTGATCGTCCAGGTGGTGCCGCGGCGATGAAGGTGCTGCACGCGCACGCCCTCTCGGATTTCGACACCGAGCGCACGCGCCTTGTCGGCGAAGGCCCGGGTGGTGTGGAACGGGCTGGCGTGGCCGTCACCAGCGACATGGATGCCACCGACGCAGTGCGGCGCCACGGCCGGCAGCAGGCCGTGCAGGGTCTCGCGGTCGATAATCTGTTCATGGCCGAAGCCGAGAGCCTGCAAGTGGGCGACGCGCTGGCGTTGCGTGTCCAGTTCGGCTTCGGTCTCAGCCACCTTGACCTGGCCCGAGGCCTCGAAGCGGCAGTCGCCATCGACCAGGTCATTGATGGTCTGCCACATCTCCCATGATGCCTGAGCCAGCGGTATTTCGGCGACATGGCGGCCGAGCCGGCGCACGCCGCCGGCGTTGACGCCCGAGGCATGCCGCGCGACGTGGTCCTTCTCCACCACGATGACGTTTAACCCGCGGAGGGCCAGTTGCAGCGCCGCCGAACAGCCGTGCAGACCGCCGCCGATAATGGCGACGTCGGTGGTCGATACGGGACCAGGACCGTTCAATGGTTGTCCTCGCTATAACCGGTTTCCGCGTGCAGTTCGGCCAGTTCCGATAACCGCAGCGGTTTGATCGGCGGGCGTCGCCGATAATCACCCACGTCATGTGGGTCGCGGTCGGTTTCGGTGGCGATGATCTCGGTCACCGTCAGTGCGCACTGGCGGCCCTGGCACGGGCCCATGCCGGCGCGGCAAAAAGCTTTTAGTTGATTGGGGCCGACGCAGCCATCGGCGACGGCGGCGCGGATCTGGCCGGCGGTGATTTCCTCGCAGCGACAGACGACGGTGTCGTCGTCCTGAGGCACGCGGAACGCCGCCGGCGGCGCGAACAGGATGTCGAGGAACGGCCGCACCATCAGTTCCGTTTTAATATCCCGTTGCGGTGCCGCGGCCAGCCGGTCGTGGGTGGCGTGATCGATACGGTCGAGCCGGTCGAGCACATCCAGCGCCGCCAGCCGGCCCTTGGCGATCGCCGCGACGGCGCCGGCGACGCGGCCGCCATCGCCGGCCACATGAATGCCGTCGACACTGCTGGCGCCCCAGGCGTCGGTGACCACCATCCAGCAATGCTGCCAGGCGTCCCAAGCGTGTTCCAAGCCGGCGGCGCGGCTCAGGTTGACGTTGGGCGCGACACCCTGGTGCAGGAACACCTGCGCCGCTTCCATGGTGCCGCCGGTTTTCGTCGTGCGGTATGTGACGGTCTTCATGTCATCGCTGGTGGCGTCGATGCGCAGGTCGGTGACATTCTTCACGTGCTGGACGCCGGCGGCCTTGATCTGCTTGAGGTAAGCGAGCCCGCGTTTGAGATGATCGCCGGCCCGCCAAGCCTGCGGCAGCAGCCACGCCGCGCCCCGGTATTGCGCGCGCGGCGTGGTGTCGAGCAGGGCGCGCACCCGCACCCCGGCTTTCACATATTGGGCGACCACCAGATACAGCAGCGGGCCGGTGCCGGCGAAAATGGCGCCGTCGGCGGCGAGGCAGCTGCTTTTCAACATGATCTGCGCCGCGCCCGCGGTCATCACGCCGGGCAGGGTCCAGCCTGGAATCGGGAATGGCCGCTCCTGGGCGCCGGTGGCGATGATCACCGCATCGGCGCCGATCAGGTGCGCGCAGCCATCGACGGAGACGCCGACTTCGCAACGGGGCACGTGGGCGTCCTCATTGCCGCCGCTCAATTGCCAGACGGCGGCGCCGGGGACGTAATCGACGGCGGCGGCGCGCAGGGCGCGGACGAGGTCGAAGCCGTCGGCATATTCGTCACCCAGCACGTCAGGGCCGGTGCCCGGACGTTCGATACTGCGGTAGATCTGGCCACCCGGCATTGCCTGCTCGTCGAGCACCAGCACCGACAGGCCGTCGGCGCCGGCATCGGCCAAGGTCGTCGCGGCGGCCATGCCGGCGGGGCCGGCGCCGATGACCACGACATCGTAGCGGCGCTTCACGACGGGACCTCCGTGACCATGATTTCGGGGGCGCCTTGTTGTGGCGCGACGGTCATGCCGTCGCGCACCTCGACCATGCAAGCCTGTTGGTTGGCCTCGCCGTCAATAACCATCAGACAATCGAAGCATATTCCCATCATGCAGTAGGCTGCCCGCGCCGCGCCCGATTGCGGCGTCGTCCGCATCGTCGTGATGTCACAGCCGAGCAGGGCGGCGGCGACGCTGATGCCGGCCGGTACCGAAAGCTCCCGGCCGTCGAAGCGGATGGTGATCATCTGCCGTTCTTCGCCGGCAACATCAGTGAACATGGTTGAGCTCCGCGTTCTTATTCATGGAATCGGCCGGCATTGAGCGGCGCGACATCGGGTGGCAGATGGCCAGCGGCGATGGCCGGTGCCATCACCGTGGCATGCACGGCGGCCAGGGTAACGCCGGAGTGGCCGGACACCACGAACGCGCCCGGCAGCGTCGCCGACTGGTCATAGATCGGTAGTCCGTCCGGCGCCATCGGCCGGATCGCCGCCCATGAGCGCACGATGCGGGCGTTGGCGAGGAACGGAAACACACGTCGCGCCCGGTCGGCGATGGCGGCCATCACCGGGGCGCTGCTGTCGTCCTGGAAGCCGACGTCCTCGTGCGAGCCGCCAAGGAGCACGCCGCCCTCGGCCGTCTGTCGGACACCGGACAGGGGATAGGTTAAAAACGGCGATACCTTTTCCGTCACCATGATCTGGCCCTTCAGCGGTTCGATCGGCGCGTCGATGCCGACCATGGCGGCGAGTTTCTTGTTGCCGAGACCGGCGGCAATGATGATGCGCTCGGCATTGACTGGATCATGACCCCGCGAGCTCAGCATAAAGCCGTCGGCGGTCGGCGTGATGCTGTCGACCTGGGCGTCGGTGATCGCCTGGCCGCCCAGCTTGCGATAGCCGGCGTGCAGGGCGCGCAGTAGATTAAGCGGCCCGGCATGGCCGTCCTGCGGCGAGTAGGAGGCGCCAATGACTTCCTGGCCGAAACCGGGAATCAGGTCGCGCGCCGCCCTGGCGTCGAGCATCTCGAATTCGAAGGCACCGTTGGAATGGCCGCGCAGGGTTTCCAGCATGGTCTTGCGGGTTTCGAATTCGTGCTCAGTGAGGCACGGTTCCAATCCGCCCGGCCGGTGGTGATGCGGATCAATGCCGGTGAGGTCGGTCAATTCCGCCGCGAAATCGGCCCAGAGGTCGGCCGAACGCCGGGTCCAGGCGGCGTAGGCGGGGCTGTTGACACCCTTCGACTGCACCCACACGAGACCGAAGTTGCCGCGCGCCGCCCGGTGCGCCACATCGCCCTGGTCGACCAGGACCACGTCGCGGCCATCGCGCCGCAGCCCATAGGCCAGGGCGGCGCCGAACATGCCGCCGCCGATGATCGCCACTTCCGCCCGCATGGTC
Source organism: Rhodospirillales bacterium (assembly GCA_038117225.1). GTDB lineage: Bacteria > Pseudomonadota > Alphaproteobacteria > Rhodospirillales > Casp-alpha2 > JAYOFM01. Next base: position 6,486 of record JAYOFM010000093.1, read on the forward strand.
GCTCCGTCCGCCCGGCGCGCCCACCGCCATGGCGGACGTCTCCCTGGCGATGATCTTAACCGGCGTCACGGCGTCCGAAAACCTCGTCCGGATCAAAATGCGTCGGTTGGCCCCAATCATTGAGGGCGATTGGGGCTGGCATGATGACCCGCGATTGGCGATTTTGGCGCCGTGTTCGCAGGAGCAGCATAGAGCATCCCTCGAAACAGCGAATTTATCATTATTGATATGTTTTATTTCATTTTTGCACTATTTTGTTCATAGCGTGTTCGATGACAATGGGCTACGTTGCCGGATAATGCGGGGAATCGAGGGGTTCAGGGCGTCATGAGTGCCAATCCATTCGCGACGGTGGTCGAGACGATCGACAAATCACCGGTGGTCGCCGACGAGATCAAGACGACCACGTGCTACATGTGCGCCTGCCGCTGCGGTATTCGGGTCTATCTGAAGGATGGCCAGGTTCGCTATATCGAGGGCAATCCCGAACATCCGACCAATAAGGGCGTGCTGTGCGCCAAGGGTTCCGCCGGCATCATGACGCAGGCGTCGCCGGCCAAACTGCGCAAGCCGCTGAAACGCGTCGGCGAGCGCGGTGCCGGCGAGTTCGAGGAGATCGAGTGGTCGGAGGCCCTTGAGCTGGCCACCAAGTGGCTCGGCGACGTGCGCGCCAAGGACCCGAGAAAGCTCGCCTTCTTCACCGGGCGCGACCAGAGCCAGGCGCTGACCGGTTGGTGGGCGGCGCAGTATGGCACGTTGAATTTCGCCGCGCATGGCGGATTTTGCTCGGTCAACATGGCGGCCGGCGGGCTTTACACCATCGGCGGATCGTTCTGGGAATTCGGCGAGCCGGATTGGGAACTGACCCGTTATCTGATCATGTTCGGCGTCGCTGAGGACCACGATTCCAACCCCATCAAGGCAGGCCTCGGCAAATTGAAGACCCTGGGCAAGGCCAAGTTCGTCGCCGTCAATCCGGTGCGTAGCGGCTACGGCGCCATAGCCGACGAATGGATCGGTATCCGCCCCGGTACAGACGGCCTGTTCGTCATGTCGCTGATCCACGAATTGCTGAAGGCCGACAAGATCGATGCCGACTATCTGGTGCGCTACACCAATGCGCACTGGCTGGTCATCCAGGACGCGGGCGCCGCCGATGATGGCCTGTTCGTCCGTGATATCGACGGCCATCCTCTTTGCTGGGACGGCGAAATGGAATGCCTGATTGACGCCACGTCGGCCGATGCACGTCCGGTTCTCGGCGGCGTCCATACCTTGCCGGATGGTCGCACCGCGGTGCCGGCCTTCCATCTGATGGCCGAACGTTACCTGGACAACACTTATGCGCCGGACGCGGTCGCCGAGGCGACCGGCATCGACGCCGCCACCATCCGTCGCATCGCCGCCGAACTGGCCGACGCCGCCTTCGAACAGGAAATCGTCGTCGAGCAGCCGTGGACCGACTGGGCCGGACGCAAGCACGACCGCATGATCGGCCGTCCGGTCGCCATGCATGCCATGCGGGGCATCTCGGCCCATTCCAACGGCTTTCACACTTGCCGCGCGGTGCACGTGCTGCAGATGATTCTCGGCACCATCGATGTACCGGGTGGCATGCGCTACAAGCCGCCGTTTCCGAAACCGATTCCACCGGGCCCCAAGCCGGCCGGCCACGCGTGGGCACCGGACACGCCAATCCCCGGCATGCCGCTGGGCAATCCGACGGGGCCGGAGGATCTTCTCGTCAACGAGGACGGCTCGCCAAAGCGCATCGACAAGGCCTATTCGTGGGAACACCCGATCGCCGCCCACGGGATGATGCACATGGTGCTACACAACGCCTGGGCCGGCGATCCGTATCCAGTCGACGTATTGTTCACGTTCATGTCCAACATGGGCTGGAATTCGTCCATGAACACGTCGGAAACCATCAAGTACCTGACCGACAAGGACCCGGACACCGGCGACTACAAGATTCCAAAGTTCATCTATTCCGATGCCTTCTGGTCGGAAACCGTGGCCTACGCCGACCTGGTGCTGCCGGACACCACGTACCTGGAACGATGGGACGCGATCTCTTTGCTGGATCGTCCCATTTCCTCGGCCGAGGGCCCGGCCGACGCCATTCGCCAGCCGGTGCTGACGCTGGACCGGGACGTGCGGCCGTTCCAGGACGTATTGTTGGAACTCGGCGCGCGGCTCGGCCTGCCGGCGATGACGGATGATGACGGCGGAGCGCGCTATCCCGGCGGCTACCCGGACTATCTCGCCAACCACGAACGGGGCCCCGGTATCGGACCGCTGGCCGGCTGGCGCGGCAAGGACGGCAACAGCCACGGCCGCGGCGACGCCAACCCCGACCAGCTGCAACGCTATATCGACAACGGCTGTTTCTGGCAGGGCGAACTGCCGGCGGCGGCGCACTACTACAAGCATGGCAACCGCGAATATCTCGACCACGCCCACGCGATGGGCTGGATTCCCGACGCCGAGCCGATCGTCCTGCATGTCTATTCTGAAGTGCTACAGAAATTCCGCCTCGCCGCGCGCGGCCACGGCGCGGTGCAGCCGCCGGAACAACATCGTCAGCGCATCGAGACCTACTTCGATCCGCTGCCCATCTGGTACACGCCGTTCGAGGAAGCCGCCGTCAATACCGACGACTTCCCGCTGCACGCGGTGACCCAGCGGCCGATGCACATGTATCACAGCTGGGGCTCGCAGAATGCGTGGCTCAGGCAACTGCAGTCGCACAACCACCTGCACGTTCACCGCGACACGGGCGCCAGCCTGGGTCTCAAGGACGATGACTGGGTATGGGTCGAAAGCCACGCCGGCCGGGTCAAGGGCCAGGTCCGGCTGGTTTCCGGCGTCAACCGGGAAACCGTGTGGACGTGGAACGCCATCGGCAAGCGCAAGGGTGCCTGGAACCTGGCTCCGGACGCGCCGGAAAGCACCAAGGGATTTCTGCTCAATCATGTCATCACCGAGCTGTTGCCGGAACGGGCCGGTGGCTACCGCTATGCCAATTCCGATCCGGTGACCGGTCAGGCGGCGTGGTTCGATCTGCGCATCCGCATCATCAAATGCCTGCCGGAAGAAATCGGTGAGACCGAGCCCATGTCCACCGTACAGCCGCCATCCCCTGGCGCGCCAGAGCGGCCCGATGTCAGTCGCTACGGCGCCACGCTGCAGGGCAGCGGCGGTTCCGCCGACGGTGTCGATCACGCGGAATGGGTCGGCAACCGCCATCAGGTGGCAAGCACCATCGACGGCGTCGCCGATGGCCACGGCAACCGAATGGCCGGCGCCGAGGGGGATGACTGACATGACCAGCCTGCCCGATCAACCTTCGTCGAAGAAGCTCGGTCTCGTCATCGATCTCGATATCTGCGTCGGCTGTCATGCTTGCGCCGTCAACTGCAAGGAATGGAACACCGGCGGCCACATGGCGCCGTTGACCGATCTGATGCCCTATGGCGCCGAGCCGACGGGGGTGTGGTTCAACCGAATCCACGCCTTCGAGGTCGAAACGGTGGACGCGGACGGCACTGTGGTCGACAGCACCGCCGTCTATTTTCCCAAGTCTTGCTTGCATTGTGAAACCGCGCCGTGTGTCACCGTGTGCCCGACCGGCGCCAGCTACAAGCGGCCCGAGGACGGCATCGTGCTGGTCAATCAGGATATCTGCATCGGCTGCAAGCTGTGTTCGTGGGCATGCCCCTACGGAGCGCGTGAATACGATGAGGACGAGGGCGTGATGAAGAAATGCACGCTTTGTGTCGACAAAATCTATAACGAGAATTTGGCGCCCGAAAGCCGCGTGCCGGCCTGCGTGTCGACGTGCCCGGCGGGAGCGCGCAGCTTCGGCGATCTTGGCGATCCGAATTCCGACGTGTCGCGACTGGTGGCGTCGCGCGGCGGTTACGAATTGATGCCGGAGCAGGGGACCAAGCCGGTCAATCGCTACCTGCCGCCGAGACCCAAGCAACCGCAACACCGAAAGCAGGCGCAACGGGCGATTGAGGATGGCGAGGCGCTGGCGCCGCGCATGCTTGATCATGGTGCCGATGCCGCACCGGCCGGCGTGCTGGCACGTTGGGCCGACCGCGTGTTGTCGCGCTAGGAGGAGAGGACCCATGCATCCAGCCAAATCCGTCATCTTCTTCACCACAGCGTCCGGCGCCGGTTATGGCTTGCTGGTCTGGCTCGTGGTGTTCACCGCCCGGGGTGACCTCATGCCGCAGGCCGGGTTCGGGTTGGCCGCTTTCGGTCTCGCTTTCGCGTTGATCGTCGCCGGCCTGTTGTCGTCGACGTTTCATCTCGGCCACCCGGAGCGGGCGTGGCGGGCGATGAGCCAGTGGCGCACCTCGTGGCTGTCGCGTGAAGGGTTGTCGGCCATCGTCACCTTCTTGCCGACGGGGTTGTTCGCCGCCAGTTGGGTGCTGCTGGGCGACGTCGGGCCGCGTGCCATGCAACTCGGCATGCTCGGCGCCGCCCTGTCGCTGCTGACCGTTTATTGCACGGCGATGATTTATCAGTCCCTAAAGCCAATTCCGGCATGGTCGAACCGGTGGACCGCGCCAGCCTATCTGACGCTGTCGCTGGCCTCGGGCGCGGTGTTGCTGGCGGCACTGGCGGCCCTGTTCGGTCTCGACGCCGCACCCGTCATCGCCAAGGTGGTGCTGGCCTTGTTGGCGCTCGGGCTCGTGGTCAAATTGGCGCAATGGCACAGCGTGCTCAATGCGGCGTCGATGTCGACGGCCAACAGCGCCACCGGCCTCGGCTTGGAACCGGGGCAGCGGGTGCGCTTGGTGGCGGCACCGCATACCGAGGATAACTACCTGCTCAAGGAAATGGGTTTCCACATCGCCCGCAAGCACGCCGACAAACTGCGCCGCGTCGCCACCGTGTTCGGTTTCGTCGCGCCATTCCTGCTCATCGCCACGGCCATCGGCATCGGCATGGGTACGCCGACGGCCACGGCGCTGATCATCACCGCCACTGCCCTCGCCGCCATCGGCATCGTCACCGAACGCTGGCTCGTCTTCGCCGAGGCCAGGCACGTGGTGACGTTATATTATGGCGAAGAAGCAGCGTAGGCGGATTACGACGACCGCGTCAGTCCTTGCGATAGGGATTGACCAGCCCGTCGATGGTGGCCTGGAAGATTGTTCGCACTTGCGCCTCGTCGACGCCCATCAGCACCGCGTCCTCGAGGGCGTCCTGGGCGATTTCCTTGATCTCGGTCAGGTTCTCGTTGAGCACCAGAAGTTTTTCCTCGCAACTGATTGCCGTGCCGTCCGGTTCAGTCCAGGCGACGGGCGCCGGTGGGGCTTGTTCGTTGTTCGGTGGGATGTCGGCCATGATGTCGATTCACTTACCACTGGCACCGAAACCCGGCAAGCAACGCCGGGGTCACAACTTCGTGCCCGTGATGACAATTTCAGACCCAGGCTTCCCGCTCCTTGTCGTAGTCCGGTTTGTTCAGATCGGCGCCAATTTCGAAGCTGTCGACGCGAGCCAGCGGATCCTTCGGCAGGATGCGCTCGAGCAGGCGGCGCACGTGGTCCAAATTCTTCTCGGTGACGTAGGCCATGCGTTCGGTGCCGCGCGTGGTGTAGACGGAGAGCGCCAGTTCGAAGGCCTGTTCGGCGCCTTCCAAATGGGCGATGCGCCGGGTCAGTTTGCCGAGCAAGAACAGCGCCGCGCCGAGATTGTTCTGCGTCGCCGCCCACAGCAACGGGCCATCGCTCTTGCGCCGGACTTCAAGCACTGACTGGCAGGCCGCGGCCGCCTTGGCCAGGGTTTCCGGGCTGCGCACCTGTTCGCCAAGTACCTGGGCGGCCTGCGCGAAGTGGCCCATGATGTCGGCCCATTTGCGCGGCGTCTTGCGCCGGCTGTAAATGGTCAACGCCGCCTGATAGGCGGCCAGTGCCTGCTTCATGGTTTCGGCGTCGCCGCTGTCGAAATCCAGGCGGAACACGGCGAGGCCGAGCCGATGCTGCAAGGCGCCCCAATGCCACGGGAAGTGGCGGCGATCGAGAATATCGAGCGCGGTCTGAATGACGCCGACGGATTGCTGTAGCAGCTCGGTGTTGTTGGTGCGTTCGGCGAGATTCTGCAGCGCCAGGGCGCGATCCTTTTCCAGCAGCGCCCGTTCCACGTCGAGAACGGGGTCCAGGGCATCAATATGGCTCAGCGCCGCATCGAAGTGGTCGAGCGCGGCCTGGAAATGTTCGGCCTTGGGCTTAAGGCCCGCCAGCGCGCCGTGCAGGCGCCCGGTCGCCGCCAGCAGGCTGGCCTGCTGGCGTAGGGTTAGATTGTTACTGTCGGCAAATGTTGCCGCCGCCGCCTCGACGGCCAGAGGTAGGTCACGGCGACGGGTCAGGGCCTTGCCCTCGGCGCGCGGCAGGATTTGCGCCAGCAGCACGGCGTGCAGAAAGTCCATGGTGGCGTCGTCGGCTTCCGGCGGCAACGCCAGGACGACGTAATCGCCGCCGGCGCCTATCAGATCGGGATCAATTGCCCGCGCCGGGATGATGCGAAGATTCAGCGCGCCGATGGGGGCGACCACTTCGCCGGTAATCATGGCGTCGGCGCCGGTGCGCGCCAGGCGGCGGCGATGGCGTTGGTTTTCGGCGCTAATGCGGGCGACGGCGTCCTCGTCCTGCAATGGTGCCGCCTTTCGGCTGTCGACATGAACCTTGAGGCCCCGGCGCCGATCCAGTTCGGTCGCCAATACCTTGGCGATACCTCCGTTCTCATCGCCGAAGATGCCGCCAACAAGGATATCCAGGCGGTCATGACCGTCCGCTTCATCGCGGCCGATGAGTTTTTCGAAGAACCCGGAAATCAGCGGGCGGGATTTTTTCGGTGGGCCATTGGCCGCGGTGGCCGGTGCGATGGCGGTCGTGGTAGCGGAGATCAACGCATGGCCGGCGGGGGAGGCCTTTTTCGACGTCCGGGACGGGTCGCGATCCGTGCCCGCCATCGCCTGGGCGACCTTGCGGACGGCCCGGCCAAGGGCCCGGCCATCCAGCGGTTCCACGGCGATAGGGCCGATGGCGCGGGCGGAGCTTTGGTAGCGGTCCTCGTCGTCGCGGTCGTCGCCCGGCTCGCCGAAGACATCGCCGGGACCGAGCAGGGTCGTCTCGGCGCCGTCTCGGCCAGGCTCCAGTTCCACATTGCCAGTGACAAGACGATAGGCGCTGCCCGCTGCGTCGCCGCGCCGGTAGATCATGTCGCCGTCGTCGAAGGCTTGCGCCTGTTTCGCCAAGTCCGCCTCGTTACCAATGGGTCCCCGGTACCTCCGCGCGCACGCCATATGGCGCGGCCCGACAAAGGGTTCGGGGGCCGTTACTGGACAAGGGTAGCAGAGACCAGTAAAAACAGCCTTAACGCCGCATTGGATCAACGTTCGGATCAAAGACGGCGCCAAATCAATGACTTCGACCGCGATGGGCGCTTCTGTGGCGCCGACGGACGGGCGAGGCGGGACCAGGGGGCGACGGTGAAGATATCCGTAACGGCGATCCGCGCGGCGACCACGGCTTTCGCGGCCTTGGCTATGTTCACTTTGATCACGGCGCCGGCCCAGACGGCCAGCATCAGTACCGGCTATGACATGCGGGCCATGCTGGCGCAGCCGCATCCGTTCGCCAATCAGACCGGAACCCGCTGGCGGCCGCATTCGCCGACCGCCGCCGCGCCGGCGGCCCAGGTGCCCACTACGGCGCCTGTCAGACCGATTCCCGTCGCGGCGCCGGCGCCCAAGCCGATGTCCGCCGCCACGGCATCGCAACCGATGGCCACCGGCACCACATCGCGCGGCCAACGGAATGTCGGCGATCCTTGGACCGGCGTGATCCAGCAAATCAGCCTCGGCGCGCTTGCCCATGACCAGGGACCGTTCAGCTCCAACAAGGAAGGCGGCGTCGATACCCACGTTGAAATCCGCTTCGTGTCGCCGAAGTTCCTTGATCTGATCTGGTCGCCCTATCCGCACATCGGCGCCAACATCAATTCGTCGGGGGATACCAGTCAGGTATTCATCGGGCTTAGTTACGAGTGGGAATTCTGGGGAAATTATTTCGCTGGTTTCAGCCTCGGCGGAGCCTGGCACGACGGCGAAACCACCAACGCGCCGCTGGATCGCAAGGAACTGGGATGCTCGATCCTGTTCCGGGAGTCGATCAATGTCGGCTACCGCTTTACCAAGCATCAGGGCATCGGCCTGCACTTGGACCACATTTCCAACGCCAAGCTGTGTGATACCAACGAAGGCCTGGAAAACGTCGGTGTGCGTTACAGCTATCGGTTTTAGTCGGCGAGCCCTACTTTTTCGGCTTGCGCGGGATCCAGATCACCGTCGTCGTGGCGCCGGACTGGGAACATAATTTCCGTAGGACACCTAGTGAAACGCGCCGCGGCATGACGTTGCCGATGACGATATTACCCTTGTTGGACAGCGGCCAGGTCACGCTCATGCAGGCGTCGACCGGCACTTTATCCGCCGTCACCATGGTATGGCCGGCGCGCTGGCCGAGTGTCAGCGCGCCACCGAACACATGCGTCGGCGGGCCTTCGCCCCGCGCCGCCCGTTTGATTTCGTCGAGCAGGACAAGATTGGGAACGGCCTCTTCCGGGGTGTCGTCGCGGCCGAAAATTAAATAAGCGGCCACCGCCGCCACCGCCACCGCCCCGACGCCGCCAAGCGCCAGGGGCCAGCGCGATGAGGCTTTTGTCGACTTGGCGCCGGTGCGGGATTTGGTCGGTGCCGTGAGTTTCGCGGGAGTGCGTTTCGTCTTGTCGCGTTGCGCGGCTTCGAAGCGCGCCGCCTTCTCCTTGCGTTCGTCCTTGATGTTGCGCAGCACTTTCGCCACCGCGTCGCCGACGACCGGCAGGGTTCCGGCCGGTGTGCTGTCGGGCACGAGAATCTTAAGTTCGGCGATGAAGCGTTTAA
>JAYOFM010000094.1:0-4532 GCA_038117225.1 Rhodospirillales bacterium
GCGGTCGTCGAGGCTGGAGCGCCTGAGCCCGCTGGGCCAAGATGTCCGCGACCGCATTCCAGTGTATTCCGTTCAATTCACCGCACGAAATTGTGCCCCGTTCTGATGACCGGACGGGGCAATCGGATGGGGTTTTCCGCTTGGCCTATCGCCTGCGCGGGCGGATAGGCGCTAGACTGGTGCCGCATTTATCCAATCAACGGCCAAGGAGGCCCCGTCATGAACGAGATTTCCCGCCGCCGCGTGCTCTCCGGCATGGCCGCCGGCTTGCCGCTCGCCGCCATTCTCGCCGATCCGTTGTTGGCCCGCGCCGCCGCGGACGCGTTGGAGAGCGTGTCCATCAAGACCGGCGATGGACGACGGGTGACCGGCACCCTTTCCATGCCCGCGAAGACACCAGCGCCGACCGTCCTGGTGATCCACGAATGGTGGGGCTTGAATGATCAAATCAAGGCCATGGCGGCGGAATTCGCCAAGGCCGGCTACATCGCCCTGGCGCTGGACATGTACGGCGGCAAGGTCGCCCCGGCCGGTGACCGGGATGCCGCGCGCGGCCTGATGAAGAGCGTCAAGCCGAAGCAGGGTGTCGCCACGGTAAAGGCCTGGGCCGAATGGCTGCGCGCGCATGCCAAGGGCAACGGTAAGCTCGGCACCGTCGGTTGGTGCTTCGGCGGCGGCTGGTCCTTGAATACAGCCCTCGCCGCCCCGGTCGATGCCGCCGTCGTCTACTATGGCCGTGTCAATAAGACGGCGGAGGAACTGAGCGCCCTCAACGGCCCCGTGCTCGGTCATTTCGCCACCCGCGACAAATGGATCAACGCGGACATGATCGGCGGTTTCGAACGCGCCATGGACCAGGCCAAGAAACCGTACACGACCCATTGGTACGAGGCCGACCATGCCTTCGCCAACCCGACCGGGTCGCGTTACGACGAGGAAGACGCCAAGGTCGCCTGGACCCGCACCCTGACGTTCTTCGCCAAACATTTGAAAGATTAGGGAACGACGATGCAGGACTTCTACGGTTGGCGCGCGCGCCTCGGGTTGATCTATCCGTCATCGTCGACGGTGATGGAGCCGGAACTCTACGCCATGGCCCCCGAGGGTGTGTCCATTCACACGGCCCGTCAGGATATCGGCGTCATCGATGTGGATGGTCTCAAGGGATGGACCGGTGAAGCCACCATCGAGCATTGCACCCGCCAACTGGCGACGGCGCCCTTGCACGCCATCATTCTCGGCGGCACCAGTGCCTCGTTCATCGAGGGCAAAGGCTGGGACGAGCAGTTGTGCGAACGCATGCGGGCGGTGTCGGGCGGCATTCCGGCGACCACCGCGTCGACCGCTTCCGCTACCGCATTGAAGGCACTGGACGCGAAGAAGGTTTCGTTCGTCACCGCCTATGTGGACAAGGTCAACCAGCGCGGCCAGGCCTTCCTAGAGGAGCACGGCTTCACGGTCACCAATTCAATCGGCATGGGCATCACTGTGGATCAGGAAATCTCGGCGGTGACCGGCGAGGCCGCCTTCGACTTCGCTCGCCGCCATGCGTCGGCGGACGCGGATACGCTATTCATTAGCTGCACCGGACTGCGCACGGTCGGCTTCATCGAGGCATTGGAACAGGATCTGGGTATCCCCGTCGTCACCTCCAACCAGGCCTCGTTCTGGCATGCGCTCAGGCTCGCCGGCGTGCGCGCGCCGGTGACCGGGTTCGGCCGTCTGTTCGATCTCGATCCTTGATCCCCCGCCAACGGATCAGGCGCGGCGGCCCTGCTTGGGTTTGCTCGGCAGCTTGTCCGGCTTTTCCGGACCCCAGACCCGGCTGAAGTATGAATTGGCGAGATGCAGCGCGCCGACCGGGTTGTGCGCGAGCACCCGGTCCTTGGCCACCAGAGTCGTCGCCAGCCCTTCGGAATATTTGAAAAACAAGCTGTCGTGGCCAACGCAGAGGCCGAGCACGATATTGAATTCGCACCCGGCATCGTTCAACAGTCTGGCCTGGGAAACCGGGTTGCACATGCTTTCGTGGCCGCCGGGGCGAATCTTCTCGGCATCCTCCAGGTCAAGGCCTTCCTTGCCATGGCCGCCATGCTTACAGGCAGCCGAGGCGACCTCGAAACCATGGCTTTCAAGAATCGCCGACAGGGTCCGCGCCTGTTCGACAAAGCTGATGCATGTGGCGATGCCGATCTTGCTGAAATCCATTTTCTTGGCGAACTGGCATATCTCCTCGACCCGCGTCCATTTGCAGTAGCCCTCGCTTTCCACGCGTGCCGACTCCTGCGCGACACGGCGAACAAAAGGGTCCTCGTATTCGACGTAGGCATCGGCGACCGCGTCGGCGGCCATCTTCGATGGGCAGAACCCGGGACCGCGCACCTCGCCCTCTCCCTGCCGGCAGGCCTGCACGGCTGGCGGACAGTAGGCGCAGCCCGGGTCGGTATATTCGGTTCCGCCCAGTTTGGATTTGGCCTCGGGATTGCTTTTCGGCTCGTCGGCGTCCATGGATTTCACCTCGCGGCGCCATACTAGGGGCGCCAGGCAGCGCGCCGCATTGACCTGTATCAGCCGCGCGTGGACGCGACGTGTCGTGAATTTTTAGGTACCCGGCTTCTTTCGCTTGGCGACCATCTTCTGCATCGCACCTCAAGTTCTTGATGATGTGGTACGTATTTCCACGCATGTCCCTTAGGTGTGATTTTTGATATCAAATACTATCCTTGGTTCAGTTCGAAATCGTGGAATATTAAAGGGTAAAACAATAAACGGGATGTTATCGGGTAATCACGCGGGCTAGAGAGAAGATCGCGAGATTGTGGGGGGAACAGGCGTCGGGCATCTTCGGATAATTTGTCACCGGCGCCAAAGCATGGAGTTGCGGTCGTTGACCGCGATAGGGTCGGTTCATCTATGAGCGTCATCAAACTTTCTTATCCGCTTCCGGACGATGAAGCGGAACGCCTCGCGGCGTTGCGGGCGTTTGAGGTTCTGGATACGGTGCCCGAGGAAGCGTTCGATCGCATTACCCGGCTGGCATCGCGCTTCACCGACGCTCCCATTGCCCTGGTATCGTTGGTCGACGAGGCGCGCCAATGGTTTAAGTCGCGGCACGGTTTGGACGCCGAGGAAACGCCGCGCGAACTCGCGTTCTGTACCCATGCCATCATGGAAAATCGGGTAATGGTCGTTCCCGATGCGACCTCCGATGAGCGCTTTCGCAACAATCCATTGGTCACCGGACCACCGGACATCCGGTTCTATGCCGGAGCGCCGCTAACCACATCGGATGGATACAACGTCGGCACGCTTTGCGTCATTGATCGCGAGGCCCGAGAGTTAACGTCAAACCAGATTTCCATGCTTTCCGACCTTGCCGGTTTGGTCGTCGAGCAGCTTGAAATTCGTCAAATTGGACAACGCCTACAGCGCTCGCTTGAAAAGGAACAGGCGACGGAAGGCAAACTCGTGGCCCGCGAGATTTCGTATCGCGATCTGGTGGAGGCCTCCTTGCAGGGCATCATTATCCATCGGGACGACAACATTGTTTTCGCCAACGGGGTGGCGGCCGACCTGTTCGGCTTTACCGACGCCAATGAGTTGATCCGCATGCGGAAGTTCGACGAATTGATCGCACCGCAGGATCGCCCATGGATGCGCGATTACCGCGCGCGGCGATTGCGCGGCGAGGATGTCCCCTCGGTCTACGAATTCCGCGGCCTTCGCCAGGACGGCGGCCAGATCGATTTGTTACGGGCGGCCCGCAAAATCGAATGGGATGGCGGGCCGGCGCTGCTGGCCACGTTGATCGATATCTCGGAACAAAAACAGGCCCAGGCCGAGTTGATCGAAAGCCGGAGCCAACTTGCCCAATTGCATGAAATTACCTCGGTCCACGACACCCCATTCGCGCAAAAAATCGCCGCCGTACTGCAGCTTGGCATCGACTCACTTGGCGTCGAGATGGGGATCGTCAGCCGCATCGAGGGCGATCACTATACGGTGCGGTACGTGGTTGGCCCGGATTGGGCACCGGAACCGGATACGGTCCTCGCGTTCGCCGAAACCTATTGCGCCCACGTTTTTCAACAAGACGGCCCGGTGTCGTTCCACCATGCCGGCGCCAGTCGAATCGCCAGCCACCCGTGTTATCGAAATTTTGGGTTGGAGACCTATATCGGCACGCCTCTCGACGTCGATGGGGTGCGATACGGCACCCTGAATTTCACGGCGTCGAGCAAGCGCGACGCGGCGTTTCGCGATCATGAGGTGTCATTGGTACGCTTGCTGGCGCAATGGATCAGCAACGAAATTTCGCGCCAGCGAGCACTCGAGACTTTGCGGCTCCTGAAAGACGAGGCGGAACGCGCCAACAACGCCAAGTCCGAATTCCTGTCCTCCATGAGCCATGAGTTGCGCACTCCCATGAACGCCATCCTCGGCTTTGGGCAGTTGATGGAACTTGATTCCGCTCGTCCGCTCGACAAGCGTCAACAGGAACAGCTCGGCCACATTTTGGATAGCGGACGCCA
>JAYOFM010000094.1:4542-15449 GCA_038117225.1 Rhodospirillales bacterium
CCACTTGCTGCAGTTGATCGATGAAATTCTCGATTTGTCGAAAATCGAAGCCGGAACGCTGAATCTGAAATCAGAACCGGTCGCCCTCGATGAGTTGATGGATGACTGCCTGGCCATGATGGCGGAGATCGCCACCGCGCGTGATGTCAGCATTGAAAACAACCTCGCGGCCGATGCCCGACCCATTTGTATGGCCGATCGAGTTCGCCTCAAACAGGTGGTGCTCAATCTGCTATCGAACGCGGTCAAATATAATCAACCCGGCGGCCACGTGCTTATCTCCTGGGACGAAGATACCCATCGCCTGGAGGTCGCGAACACCGGCGGCCGTATTCCCGAGGAAAACTGGGAAACGGTGTTTGAGCCCTTCACCCGGCTTGCCGCCAATGATACCGCCACCTCGGGCACCGGCATCGGGCTGACCATCTCTCGCCGTTTGATCAACGCCATGGGCGGCGACATCGGACTGCGTGCCCGTGACGACCACCTGACTTCGTTCTGGATTACCTTGCCCCTTGGGGCGGCGTCCCCGGACCATGAGGAATCAGTGTCTGGCGGGCCGCACCCGGACGACGGCGCGGACAACGATCGCCGCCTCGCCGGCTGGCGCGTGCTCTACGTCGAGGACAATCCGTCGAATGCAAGCCTGATGGAAGCGGTTCTCGCACGCATCGGCATCAACAACGTCACCATCGCCCATGACGCCGAACTGGGTGTCGATTTCGCCCTCGCCGAGCACCCGGATCTGATCATCATGGATATTGATCTTCCCGGCCTGGATGGCTTCGAAGCAATGCAGATTCTCCGCGATGACGACGCCACAGCGGATATCCCTGTCATCGCGCTTAGCGCCAACGCAATGCAGGCGGATGTGGAGCGCGGTCGGCGGGCCGGCTTCGTCGATTATCTGACGAAACCGCTCGACATCCCACTCTTTTACGATCTTCTCGATACACTTTAAGGCCCATGGGTCAGCGCGGAGCCGAAACGGTTATCCGGTATTCTTGCCATCGCGCTTGGCGATCATCTTCTGCACCGCGGGCACGGCCTTCTTGGCCTTCTCGTGGCCGGCATCGGCGGCCTTCTGGAACCAGGCGAGGGCTTCGTCCAGGTCCTTCTTGACGCCGCGCCCCTTGACCAGCAACGCGCCCAGGACGACCTGCGAATTGGTGATGCCCCTCTCCGCCGCCGGCCGGTACCAACGCGCCGCCTGAGCATAGTTCTTCTTCACCCCGAGCCCCCGGTAATAGAGAGTGGCCAAGGCATCTTGGGCAGCGGGATGGCCCTTGATGGCGGCTTTCTCGAACCACGTGGCGGCCAGTTTCGGATTCTCCGGCGGGCCGAGGCCACGCAAGTGAATCATACCGAGATGAAAATGGTCGTTGGGTTCGTTGCTGGCGGCGAGGCCGCTGATTTTTTCCTGGCTCGCCCGTTCTTGCGCAACCTTAGCCGCCTTTACCGCCTTGCCGGCGACGCCGGACTTTCGCAGTGCGTCGATATAGCGCAGGTAGACCTTTAGAATCTCCGGCACATCGGGATCAAGCCTATCCCACAGCGCCATCTTCTTCGGCTCATGTTTGCGCGTCCAGGCGCGGAAATCCCGGCACCAATGATTCTCCAGCGCCTTGCGAAATTGTATCATTTCCGCCGTATGCTTGGCGGTGCCGAGATCCTGAAAGGCTTTTTCCTCATACAGATAGGCCTCGCATTCCAGATCGACGTTGCGCACATTCTCCAACCGGCCACGCAAGTGCTGGATGCCGTGGCCGACAAGTTCGTGCGCGATCACGGCGGCCAATTCCCGCGCCGGCCATTTGGCGCCGTAGCGACTGACCACGGCGACGAAATCCTTGCCGATGCCGCCTTCCTTATAAAAATCCGGCAGGAAGACGGCAGCGGTGATCTTGGTCATCTCGCGTTTCGGAAATGCCGGGTCATAGCCGATGACGACCCGACCGGCCTTTTTCAACTTGGCGATTTCCGCCTTTGAGAATGGTGAACTGGCGTACAGCGCGTCGATGGCCTGTTTGATCAGGATGAAGGCGTCCTCGGCTGTCACGTGCGGGATATCGAACGTGGCATCGGGCGGATGCACGACGCCGACCAGTTTGAAATCTCGGTAGGTCTCCTCAATTTGGCGGGTCTGTGCCCGCGACGCGCCCGAGGCGCAAACCCCCACCAACACCGCCACGAGCGCCCCGACGATCAAGGCGCGCATCGGCGGTATGAAGCGGACGAACAGCGGTTCCATGGCTCGAAGGCTAAAGCCGCTATCCGGATGGGTCAACGGCCCGCCATGGCGTGTCAGGCGACTGGGTTAGGCGCCCGCGTCGGCCTCCATTTCCGCGATCAATCGGCGGTAGGGTCCCGCCGCGTCGCCGCCGCCGCCGAGTGGGTCGCTCGCGTCGTTGAGCCGCGCCGCGATATCGCTCCAATCGTCCACCGTGAGATGGCGCAACGCCGCCGGGAAGAACAGCACTTCCTCCATCTGCATGTGGCGGCGGGACAGACGCAGGTACTCTTGTGCCACATCGATGAACCAGTCGCGCGGCAGGGTCCGGTCCTGCAGTACATTCTGAAGCGCGGCGTTGAAACGACGCGTCGCGGCGGCCAGTCGTCTATGCTCCGCGGATAGATCGCCGATCTCGTCGGCGACCGACGGCGCACGCGCCAAAAGCCGTTCCAAGATCAACTCCTCGGTCGGATGATGAACCAGATCGGGGTAATTGAGGGCGTAGCTCAGAATTTCACCCGCCAGATCGTAGTCCGGCAGGTCGCCGCTCTCGAACGCCGCAACTTCGCGGGCCAGTACATCCAGCAACCTCGCCATGCGGATATGCTCCGCGCGCAAACCATCAATGACGCTTGCCATGGAACCTCCCTATCTCTCATGTCGATGACTGAAGCTAGACTTTGCGCGTGGCGGCAACATTGATTGAGGTCAACATCCGATCATTTGACGGCCGCGAATACCCCGGGCACTCTGGCTTTCAATTCTCAATGAAGACGGGTCGATACATGGCTGAAAAGCAAACGAGCTGGCCACAGGTACCGCGGGCTGGCGAAGTGTTCCTCGATCACGTGGCCTGGATGGCCAATGACATGACCACGGCATCGCATGCCTTCGAACGGCTCGGCTTTCTCCTGACGCCGTATTCGGAACACGCCAATCACGACCCGGTGACCGGCCAGCGCCGCGTTCAAGGGTCCGCCAACAGGCTGGCCATGCTGGAAACCGGTTATATCGAGATCCTCACCGCCGTCGACGGTGTCGACAGCCCGGTCAGCCGGAATATCCAGGACTCGCTGGCGCGGTATGCCGGCGTGCATCTGATTGCCTTTACCGTCAATGATGCCGAAGCCGAGCGGCCGCGCCTGAGCGATGCCGGCTTCCAGTTGCAGCCGACGGTGCATCTGCGCCGTGACGTGGAAGCCGCCGATGGCGGCGATGCCGAAGTCGCCTTCACCGTGCTTCGCGCCGCCTTCGGGTCGATACCGGAAGGCCGCATCCAGATGCTCAGCCACCTGACACCGGAACACATGTGGCAGGATCGCTATATCACTCGCGACAACGCCGTCGCCGGCCTCGCCGAGGTTGTGCTGGCAGTTGCCGATCCGCACGTCAGCGCCACGCGGCTCGGTCGCTTCATCGACCAGGCGCCGGTCGCCGACGCGGACGGCTGGTGTCTGCCTTGCGACCGGGGTCGCCTGCGCTTCATGAACGAGGACACTCTTTCGCGCGCCTTCGCCGGCCTCGCCGCGCCGGCGATCCCGTCGACGGCTGTCATCGGTCTCGCCAGTCATGATTTGGCGACGACCCGGGAATTTTTTGAAAAGCGGGGAATCACGCCCATGATCGACGAAACGGATCGCCTGCTCGTCGGGCCCGGCGACGGCCTTGGCGCGGCCATCGAATTCACGGCCCTGGAAGCATGGCTGCCATGACCATCAGCGTCGGCATTATCGGCCTCGGCATCATGGGCATGCGCATGCGCGACATGATGATGGCGAATGGCGCGTTCAACGTGGTTCGCGGGTTCGATCCCCATCCTGAGGCCGTGAATGCCGCCGGCCTCGCCGTCGCCGGATCCGTGGAGGAATTGGTGGCGGCCGCCGATGTCGACCTGATCTACATCGCCTGCCCGCCGCTGTGGCATGCCGAGCATGCACGGCGCGCGCTCGCCGTCGCCAAACCGGTGCTGTGCGAGAAACCGTTCGGCATCGACGTCGCCGACAGCCGCCGTCTGGTCGATGAGTTCAACACCGCCGGTGTCCCCGGCGCCGTCAATTTCTCCTTCGCCGGGACGCCGTCACGACGCTGGTTAATGGAACAAATCGCCTCGGGTGCTCATGGCAGTGTTGCCGGAATCGACATCCGGCTGCATTTTTGCCAATGGCCGCGCGACTGGCAGCAGGCGGCGACGTGGCTCGGTAAGCGGGATCAGGGCGGCTACGTGCGCGAGGTGCTGTCCCACTTCATCTACCTGACACATGGCATCCTTGGGGCGACCCGCGTGGTCGAAGCGGCGCGGCTGTATCCCGATGGCCCCGACGGAGAGGCGGCGGAAAGCCACGTATCGGCAAGGCTCGACCTGGACGGTGCGCCCGTCTGCATTTCCGGCGGCTCGGGTGGCACCGGGCCGGATATCATCGAATACACACTGTGGGGCAGTGAGCAGTCGTTCCGGCTGACCGATTGGTACACCGCCTGGCGTTCCGACGGCGGCCCATGGCGGCGCGACTTGGAAAACATCGCCGATCCCCGCGCCGAGGGCCGCGTTCAGCAGGCCGCCGCCATCGCCGACTGGTTCCACGGCCGCCCCAGTCCCCTGCCCGACTTCGCCTTGGCCTTCGGCGTGCAGCAGGTGATCGAGGAAATTCTCGCCGTCTAGGCCTTTTTCGCCTCGACGCCGAGCAGTGCCGCGAGGTCGCTACTGGGTCCCAGGATATCGGCGAGACTGTAGCCGTCGAGGACGGCCAAGAAAGCGCCCAAGGCCTCGCTGAATATTCCGGTCAGCGCACAAAGCGGCGCGATGCGACAAGTGTTACGGGCGGGACTGAAACACTCGACGATGTCGAGGTCGCTCTCGGTCGCCCGCACGACGGCGCCGAGGTTGATGTCGGCGACTGCGCGGGCCAGCCGGATGCCGCCCTGGCGGCCTCGTACCGTGGTGATGAATCCGTGCTGACCGAGCTGATGCACCACCTTCATCAAATGATTGTCGGATATTCCGTAACGCTCGGCGATTTCCTTGATCGTCGATAGCTGACCGATGGGTTTCAGACCGAGGAACATCAACACCCGAAGGGCATAGTCGGTGTGGCGGGTAACGCGCATCGGCTGTCTCCGTGGCTTATAAGATGTATTTTATATATTGCTTTTATAAATGGCTGACAATATAAACATGCACAAGAAATACATTTTATGTAGATGAGAACTTCGCCATGGAACACACTGTCACGGAGGCCACGATTGAGCGATTGGTTCGCGCCTTCTATGCCCGAGTTCGCGATGACGATGTATTGGGACCGATTTTCGCGGCCGCAATCCCCGGCGACTGGGAACCGCATCTACAAACCATGATGGCGTTCTGGTCGTCCGTGATGTTGAAAACCGGCCGTTTCAAGGGGGCCCCCGTGCAAAAACACATGGCGCTGCGGGCGCTGCGGGCCGAGCACTTCGCGCACTGGCTGGCGTTGTTCCGCGCCACCGCCCACGAAATCTGTCCCGGCGCGGCCGCCGAAGACTTTATCGCCAAGGCGGAGAACATCGCCGACAGCCTGCGACGGGCGATCTCGCCGCCGCAGATGCAACCGGCGACCCGGCCATGAACACGACGACCACCACCACACCACCCGTGCCCTACAACACGACCCAACTGTTCACCGAAACCACCGTGCCCAACGCCCTGTTGAGTGAACACGCGACCAAGGCCGGCGTGTGGGGCGTCATTCGGGTCGACAGTGGGCGGCTGGAATTTCACCTTCCGACCGAGGGCCGTGCCGAAATTCTGACTTCTGACAACCCCGGACTGATCGAACCCGAGCAGACGCATAGCGTCACACCCCTGGGCAAGGTCGCCTTTCGCGTCGAATTCTACCGCCAGCCGCCGTTTCCGACCTCGGACGCGGACCAAAATTGATCGAGGTCATTCTCGGCCGATAACCCGCCGGCTAGAGTGCCCGAACGACCAGAATAAGAGCCAGGTTGGGAGCAAGCCATGGACCTGATCCCCTGGACCGAGGAATACCTGACCGGTCTGGACGAAATCGATAACGATCACCGCATGCTGTTCGCGCTGGTCAATGACCTCAATACCCGCATCACCAGCGGCGATCGCGGCGCCATCGGCATCACGTTGAAAAGCCTCGCCGACTACGTCGATTATCATTTCGCGCGCGAGGAACTGGCCATGGAATCAGCGGGTTATCCGGATCTGGTCGCCCACATCAAGCGTCATCGGGACCTGGCCGCGACCGTCCGTTCGCTCGGCGTCATGCACGAGGAAGACCCGGCGGCGCTCGACGGCGACGATGTGCTGAATTTCCTCGGCGATTGGCTGACCGGGCACATCATGAACAGTGACATGGATTACGTACCGTTCGTCAAACGCCACCAGGCGGGTTGAGCCCACCGCGCCGCGATCTCAATTGTCGGCGATGTCAATGACCGCGTCGGCCTGTTCGTAGCTGATATCGTGAATGGCGACGCCGTCGTCCTCGATGAACGCCACCGCGTAAGCCGGCAATTCGCGGCTCGGCACCACCCGATCGGCGTCGAACAGCGGCGCCGCCTGCTGCGCCGTGGCGTTGACGGTGGAATAGGCGATGCCCTGCCAACTGCCGTGGAACGCCCGGTGCAGATGGCCGAAGAACAGGTGGCGCACGTTGCGGAACCCCTTCAGCGTCATCGCCAGATCCTTGCCATTGCGCAGCATCACCGCGTCCAGCGCGCGGATATGGCAACGCATGGGTGCATGGTGCATGAACAGATAGATATCCGTCGATGCCGGCGTTTCCGCCAGCCGGTCACGCAGCCAGCGCAGCCGCGTTTCGCAAAACGCGCCGCCCTCGCTGCCATCGACCTTGCTGTCGAGGACGATGAAGCGGCCGGCCTCGGTCTCCCGTGTGTACTGAAAGAACACGTCATCGAGACGGGGAACCTCCGGGAACGCGTCGGCGAAGGGTTGGCGCTCGTCGTGATTACCGATCAGCACGTGCCACGGCATGGCCAGCCGTTCGAACTGCCGCCGCGCCAAGGCATAGGCTTCCGGCTCGCCCCAATGGGCGATGTCGCCGGTGATCATGCACAGCGCCGCATCCGCCTGGGTTTCATTGATGTGATCGATGGCGCGCGCCAGCCGCCCGGCCACGTTCACGTCATACAACGAGCCGGTGGCGGTCTGGTGCGGATCGGTCAGGTGAATGAATTTCATGACCGACATTTGTAGCGCCCCCGGGCGGCGGCGACAATCGGCGCGGCTTGACGTCAAGCGGCGCTGGCGGTGACACTCGCCCTCGGATAATCCCGGTACGGAAATACCCTCATGCCCATCGACGTCGGCATCATCGGCTGCGGCATCATGGCCCGGCGCACGTCGGCGCTGATGGCCGATCACGGCGGCTTCCATATTAGGCGCGGTTTCGATCCCGACCCGGCCGCCGTGGCGGACGCCGGTCTGCAACCGGCGGAAAGCGCCGATGCCCTGGTCGCGGCGCCCGACGTGGACATGGTCTACATCGCCTGCCCGCCGCGCCATCACGCCGAACACGCCCGCCGCGCGCTCGCCGCCGGTAAACCGGTGCTGTGCGAGAAACCGTTGGGTGTCGACGTCGACGACAGCCGCCAACTGGTCGACGAATTCGACGCCGCCGGTATCGCCAACGCGGTCAATTTCTCCTTCGCCGGCAGCCCGGGCCGGGCCTGGCTTGCCGAACGTCTGGCCACCGGCGAGGCCGGCACCATCGACGCCGTCGACATCCGCATCCACTACACCCGATGGCCGGAAGACTGGCAGGAAGCGGCGACCTGGGTCGCCGGCCGCGCCCAGGGCGGCTTCGTGCGCGAGGTGCTGTCGCACTTCATCTACCTGCTGACCGACATCATGGGACCGGCCACTGTGACATGGTCGAAACTTCGCCATGCCACCGGCACGGCGCCGGACCTGGCCGAGACCCATGCCTGGGCCGAACTCGACTGCGGCGGCGTCCCGGTCTCCTTCGCCGGCGGCACCGGCGGCAGCGGCCCCGATATCGGCACCGTCACCGTGTGGGGCGAAGATGCCTCCTACCGCCTGAAAAACTGGCACACCCCCTGGCAAAGCGTCGGCGGCGCCCCGTGGACCCGCGCCCTCCCCGAAATCGACGACATGCGCACCGAGGCCCGCCGCCGCCAAATCGCCGCCACCGCCGACTGGTACCACGGCCGCCCGCATCCCCTGCCCGACTTCCGCCACGCCCTGGCGGTGCAGGAAATCATCGAGTGCATACTCCAACGGAAAGAACGGCCATGACCGATGCACCATCCCTGACGAACCTCGCCGACCGCCACTTCGACGCCGTCGTCGTCGGCGCCGGGGTCAATGGGGTGTCGTCGGCGGTGCATCTGGCGGCGGCGGGGTATTCGGTGCTGCTGGTGGAAAAAGGGGACTTCGGCTCGGGGTCGTCGTCGCGCTCGTCGCGGTTGTTGCATTGCGGGCTGCGATATCTGGCGCCGGGCGGGTCCATGTGGGATTTCGCGCTGCATCCCAAGCGGCTGGCGACGGCCTTGCGCATGGCCAAGAAGGCGATGGACTGCCGCGCCCAGTTCGCCCATGAGACACCGGAACGGGTGCGCGATTTCACCTTCTATTTTCCGGTCATGGACGGCCTGCCCTACGCGCCGTGGCAGATCGGCCTGGGGTTGAAGGCGTTGGAAGTGTTGGGCCCGGCGTCACCGCCGCTGGAGGCCCGCCGAGTCCCGCTGGCCGAGGCGCGGACGGCGCCGCTGATCGGCCGCGCGCGGGATTTCGACAGCATGAAG
Organism: Rhodospirillales bacterium; assembly: GCA_038117225.1. GTDB lineage: Bacteria > Pseudomonadota > Alphaproteobacteria > Rhodospirillales > Casp-alpha2 > JAYOFM01. The sequence continues at coordinate 13,565 of JAYOFM010000094.1, forward strand.
GCGGTGTATTCGCTGCGCGAGTACCAGTTCGAGTGGCCCGAACGCATCGTCGCCGACGAGGTCTTCGAGGCCGCGCGCCTGGGCGCCGAGGTGCGCAACTATACGGCCGTGGTCGGCTGGGACCGCGCCGGCGAGAGCAGCCCGTGGCGGCTCGATCTGAAGAACACCCTGGCCGACGGCGATGCGGTCTCGGTCACCGCCGACGTGGTGCTCAACATGGGCGGCATTTGGACCGACCGGGTCAATGATCTCGCCGCCACCGCCACGGCCGGGCGCCGCATCACCGGCACAAAGGGGGCGCACATCGTCGTGCAACTGCCGCCCGATTGCGCCAACGCCGGCATCGTCACCCTGCACCGGGAGCATGAGCCGTTCTACTGCGTGCCGTGGCGCGGCATGCATTACTTCGGCCCGACGGAAACCATGTATGACGGCGATGTCGATGACGTGCGCACCACCGAGGCCGACGTGGAATGGCTGCTCGGCGAGGCCAATCATCTGCTGCCCGGCGTCGACCTCAAGCGCCAGGACGTCATATACACTTGGTCCGGTGTCAGGCCGTTGACCTATGACCCGGCGCAGCCCCGGGGGGCACGGGCGCGGCTACTGCATGATCTGTCGGCTGAGGGCATGCCCGGCGTCTACGCCATGACCGCGGGGCCGATCATGACCCACCGCACCGCCGGCGCCGAGGTGCTGGCTGCGGTCGCCGGGCGGCTCGGATCGCGTGGCCCGTCGAAGCCGATCGACTGGTCGGCGCGGCGCTTCCCGGAAAACACCAACGCGCCGCCGCTGTCGACGGACGATCCGGACATCCGGCTGTCGGACCTCGTCCACGTGGCGGAAACGGAACGGGTGACCAGCCTGATCGACCTGCTGGCGCGGCGCACCGGCATCGGCTGGAACCGAGGCCAGGGCCGCGCCGAGGCGCGCAAGGCCGCCGAAACGGTCGCCGAAACCCTGCACTGGGACGCCACCCGTATCGATGCCGAGGTGGCGGCCTACGAAGCCTACCTGGAACGCCACCACACCGGGCCGTTTCCCGAGGCCTAGAGCCCCTTCGGCGCGTAGGCGGAATCTTCATACATGGTGGTGGTGATGGCTTCGAGGGCCAGGCGCTGGCGTTCCAGGTTGGCCTCGGTGAAGCCGGCGTCCGGGGTTTCCTCCAGATCAAAATGATCGAAGGCGTCGTTGCCGCGCACCAGCATGGCGGTGTCGCGCGGACCTTCCTTGACGGCGCTGGTCGGCAGGTAGTCGAGCAGCATGCCGATGCGCCGGTCCGCCGTCGTGTTGGGGCCGGAGGCATGGACGATGGCGTGATTGATCAGCGCCGCCTCGCCGGGACGCAATTCCAGGTCACGGGCGCCGGACTCGTCGAACGGCTCGGCGATGTACTGCTGGCGCGACAGGATGCTGGCATCACTGCCGCCCTCGGCGTGCTTCAGCAATGGCCAGTCATGGCTGCCGGGAATGACCCGCAGACATCCGGACGCCTTGGTCGCGTCCGACAGCGCCAGCCAGCAGGTGATCATGATCGGCTTGAGCTTGATGTACTGGGTGTCCTGGTGCCAGGCGGCGTGGGCGCGGCCGTCCGCCGGCTTGTCGCGGAAGGTGGTGTTCCAATGCAACAGATTGGGGCCCAGCAAATCTTCCATGATGTCGAGCAGATCTTGCCGACGCGATATCTCGTCGATCCAGCCGAGCAGCAGGTTGGCCTTGAAGTCGAGTTTGCCGATGTGCTCCGGGTGCTCGACCTGGAAGGCCTCATAACGGTCACGAAACTCACGCGCTTCGTCTTCGCTCATCAGCCGCAACGGCGCCAGACAGCCTTCTTCCTTGAACTGACGGACTTGGTCGGTGGTCAGGGATTTCAACATGTTGGCGT
>JAYOFM010000095.1:0-15435 GCA_038117225.1 Rhodospirillales bacterium
GCGAGACGCACGAGTACACCGACATGTACCCGGGCATGGCGAAGTCAGCTCGCGAAGAAGGCTTTGACGAAATCGCGCAGTGGTTCGAAACACTGGCGAAGGCGGAAAAGTCCCACGCGGGACGCTTCCAGAAAGCCCTCGACAGCATGGACTGAGGCCGTCAGGCACCTGTTTGGCTGAGGGGGCTCGGAAAACCGGGCCCCCTTTTGCCGGCCTAGATTCCGCGAGCCCGCTCAATACACGGCGGTGTGAAATTCTTCGGAGAGTAACATGAGCGAAGGCAGTCTGGACGCCCCCGTCCGCCATCCCATCCCCTGGCGGGACGAAGAATTCTATGACGAGGCGAAGCTCGACAATGAGTTGCGCCGTGTCTTTGACATCTGTCACGGTTGCCGGCGTTGTTTCAATCTATGTGACAGTTTCCCCCGTCTTTTCGATCTGATCGACGACTCGGAAACGGGCGAGCTGGATACGGTTTCCAGCAGTGATTTCAAACCGATCATCGATGCCTGCACACTCTGTGATATGTGCTTCATGACGAAGTGCCCCTACGTGCCGCCACATGAGTTCAACCTCGATTTCCCGCATTTGATGCTGCGCCATCGCGCCGTCGAGGCAAAGAAGAATGGTGTCGCGTTTGGCGAACGCCAGCTGACCAAGACTGACCGTAATGGCCGCCTCGCCACCAAGGTCTCGGGACTGTGCAATTGGGCTAGTGACCGCTCGAACAAGCTGACACGCCCGGCTATGGAATCGGTCATGGGCGTGCATCGTGATGCGGCGTTGCCGCGATACGAATCGCCGACGTTGATGGACCGATCGACGAGCGCGCCCGCGGCCGATGTATCGGCACCGGCGCACGGCCGTAAGGTAGCGATTTATGCCACCTGTTTCGCCAACTTCAATAGTCCGGGCATTGGCGAATCGGCGTTGACCGTCCTTGCCCGCAACGGCATCGAGGCGAAGGTGGTCTATCCACGCTGCTGCGGCATGCCGCAGTTGGAGCAGGGGGATATCGCCGCGGTTGCTGAAAGTGCCCGCGCCGTTGCCGCGGAACTTCGCCCTCTCGTCGACGCGGGTTACGACATCGTCGCGCTCGTCCCGTCATGCACGCTGATGATGAAATTCGAATGGCCCCTGATCGTGCCCGAGGACGACAACGTCAAGGCCTTGAGCCAGGCGGTTTCCGATATTGCCGAGTACATTGTCGATATTGCCCGCAAGGAAGGTCTGGCGGACGGCATGAAACCCATCGACGGTGGCGTCACGGTGCACATCGCCTGTCACGCGCGGGCACAGAACATGGGCCAAAAAGCAGCGGAAATGCTGCGCCTGCTGCCGGAAACCGAGATCAAGGTTATTGAGCGATGTTCCGGTCACGGTGGGTCCTGGGGTATCATGAAAGACAACTTCGAGGTAGGCATGAAGGTCGGCGCTCCCGTGGCCAAACAGGCGGCCGAGAACGGGCACCGCCACGTTGTGTCGGAATGCCCACTGGCGCGCGACCATATTCTCCAAGGTATGGAGCGCACCGCGGCGGACGTTTCAAAGGTGACGTCACATCAACACCCCATCGAGTTGCTGGCATTTTCCTACGCAGAATGACGCGCGGATCGTAGAACCCAAGGACCGAAGAACCATGAGCAAGCACGAGATTACCCGCGATGACATTCTATCGATGGCTGATTATGAGGCCGTCCGACTCGAGCGGCGCGCGGCGCTGACGGAGCTGAAGCGTGATCGTCGTATCGCCTGTGGGCCGGACGCGACCTTTTACTTCGAAAGCTATGACACCATGTGGTTTCAGATTCATGAAATGTTGTTCATCGAACATGGTGGTGAAGAACAAATTCCGGATGAACTGGCGGCGTACAATCCGCTGATTCCGAAAGGCCGCAACTTGGCCGCGACGCTGATGTTCGAGATCGAGGACGCCGACCGCCGCGCTAAGTTCCTTGCCGGCCTTGGTGGCGTCGAGGAAACCATCACCATCACGGTGGATGATCAAGTGATTCAGGGCGTGCCCGAGGCGGACGTGGATCGCACGACCGCCGACGGTAAAGCGTCATCCGTGCAATTCATCCAATTCCCGTTCACCGATGATCAGGTCGTGGCGTTTCGCGCGCCCGGCGCCAAGGTCGTTCTCGGCATCCATCATGACCGCTATGGCCACATGACGATCCTGCCGGAAGCCTCGCGGGCGTCCCTCGCGAAAGATTTCGACTGAATATCGCGGTCAGGCCGCCATCATTCGATCTCTTCGTGTCGATAGACGCCCCAAAGCTCGACCCGCCGCAACCAACCGGCTCGTTCCTCGATGCTGATCTGGCACCAGCCGCTTGCCTGCGGACAACGTTCCACTCCACCGATGACGCCCGGCTCGGCCCGCGCGACCGGCGAACTTTGAGAGTCCGCATTCCGCCGCACCGTCCGTGTACCGCCGATTACGATGAAGGTTCGCCGGCCGGACAGCATGCTCTGGTGGACCCATCCTTGCGTCCCCTGCCAGTCCCGCACCAGCCGCCAGGTTCGATACTCGCGAATGACCTCGACCGGTAGATGTTGGCGATGAAATACCCAATCAACCGGGTACTGCACGCCGGGGCCGGTACGAAGGTTGACTTCATTGGCGCGCAGACTCACGAAACGCGGTAACGGAAGGCCGGTTTCCTGGGCAACAACTGTTGCCGTGCCGCTAAAAACGAGGGCCGCAAGGATGATCCATGCAAGGCCAAGACGATAGCGACTTCGCGGAACGGGCATCTATTCACCAGGGTATTCTTGAAGCCCCCGTTTATCGCCGCCACCCGCGGTTCGGTCAAGATGGCGCGGCAATTTCGTTGGCGCTGGACAAGGGTGTCGGGGGTTGCTATGGCCTGACGCAACGGCACTCAGCCCCCGAGGATCAAAATGGCGCAGAAAAAGCCCAAAGTTGTTGTCACTCGCAAGCTTCCCGATGCTATCGAAACACGCATGATGGAGTTGTTCGACGTCACGCTGAATTTGACCGACACACCGCTATCCGCCGAACAACTGGGCGACGCCGTTAAGACGGCGGAGGTTCTGGTGCCGACGGTAACCGACCGAATTGATTCGCGGATTCTCGCCCAGGCCGGCCCTGATCTGAAATTGATCGCGAACTATGGCACCGGCGTTGACCACATTGACCTGGCGACCTCGCGCCAACGCGGCATCGTCATTACCAATACGCCCGACGTGCTGACCGAGGATACGGCGGACATGACCATGGCGCTGATCCTCGCCGTCCCGCGACGGCTTTCCGAGGGCGAGCGATCACTGCGATCCGGCGATTGGAGCGGCTGGTCGCCCACGTGGATGCTCGGACGGCGTATTTATGGCAAGCGACTCGGCATCATCGGCATGGGGCGCATCGGACAGGCCGTTGCCCGGCGTGCGCGCGGCTTCGGTCTTTCCATCCACTATCACAATCGCCGGCGCCTGCACGAGGATATCGAGCAGGGTTTGGAAGCGACTTATTGGGAGAGTCTCGATCAGATGCTGGCCCGCATGGACATCGTCTCTGTCAACTGCCCGCACACACCGGCGACATATCATCTGCTTTCGGCCCGGCGTCTGAAGTTGTTGCAACCTGACGCCTTTATCGTCAACACGGCGCGCGGCGAGATTATCGATGAGAACGCGCTGACCCGTCTTTTGGTCAGTGGTCAAATCGCCGGCGCCGGCCTTGATGTGTTCGAGCATGAACCCGCGGTTAATCCGAAGTTGGTCGCGCTGGACAACGTCCTGTTGCTGCCTCACATGGGGTCGGCCACGCATGAGGGCCGAATTGATATGGGCGAGAAGGTCCTGATCAATATCAAGACCTTCGCCGACGGTCACAATCCACCGGACCGAGTATTCGGCGACGCGTTCTGATCAGGGCGATTTGCAGGCGGCACGCCAGCCATGGCCGACAAACCGTTCAGCCTCGAAATTCCCTATCGTGATCCAACCACGGCATTTGGCTCATTTGTCGGCGAGCCGGTCGCGGCGCTACTGGATGGCGCCGCACCACATGACGCGCGGAGCCGCTATGCCTATATCGCCGCCGATCCCTATCGCGTTGTAACGTCTGATACCGGTCTGTCTGTCGATGGAACGCCCGCCGCGGGTGATCCGTTCACCGCCCTAATACGCGAGCTTGATGCCGCGACGATGGATACGGATGACTCGCTGCCGCCATTTCAAACCGGTGCCGTTGGGTTTATTGGCTATGAAATGGGCCAAGTTTTGGAGCGCTTGCCACGGCCGAAAGACAATCGATTGGATTTTCCGGACATGGTCGTCGGTTTTTATGACACCATCGCCGCCTTTGATCTGCAGGACCGTCGGGCGTGGATAATCGCATCGGATATTGCGCCGGGTCGTCCATCGGCGAAACGGCGCGCCGCCGGGATGGCCGCGCGGATCGCCGACGCGGAAGCATCATTGATCGATTGGCGCCCCCGCGCATCTTGGCGGGCCGAGTTGGAACGGGATGATTACGAGGCCATGGTCGGCCACGGAATCAATTACATCCACGCCGGCGATATCTTCCAGGCCAACCTCACGGGTCGTTTTCATAGCGTACTGCCAGCGGACCTCTCGCCCTGGATGCTCTATCGGCGGCTGCGAACCACCAGTCCCGCCCCGTTTGCCGCTTATCTCGCGTGCGGCGCCGGACGGCAGATTCTTTCCGCATCACCGGAGCGTTTTATCAGCCTTCGTCCTGATGGCACGGTCGAGGCACGCCCGATCAAGGGAACGCGTCCTCGTGGTGAAAGCCGCACCGAGGATTTGGCGTTGGCGCAGGAACTCGTCGATAGCGAGAAGGACAATGCCGAAAACCTGATGATCGTCGATTTGTTGCGCAACGATCTTTCGCGCGCGTCGCTAATCGGCAGTGTCGCGGTGCCGCAGCTTTGCGCATTGGAGACATTCGCCAACGTTCATCACCTTGTTTCGGTGATCACGTCGCGCCTGAAACCTGGACTCGGTCCGTTCCATCTGATCAAGGCGGCGTTTCCTGGTGGATCGGTCACCGGCGCGCCGAAAATTCGCGCCATGGAGATTATTAACGAGCTGGAAGTGTCGCAGCGCGGGCCGTATTGCGGCAGTGTTCTGTGGGCGGGTTTCGATGGCGCCATGGATTCCAGCATCATCATTCGGACCATCGTAATCAGCGAAAGTGAAATCGTGTTGCAGGCGGGTGGCGGCATCGTCGCCGATTCTTCCTCCGCGGACGAGTACGAGGAAGCCTTGGTCAAGGCGCGCAGTCTCATGCGGTGTCTCGCGCCGGCGGCAGCCGAAAGCGAGGCCGTGGCGTGATCGTCTGGCTTGACGGTCACCTTGTCGATGCGGAGGCCGCGCGGATCGATCCCACGGACCGTGGCTTTCTACTTGGCGACGGCGTCTTCGAAACCATTGCGATACGTGACGGGGCCATCCTTCGATTGAGGGAACATTTGGCGCGTCTGACAGTGAGTGTGACGGAACTCGGTTTGCCGCTATCGAGCGCCGCTGACCTAGCCGGTGAGGTACAGAAGGTCCACGCGGCGAATAAATTCTCCGATGGGTGTATCCGCATCACGGTGACTCGCGGCCCGGCATCGCGGGGACTCCTCCCCGACGCCGATGTCACGCCGACGATCCTGATGGTTCCGACAGCGTGTGCGGTCGGTTACGGCACGCCGATCACCGCCGTCGTCGCCCGGACGACACGGCGCAACGAATATTCACCGTTGTCGCGTATAAAATCCGTGGCTTATCTGGATAACATTCTGGCGCGGCAGGAAGCGATCGAGCGCGGGGCCGATGATGCCATCCTGTTGAACACACGCGGGCTGGTCGCCGAAATGACGGTGGCCAACCTGTTCATCGTCCAAGATGGCATCGCTAAAACACCGGCCATCGGTGATGGTGCGCTACCGGGCATCATGCGCGCCGAGGTCGTGGCGCGCCTTGACGCGGAGGAATGCTCGCTGGGTGTCGCCGACATAGCCAACGCCGCCGAGGCGTTCACGACAAACGCGCTAGGCATCCGCCCGCTGATCAGCATTGACGACCGTCCCGTCGGCGATGGCGAGCCGGGCCCCGTGACGAAGGCGCTTTCGGACCTGCCTTGAGGATGGACGGATTCCCTAGATGCCCGTGAGCGCGCGGTCCAGGTCCTCTTTCAAATCCTCTACGTCTTCCAACCCAACGGAAAGCCGCAGCAATCCGTCCGTGATGGACATTGCTGACCGCTCTTCCGGGGACAGTCGTTGATGCGTGGTCGTCGCCGGGTGGGTGATGAGGCTCTTGGCGTCGCCGAGGTTGTTGGAGAGGTCGATAATCTGAAGTCCGTTCAATGCCTTGAATGCTTCGCTCTTGCCGCCCTTGATGTCGAACGCGACCAGCGTGCCGCCATCGCTCATTTGGCGCATGGCCAGCTCATGCTGCGGATGGCTGGCCAGGCCCGGATAAAGAACCCGCTCGACCTTGGGATGAGACTCGAGAAATTCCGCGATGCCGCGTGCATTGAGGCAGTGCTGGCGCACGCGAATATCCAACGTCTCCAACCCTTTCAAGAACACCCAGGCGTTGAACGGGCTCATGGCGGGACCGGTGTGGCGCATCCAAGGGGTCAGGTGGTCGTCGACGAAGTCGCGATCGTTGGTCAGGATTGCGCCGCCGAGGGAGCGGCCCTGGCCGTCGATATGCTTGGTGGCCGAGTACATGACGATGTCAGCACCCAATTGCAGCGGTTTCTGTAGGACCGGCGTGGCGAAGACGTTATCGACGATCAGGCGGCCGCCGGCGGCATGAGTCATCTCGGCGACGGCGGCGATATCGATAATTTCGAGCGCTGGATTGGACGGGCTTTCCAGGAAAACGACGTTCACGGGGCGGCTCAATGCCGCCGCCCAGGCGCCCAGGTCCGTGCCGTCCAGCAATTCGGTTACGATGCCGTACTTCGGCAGCAGGTCCTGAATGATGTAATGGCATGAGCCGAACAAGGCGCGCGAGGCGACAACCCGATCCCCGGCCTTCAATTGACAGGCCAACGTCGCGAACATCGCGGCCATGCCGCTGGCGGTGCCAACACAGATGTCGCATTCCTCAAGCAAGGCGAGCCGCTCTTCGAACATGGACACGGTTGGATTGGCATAGCGGGAGTAGATGTAGCGCTTCTTATCTCCCTTGAACGCGGCCTCCGCCTCCTCCGCCGAGCCATAGACGTAGCCTGACGTTAGAAAGATACTTTCCGACGTCTCCTCGAATGCCGATCGCTGCAAACCGCCACGCACCAATCTCGTTGCCGTGCGCCATCCGTCTGTGTCACTTTTATTGCCGTCCATTGAGTTCCTCCTCTTCAGGAGGTCCCGCTTTCCAATGAAAAAACCCCAACCACAAGGGGGTCAGGGTTCTGGAAACCGAGACCTTTTTAGCGGATTTTTTTAGCGTGGCCGCAAGCCGGTCGGACAAATCACCACGTCGACGCGTTTATAGGGCGCTCGGGCATGCCTGACAAGAGCGTAGGAATGTCGTCCCGCGGCGACGTTGGCAGGTCATGCCTTGCGAGCATTCTCTTTCACGATCGCCCGACGGGCGCGCCGGACACCAAGCCAAACCAGGGCGATAACCGGCACGAACGCATAGGTCACGACGATGGACGGATCGATCGGAAGCAATCCTGACGCCTTGGCGCCCTTGGCGAGGTAACCCACCAGACTGAGCAAATAATAGCTGATGGCGACGACGGACAGGCCCTCGACGGTTTCCTGCAATCGTAGTTGCAGGAGCGCGCGTTTGTTCATCGAGTCCAGAAGATCGCGATTTTGCGCCTCCAGGGCGACATCAACGCGCGTGCGCAGGAGGTTGCTGGCCCGCGCGATGCGGCGCGACAGAGATTCCTGTCGATGCGCCAGATTGAGGCAGGTCTCCATGGCCGGCTCCAGCCGCCGGGTGATGAAGGTGCCGACGGGTTCGTGACCCGCCAAGCGCTCCTCGCGGAGACCGCGGACCCGATCGAGGACGATGGCATGGTAGGCACGCGCGGCGCTGAAACGATACGTTGTCTCCGCCGCCACGGCTTCGGCGAGAGCCGCCAAACGGGATAATTGGGCCAGGGTCCCGCGTTCTGAATCCGTGCCTTCCATGGATGCTAGCCGGGGAATGATGCGCGCCAATTCATCCTCGGCCTGGGCGATCCGCGGCCGCGCGTCCCGCGCCAGCGGAAACGCCAGCATGGCCATGGCGCGATAGGTTTCCAATTCGGCGATGCGTTGCACCAGCCGGCCGATCGACTGCTCGGAGCCATGAGACGTGCGGATTAGCATTCGGCCGAAGCGATCCGCATGTAGACGAAAATCAGTCCATAGGTAGGCACCGCCGTCGAGCACGCGTCCTCCGGCCACTGGATTGTGATCGAACAGGCCGGCATGGCCTTCAATGGTTCGTTCCGGCATCACGTCCGTTTCGATTTCGATATGAAGGGCCGCGATGACCTGGCCTGGAAGAGCAGACAGCCAATCGTGCGGAACAGCGGTTACGGCGGGTTCCTTGAACGGAATTTCGGACGCGCCCTCACAGATGAAGGTATACGAGGAAAATTCCGTATGGCGCTCCCACTTCAGACGAAATGGCCCAAGATCAAGGGTCGCGTGTGTCGAATCGGCGGGCGGCGGGGTAGCCTTGAAATGGCCGCACAGCCGAACCAGGTGCGCGTGGTCCGCCGACGCCGCCTGTTCGCCGGTAATCGCCCCGATGTGGGATATTCGGGCGGGTGCCGAGATTGGTGTTGGCGGCCGCGCGTGCGCTTCCTGATCCAGCGACTCACGTAGTGGGTGCTCTTGAATGTTCGTCATGCTCGCCTTTCCCGGAGCGCGCGCTTATATACATGGCATGGGCCCAGCATGGAACCGCTATGATACAGGGCCGACACTCGCGCAAGGAATATCGGCATGACCGCTCTTGATCTCACCGACGAATTGTTCTTCTCCAAGGCGGGATTGGACCGGTCACGCACCGAATCTATTGTCGAGGATGCGCTGTCGACGGCTGACGACGGCGAAATGTTTCTCGAGTATCGGCAATCGGAAAGCGTCGTCCTGGATGACGGCCAAATCAAGAGCGCCAGTTTCGATACGGCGCAAGGTTTTGGCCTGCGCTCAGTGGCCGGCGAAACCACTGGATTCGCGCATGCCTCCGAGATGAGCGAAGAGGCCATGCGGCGTGCCGCCGAAACAGTGAAATCGGTGCATCGCGGGCATGGCGGCACCGTGGCGGCGCCCCCCCAGGGGACCAACGCGCGGCTTTATATGGAAGACAACCCGCTTGCCGCCGTCGAGTTCGAGACCAAGGTCGGCGTCCTCGGAGAAATCGATGCCTATTTGCGTGGCAAGGACCCGCGCGTTCGCCAGGTGTCCGCATCTTTGCTCGGCAACTGGCAAGCGGTGCAAATCGTCCGCGCCGGCGGCGGTCGCGCCGCCGATATTCGGCCGTTGGTGCGCCTTAATGTGCAGGTCGTGGTCGAGCAGAATGGGCGGATGGAATCCGGTAGTCACGGTGTCGGCGGCCGCGTCGTCTACGATGCCTATATCGCGCCGGAGGGCTGGCGCGCGGCGGCGGATGAGGCGTTGCGGCAGGCGTTGGTCAATCTTGAGTCCGTCGATACGCCGGCGGGCGAGATGAACGTCGTTCTTGGTGCTGGATGGCCGGGAATTCTGCTGCATGAGGCCATTGGTCACGGGCTTGAGGGCGACTTTAATCGCAAGAAGACTTCCGCCTTCGCCGGCCTGATGGGCGAACGGGTCGCCGCGCCCGGCGTCACCGTCATCGACGACGGTACGCTCACGGACCGCCGTGGCTCATTGACCGTCGACGACGAGGGCACTCCTGGCGCCCATACGGTTTTGATCGAGGACGGCATTCTGTGTGGTTACATGCAGGACCGCATGAACGCCCGCCTGATGGGTACCGCCAGTACCGGCAATGGACGTCGCGAAAGTTACGCCCACGCGCCGATGCCGCGCATGACCAATACCTACATGCTTGATGGTAAGCACGAGAGCGAGGAAATCATCGCCTCCGTTGACAAGGGGCTTTATGCCGTGTCCTTCGGTGGCGGCCAGGTCGATATTACCAGCGGCAAGTTCGTCTTTACCTGCACCGAGGCCTACCTGATCGAAGGCGGCAAGATCGGTGCGCCGGTCAAGGGCGCGACATTGATCGGCAATGGCCCGGAGGTGCTGACCCGGGTCTCCATGGTTGGTAATGACATGGCCCTGGACACGGGCGTCGGGACCTGCGGCAAGAATGGCCAGGGCGTTCCCGTCGGTGTTGGCCAGCCGACATTGCGAATCGACAATCTGACCGTCGGTGGAACCGCTGTTGGCGGCTAGGGCCACGGAGAATTAATAGGCGTACTCGGTAAAGACCGGATCTACAGAGTGCCGCCAACGGCCCTCATAGGCCGCCAGTAATTCCTCCGCCGGCGTAATGCCCGAATGGGCAGTCTGGAACAGCGGTTTCAGAAAATGTGCCTCGTCCATGCCCACGTTGTCCAACCGCGCCCGAGCCTTGAGGCCCCGGTGGGCAATGCACAGCACGTCCTCGGCGATGTTGCGCAAGGTCGTTGAGCGGAAGGGCGTCTTTAGTGCAAGACGGGGAACCGCGTCGCGCATCTCGGCGCGCTCGTCGGCGGTCCAATCCTTGACCAGATCCCACGCTTCGTCCAGCGCATCCCGATCATACAACAGCCCGACCCAAAACGCCGGCAGCGCGCACAATCGGCTCCATGGGCCGCCGTCGGCGCCGCGCATTTCCAGGAATGTCTTGAGCCGCACTTCCGGAAATATCGTCGAAATATGGTCGATCCAATCGGAAAGAATGGGCGTCTCCCCTGGCAATGCCGGTAGGACGCCATTCATGAAATCACGGAATGATTGACCCGACGCGTCGATGTACTTGCCGTCGCGATAGACGAAGTACATGGGCACATCGAGGGCATAGTCAACATAGCGTTCGAATCCAAAACCATCCTCGAACACGAACGGCAGGATGCCGCTGCGGTCGGGGTCCACGTCCGTCCAGATATGGCTTCGATAGGATAAAAAGCCCGACGGCTTGCCGGCGCGGAACGGAGAATTCGCCCACAAGGCCGTGGCGATGGGTTGCAGCGCCAGGCCGACACGGAACATCTTGACCATGGCGGCTTCGGTATCGAAGTCCAGATTGACCTGAACGGTGCAGGTGGTCTGCATCATTTCCAGGCCCAGGCCGCCGACCTTCGGCATGTAGTCACGCATGATCGCGTAACGTCCCTTGGGCATCCACGGGCTGTCGGCGGGCAGCCACTTGGGGCTGAAGCCGAGACCGAGGAAGCCGATGCCCATTTCCCGGGCGATCGATTTGACCTGCTGCAAGTGCCCGGTCACTTCGTCACAGGTCTGATGAATGGTTTGGACGGCGGCACCAGACAGCTCCAGTTGACCGGCGGGTTCGAGCGAAATGGCACCGCCATCGGCGCCCTTGAGAGCGATAACGTTGCCGCCTTCGTAGACGGGCTCCCAGCCGAACCGGGTCATACTCTCAAGCAGTGCGCGGATGCCCTTGTCACCGTCATAGTCCAGCGGCCGTAAGTCGTCCTGGTGGAAGGCAAATTTCTCGTGTTCGGTGCCGATCAGCCAGTCGCTGGGCGGTTTGCAACCGGACGCAAGATACTGAACAAGGACTTCCTTGCTTTCGACCGGGTCATTATTCGGTGGCGTGGCTCCGGACATTTGCGTTTCCCGTCATCCAAGGTGGGCTATCGCCAGTCACCCGCCATGGCCTGGAAGCTGGCGAGCGCGGCGACGGCGGCGGTTTCGGCCCGAAGGATGCGTGGACCGAGACTGATGCCGGTAACAAAGTCGAGGCCTCGCATCAGGTCAAGCTCGCGTTTGGAAAAACCGCCTTCCGGTCCTGTCACAAATCCGATAGTGGACGGTGATGATGCGAATGCCGTCATTGGCGGGGCACCGCCGCCCGTTTCGTCGAGCAGAAACAGCCGCCGGTCGCGTGGCCACGCGGCCAGCATGTTATCCAGCGGGCAAGCGGCCTCGACAATCGCCAGGCTAAGGCGATCACATTGCTCCGCCGATTCGCGCGCGGTGGCGGCGAGGCGAACCACGTTTACCCGTTGTGTGTCAGTGAATTCCGTGATGACGGGCATTAACTTTGCAGCGCCCAATTCCACCGCTTTCTCCACAATATAGTCCGTGCGTGCTTTCTTAACTGGCGCGAAGGCCAGCCAGATGTCCGGTTCCGTGGCCTGCGGTCGATGCCGTTCGTGAACCCGTAGCTGCGCACGCCGTTTATCAATCTCCTCAATGGCCGCGACCCACTCACCGTCCTTTCCATTGAAGACATGAATGCGGGCGCCCACGCCAAGACGCATGACGCGGAACAGGTAATGTGCCTGATCATTGTCGAGGATGACGCTGCCACCCTCCGAAAACGGAGAATCGACGAACAGTCGGATCGATGACGAACGATCAGCCACCAATCATGCCCTTCCCGTTGAGTATCGATGCGAAGCGGTTTTCGGTCGCTCGCGGCAGTGTCATAGTAGCGCCACTGATGGACAACGCCACCACCCGAAATGCCAGCGACATTCCGGCCGATTCCTGGATCGACCGACGCGTTCCCGTTTTCGCGAGGCCGTTCCTTCGTCTTATACGCGCCGACCGTCCGATCGGCACTTGGTTGCTGCTGATTCCGTGCGTATGGAGTACGGCGTTGGCGGCGACGGCGTGGCCGGACCCGTGGTTGCTGTCGCTGTTCGCCGTCGGCGCCTTCATCATGCGCGGCGCCGGGTGTACGATCAATGATTTGGTCGACCGGGATATCGACCGGCGCGTGGCGCGCACCGCGACCCGCCCGATTGCTAGTGGAGACGTCAGTGTCGCTGCCGCGGTACTGTTTCTTGGTATCCTGCTGGTGACGGGATTGATCGTCCTGCTGCAACTGAATTCGTTCACGGTCCTGCTCGGATTGAGCTCTGTCGGGCTGATTGTCATCTACCCGTTCATGAAGCGGATTACCTACTGGCCGCAGATTGTTCTGGGTCTTGTGTTCAATTGGGGTGCCCTGGTCGGCTGGGCCGCCGTGCGCGGCACGATCGAGGCGCCGGCGGCCCTCCTCTATCTCGGCTGCATCTTCTGGACCATAGGTTACGACACCGTCTATGCCCATCAGGACAAGGCGGATGACCTCGTTGTCGGCGTAAAGTCGACGGCGCTCAAACTTGGCGCGGCGACGGGGCGATGGCTGTGGTTCTTTTATGGCATGACGCTGGCGCTGCTGTTGGGCGCGGGGCACGCGGCGCAGCTGTCCTGGCCGTTCTTTGCCCTACTTGGTGTCGGTGGCGGACATTTCTATTGGCAAATCCACACCCTCGACATTAATGACCCGGCTAATTGCCTCACCCGATTCAAGTCCAATCGTGATTTCGGATTTATCGTTTTCATCGCAATTGTTGCCGGCAAGATCATCGCTTAAGACCGCCGTTGCATTTCGATACGGATCAGATTGCGATGATCCGAAAGGCCGGATCATCAAACGGCAACGCATCGACGGCAAGCTGTTCCGTTCGCTGGCGGCGCACAGCGGAATTGTCAACGGATGAGAGAATGAAGCGATCAATCTCGTGATCGTCGGCGATCCTGTCTCGGGCGTGAATCTGCACTTCAATCTGGGTCATTGCGGGCCATCGCCGACCGGTCGCGGTGACTTCGGCGAGTGGAATGGGATTGCCACTCCGATTGAGGGCGCCGCGGGTGCCAGCATAGAGAAAGATACTCGACGGCGATGGACCATGGTCCGCCGAATGGTCGATAGAGACGATTTCGCCGTAGCCATAGTTCGCCGCCGATACCTCTGTTTCATGCATGCGTGTTTCTTGATCCGCCGTCAGCCAGGTAATGAATAAGACGACCTCGGTTCCCGGCGAGGGATGCAGCGTCGCGGGAATGGCGCCGTAAGCGGAAATGTGCGGTGAATAGACCGTGTCGTAATTGCGGACCCGGGTCCGCGCGACGGGGATGATGCCCCAAGCCGCGCCATGGAACTTCCGCGCCAGTTGCTGCGGTGATTGATTGGAGCCGACGGCGAGCACAGGCCGGCGCTCCGCAAAATCGATCGCGCCCACATGGTCGTGCCACGAATGCTGCTCGCCGTTGATCATGACGAATGACGTATTGGGGATGGGATAGGGATATTGGGTTGCCCGGTCGAGGGCGTCGCGGCTCATCGAGGCGGGTGCTCAGTCGCCGCCGCCCGCCGCGCTGACGTACTGCGAGATATCGACATCGTCCAATTGCTCGGGCAGTAAAAAACGTTCCGCGTATTCCTTGTAAACGCCGGACGTGAGGAACAGTTCGAACAGAGTGTCGTCAATATGTGCGTCCTTTTTCATAAAGGACATGATCTTGATGGAGTCGCTGAGTTTCTTGGGCGCCTTGTATGGCCTGTCAGCCGCGGTCAGGGCCTCGAAGATATCGGCGATGGCCATGATTCGGGCCGGGACGGACATATCCTTATCGTTCAGCTTCTTCGGATAGCCGGTGCCGTCCATTTTTTCATGGTGACCGCCGGCGTATTCGGGGACCCGCGCCAGATGTTTCGGGAACGGCAGGGCTTCCAGCATGATGATCGTTTGGACGATGTGATCATTGATCTTGAAGCGCTCTTCCTCGGTCAAGGTCCCGCGCGCAATGCACAGGTTATAGACCTCGCCGAGATTATATTTGTGCTCCGGCACGTCCAACTGGAAGCCCCATGGATTGTCTTCCGCCGACGGTGCTTCCTCGCCTTCGCGATAAATCACGTGGTCATAGCGGTCAGACAGCAGGTTTTCCTTGAACGGCAACTCGGTTGGCGGTTCGCGCTCGATCCGCCGGACCTCTTCATAAGAGAGTCCGAGGCGATCATCGAGTGTTCTCATCCAGGTAATGTCGGCGATCTCCTTGACCCGCTCGATACGTTCGGGCGCCATAAACTCACCGCCGATATTGCACTCGGCGATGAACGCATAGTCATCGTCGAGTTTGGCCAGTTGCTGCTCCAGCTCCGCCCGCAGCGTTTCCGGGTCATCCGCACCCTCGTTCACCGCCTTCAGGTAATCGATCACACGGTCGCGTTTGACCACTTCAAAGCGCGCGCGGATCTCATGAATTCGATTATAGATGGTTTCCAGCTTCGTCGCCTTGTCGACCACGTATTCAGGGGTCGTCACCTTGCCGCAGTCGTGCAGCCAGGCCGCGATGTGCAGTTCGTACCATTGATCTTCGGTGAGATCGAAATCGGCGAAGGGACCTTCCTTTTCCTCGACAGCGGCATTCGCCAGCATTTTCGTGAGTTCCGGCACGCGCTGGCAGTGGCCGCCGGTGTAGGGCGACTTGGCGTCAATGG
>JAYOFM010000096.1:0-15249 GCA_038117225.1 Rhodospirillales bacterium
CATGGACCGGTTCCTCCCGCAAAATACTTTCACCCTTATTACGCTGTCGACGGCGGTGATTGGAGTCCCCATGTGGCCCGATTAGGCGGTGCAACGGTTGACATTTACTCGCGGCCCTCGATTCCCCGGAAATTGCGTGCATATTGTTAGGTGCATAGAAACCGATAAGGATACCGAGAAGATGACCAAGACAATGCTGATAACCGGTGGGAGCCGTGGCATCGGCGCCGCGACGGCGCGGCTGGCGGCGACGGCGGGCTATGCTGTCTGCGTCAACTATGCTGGCAACCAAGAGGCCGCCGATGCCGTGGTTTCCGATATCGTCGGCGCCGGCGGGCGGGCCTTCGCGTGTCAGGCCGACGTCGCCGATGCCGACCAGGTCGCGGCCATGTTTGCGATGGTCGATCGCGAGTTCGAACGCCTCGACGTCCTGGTTAATAACGCCGGTATCCTGATGGGCCGGGGCCATAGCGAAAGTGTCTCACGCGAACGCCTGGAGCGCGTCTTGGCGGTCAATGTCATCGGCGCCTTTATGTGCGCCCAGCAGGCGATCCGCCGCATGTCGACCCGGCACGGTGGGGCGGGGGGCGCCATCGTCAACGTGTCGTCGCGGGCGGCGGTGTTGGGCGCGCCGAATGAATACGTCGATTACGCCGCATCCAAAGGCGCCGTCGACAGCATGACGGTCGGCATGGCCATGGAGGAAGCCGACCACGGCATTCGGGTCAACGGCGTCCGGCCCGGTTTGATTGAAACCGATATCCATGCCTCGGGCGGTATGCCGGACCGGGTTGAAAAGTTCGCCCACAAGGTACCCATGCAGCGCGGTGGCATGGCCGAGGAAGTCGCCGAAGCGATATTGTGGCTGGCGTCGGATGCCGCGGGCTATACGACCGGCAGCTTTATCGAGGTTTCCGGCGGCCGCTGAGCCCTGTGATTGGCGCATAACACCCGTGCAAAACCGCCACATCGAGATTGGCATAATCGGGTCTATAAGCTGTGCAGCAAATGACCCACACGGCGTCGTTGGCAGAAACCAACGGCACCACTTTAAACGCGGAGCACAGGATCATGACCAATACCAACAACATCGCCCTCGCCAACGGATTCGCCCCGCTGACCACGCCCGCCGCCAATGTCATCGCGGACGGCATCTTGGCCGCCATTAATGGCACCATCGACGCGACGCGCTGGCTGGCCCAGCGCCTACGCCCGGTGATGGCGTCCGATGCTACCCTAGCGCCGCACGCCGCCATCGTCATGGAGCCGGCGCGCTTTATCCTCGGCCGCTAAGGCCAGCGCCGAACCTACACTCAGAATTTCGGTAAGTTTCGCGGCGGGCCTAGTGCCCGCCGCTCGCTTTCGCGCCCGGCTTAAGTACAAAGTGGCGCGAGCAGTAGGGGCAGACGATTTCGCCGTCGTCGCCGATCTCGAGGAACACGCGTGGATGACCCAACGGGCCGCCGTCGCCATCGCAGGCGACGCGGGTGGTTTCAACTTCCTTGGTCTCGCCGATGTATTCGTGCGTGTCCATAATGTCTCTCTCCATACGTACTCTGCATGCCGCCACGCTGCAGCCAAGGTCGTTGACCCCGGTGCCCGGCCGATGATACCGCTGTTCGGCAGGCATCACTAGCGCCGATCGTTAAGAAAATCATGGGAAAAATGACGACCGTGTCGGACCCGGAATACGCGATCGAGGCCGTCAACCTGCGCAAGACCTATGCCGGATCATCCGGCCAGCCGCCGGTGCAGGCGCTGAAGGACGTCTCGCTGGCCATTCCGCGAGGCTCCTTCTTCGGCCTGCTGGGACCCAACGGCGCCGGCAAGTCGACCTTCATCAACATCCTGGCCGGCCTGGTCATCAAAAGCGCCGGCGAGGCCCGCATCTGGGACCACGATATCGAGGCCGACATGCGCCGTGCCCGGCGCGCCATCGGCGTGGTACCGCAGGAACTCAACATCGATCCGTTCTTCACGCCGCGCGAAATGCTGGAATTGCAGGCCGGCCTCTATGGCGTGCCGAAAACGGCCCGGCGCACCGACAAGGTGCTTCGGGCCGTTGGTCTTCATGACAAGGCGGACGCCTATGCCCGGTCGCTGTCCGGTGGCATGCGCCGTCGACTGCTGGTCGCCAAGGCGATGGTGCACAGCCCACCGGTTTTGGTGTTGGATGAACCATCGGCCGGCGTCGACGTTGATTTGCGACGTCAACTCTGGGTGCGCGTCCAGGAAATGAACGACGCCGGCATCACGGTGCTGCTGACCACGCACTATCTGGAGGAGGCGCAGGCGCTCTGTGATACCATCGCCATTATCGATCATGGCAATCTGATCGCTTGCGAAGCCACCACAGACCTGCTGAAACGCCTCGACGCCAAGGAACTGACCGTCCTCGTCGACCGTGACGTCGAGGCAATTCCCGTGGCCTTGGCGGCGTATAATGTTGAACGCCTTGATGCCCGCCATCTGCGTTTTCGCTTTCCACCGTCGCGCACGACGTCGGGGGAGATTCTGACGGCATTGGGTGATGCCGGTCTCGGCATCACCGACGTGGAATCCAAGGAAGCCGATTTGGAGGACATCTTTGTGAGTCTGACCGGCAACAACGGCGCGCCTCCGATTGACCCAGGGGCGCCGTGATCCGCGGCCGCTGGGTTTTGCCGCTTGTTATGGCGACGCTGTTGGCCGCCTGCGCCCCCGTCATCCGCGGTGACGGTCCGCCGGTGACGACTCCGTTGCTTGAGGATGGTCTCTTCGTCGCCGCGGACGGCACGCGGTTGACCTACCGCACCTGGATGCCGAAAAGCGAGGCGCCGAGGGCCATCATCCTCGCCTTGCACGGGTTCAATGATTATTCCCGATTTTTCGCCGCCGCCGGATCCTGGCTAGCCGCGCGGGGCATCGCCAGTTACGCCTATGACCAGCGTGGTTTCGGGCTAACGCCACAGCACGGATATTGGGCCGGGACGGATGCCTACGCCAATGACCTCGGCGCATTCATCCGCCTGATCCGCGAGCGCCACCCCGGCCTGCCCCTCTATCTGCTTGGCGACAGCATGGGCGGTGCCGTCTCGCTGGTCGCCATGGGTCGCGCCGCCGCGCCGCCGGTCGACGGTGTCATTCTGGTTGCACCCGCCGTCTGGGGGCGCGCCACCATGCCGTGGTATCAGCGCGCGGCGCTATGGTTGTCGGTGCGGGTGATGCCCGGCGTGCGTCTGACGCCGCGCGGCCTCAACATCAAGCCGTCCGACAACATCGAGATGCTGCGCGCCCTCGGCCGCGATCCACTGGTTATCAAGAAGACGCGGACCGATACGATCTGGGGTCTGGTTAATCTGATGGACGCGGCGCTGGCGGCGGCGCCAAGGTTCGATGCCCGGGCGTTGATACTTTATGGCGGCCGTGATGAGGTTGTGCCACGGCGTCCGATATCGCTGATGGTCGATCGTCTACCCGCCGCGGCCCGAGACCGGCAGCGTGTCGCGCTGTACGACGGTGGTTATCACATGCTGCTGCGTGATCTTGATGCCGAACGGGTGTGGCGCGATATTCTTGGCTGGATCGAGGATCCGGCGGTGCCTCTGTCGTCCGGCGCCAAGGAGACACTGTTGCAGGTCAAGCCATGAGCCATGAAACCAAACCGACGCCCTATTGGTGGGAAGCCGCGCCGCGCCGGGAAACGGAAACCGTGGCCGTGGCTGGCACTTCGGATGCGGTCGTCGTCGGTGCCGGCTTTGCCGGGCTTTCGGCGGCGCTGACGCTGGCGCGCGGAGGCCGGACGGTGCAGGTGTTTGATACGCTGCGGCCAGGCGAGGGTGCGTCGAGCCGCAATGGCGGCATCGCCAGTGGCAATATCAAGGTGGACTTCTCCGCCATGATGGACAAGTTCGGCAAGGCCCGGGCGATGGCGGTTTATGATGAGGGCAAGCGGGCGCGCGAGGACCTGGCCCGCTTCATCGCCGACGAGGGCATCGATTGCGGCTTCAAGATGGTTGGCCGATTCACCGGGGCCTACGCGCCGGCCGACTATGAAACGCTGGCGCGCGAAGCCGATGTCTTGAACCGTCACGTGGACATCGGCGCCTTTATGGTTTCGAAGGCGGAACAACATGCGGAACTCGGCACCGATCACTACCACGGCGGCGTGGTGCGCCCCGACATCGGCGGCCTTCACCCCGGCCTGCTGCATGATGGCATCCTGGCGCGCGCCCGGGACGCCGGTGCCATGGTGCACGGGCAAACGGCGGTGGCTGGAGTGCGCCGCGACGGCAATCATTTTGAAATCGAGACGGCACGCGGACGTGTGCGGGCCCGCGATGTGGTCGTTTGCACCAATGGTTACGCCGGCGCCGATAATCCTTGGCTGAAACGCCGGATCATTCCCATTCCGAGCCAGATCATCGCCACCGAGGCGTTACCGCCGGAAACCATGGACAGATTGATGCCCAAGCGCCGCATGCTCGGCGAGACACGGGGGCTCTATCACTATTACCGGCCGTCGCCGGACGGCACGCGCATCATTTTTGGCGGCCGCAGCGGCGCCGAAACTGACGACGTCGCCATCAAGACGAAGCATCTCCGCGATGATCTGGTAGAGATATTTCCCGAACTTCGCGATGTGGGCCTCAGTCATTCCTGGTGGGGCTATACCGGATATACCTTCGATTTCCTGCCCAAGCTGCGGATCGAGGATGGTGTCCATTATGCCACCGGATTCTGCGGCTCCGGTGTCGTCTGGGCGCGCTGGCTGGGGACCAAGGCGGGCCAGCGCATCCTCGGCGACCCGCAAGCCGAGACGATCTTTTCCGAGGCGCCCTTCGAAACCCGGCCGCTTTATTTCGGTCGTCCGTGGTTTCTGCCCGGCGTTATGGCCTGGTACCGGTTCAGTGATTGGAAAAAACGACGTTCACGCTGATTGCGGAGCCGGACCTCGACGCTGGACGCTGCCCCAACCCTCTAGTATGTTCCGTCGCCCATCTGTCAAGACATCCGCGGTCCCGTAGCTCAGCTGGATAGAGCGCTGCCCTCCGAAGGCAGAGGTCACAGGTTCGAATCCTGTCGGGACCGCCAATTTTCTGAACTAGACGAATGCCAAACGGCCGATTTTCGCCGCTGGAGCCGTTTGCCTTTTGTTAACCGGGCGCGGTCATAGTGTGGACGTGGCGGCCTCGAAAGCCGCCGCGCAATACGGCCCGCAGAAGCGGGCGCCACGGAGGAGAATGAATATGCCCCGGTTTCCCAGGTGGGCGCGCGGTATCATTGCCGCGACATTTCTTTTTTCAACGCCATCCCTTGCCAAGGATTTTATACCGCAAGACGCGACCGCAAAGAGTCGCGCCGGCGGTTTCGCCAAGAATCTTGCGCAGGGTGCGGCCGGCATGCTGAAACTTGATGTCGACGCCCGGTGCGCGGGCGGCGATGTCAGTTTCCGCGTGCGCAACGCGGGCGAGGCGTGGCCGAAATCGGCGACGTTTGTCATCTACCGCCTTGGCGTCAACGCGTCGCAGGCCGTGGTCAAGCGCCGCATGCGCCTGAAAGACGGTCAACGGGCGTCGTTTCGAATTGCCAAGCAGCGCAATCCGACAGGGCGTCTCGGAATCTTCGTCGAGCCCGGCTGGTATGACCGTTCATTTGTCCTTGATGCCAAGGTCGATTGCCTCGGCTAAACCGTCGTTATCCATCGCTTGTGTTGGTGGCTCGCTGCTTGCTACAGTCTCGGCAGGGAGGCTTTGGCGCGTTCGCGCCGGCCGAAAATCGACGCAACGTCGAAAAGACGAAACATTTTTTGGTCAACACGCCGGGGAGGGCATCGATAAAATGAAGATACGTAAACTCTGGATCGTGGTGCCCTTCGCGGCAGCCATGGCGTTTACCGTCCAAGGGGCCGCTACGGCCTCGGCGGCGGAAATGGTCAAGGGCCCGAAAGTGACGTGGAAATACAACGTCTGGGGCAAGCGCCGCGCCTTCACCGAAGGCGTCGAGTATGTCGCCAAGTATGTTTCCGACAAGACCGGCGGTAACTTCAAAATCAAGGTATTTTACGGCGAGCAACTCGGCGGCAAGAAACAGAATCTCGATAACCTCAAGGCTGGTGTGCTCGACGCGGCGCAGTTCTGCTCATCCTATCACCCGGGCAAGAACGAGTCGTTGACCGTGCTCAACCTGCCGTTTCTACCGATTTCGAACCCGGCGGTGCAGCAGCGGGTTCACGAAGCGGTCTACAGCCACGACATCGTGCGTCAGGAAATGGCCTCGAAGTGGAATGTGACGTTGTTCATGAGTTCGCTGCTGCCGCAGTACGAATTCCTCGGTAAGGGCAAACTGCCGAAGACGCTGGCCGATTGGAAAGGGCAGTCCGTGCGCGCCTTGGGTGGCCTTGGCGACGCCATGGAGAAATTGGGTGCCCGCAAGAACACGGTGACCGCGACCGAGGTCTACCAGGCCATCGACCGTGGCGCCGTCAACGCGGTGTCGTTCCCGTACACCTACGCCCATGTCGCCTTCAAAATCGACGAGGTGGCGGAGTGGTTCACCACCAACATGGCGCCTGGAACGGTCGACTGCCCGACGGCAGTCAGCCTCAAGTCCTGGAATGCCCTGCCGGCGGCCTATCGCAAGCTGCTGATGGATGCCAAGCCCGGCGCCTACAAGGCGCTGATCGCGGCGTATAAGAAGGCCGACGACAAGAATTTGCCGAAGTTCCACAAGAAGCTGAAGGCGATCACCTATTCCGCCGAACAGCTTGCGGAATTCCGCAAGGTCGGCGGCCAGCCGGTCTACGACGACTGGATCAAGAAGCATTCGAAGGATTTCGATGCCGCGGGCCTTCTCGACTACGTGATGAAAACGGCGTCGAAATAACTCCATCCATCGATTCCATCGAAATCCGTGCCGGCAGAGTCCGGCACGGATTTCTTTCGGAGTAAAATCATGTCCAATCCGACGGGTGGCGAAACGCTGGCAACGTTGGACAGGCAACTCGCGAAATTCGAGGACCTGCTAAACATCGTCGCCGCGTTCTTCATTCTTGCGCTTATGTTCTTCGGCGCGGCGCAGGTCATTTCGCGCAAGCTGTTGAATTACCCGTTGTGGGGTTACATCGATATCGTCGAGATCGGCATGGTCACCTTTGCCTTTCTGGCAATTTCCTCCTGTCAGCGTCTTGGCGGCCACATTCGCATGGAAATTCTGGTGCGCCGGTTAAGTGGCCGGTCCATGTGGATTTTTGAGTTTATCGGCGTCGTCGTCGCCCTGGCGATCATGCTGGTGTTGGTGTGGTACGCCTTCGACGCATTCATGCGGGCTTTGCAACTGGGTGACAGCACCATCGACCGGGAACTCGTCACTTGGCCGTCGAAGATGCTGGTGCCGTTCGCCTTCACCGTGTTGATCGCACGATTGATGCTGCAGATCTGGGGTTATTGGCGTCTTATCCTGCATCCAGACGCAAAGCCCATCGCCGTGCCGCTATTGGCCGATGTTATCGAACAGGCGCAAAAGGAAATCAAAGACACGTTCGGCGATGACGCTCCCGGACCCGTTCAGGGAGGAAACAGTTAGATGGACGAATATACCATCGGCCTGATTGGCACGGGCGTTCTCATTTTTTTGGTGTTGTTCGGTGTGCGCGTTGTCTATGCCACCGCCGCCATCGGTTTCCTCGGCGTCGTCTCAATCATCGGTTGGCCTGGCGCCGGCATCAACGTCGGCATGATTCCCTACGCCAAGGGCAGCATCTACGGCCTTAGTGTCATCCCCATGTTCATTCTTATCGGCTTCCTTGCCTACCACGCGGGGATGACCCGCGCATTGTTCGACGCGGCCAAGAAATGGATCGGCTGGGTGCCGGGCGGCATGGCGGTCGCCACGGTATTCGCCACCGCCGGGTTCGCAGCGGTTTCAGGGGCTTCCACGGCGACGGCGGCGGTGTTCTCGCGGGTCGCCATTCCGGAAATGCTGAAACACGGCTATGACAGGCGCCTCGCCGCTGGCGTCGTCGCCGCCGGCGGCACCTTGGCGTCGCTGATCCCGCCGAGCGCCATCCTGGTGATCTACGCCATCATCGTCGAGGAGTCGGTCGGGCGCTTGCTGGTTGCCGGGTTCGTTCCGGGTGTTGTCTCGGCAATCATTTATGCCCTGATCATCATCGGCATGGCATGGTATAATCCAGCGTTGGGACGTCCCATCACCGGTTTTACCTGGGGCGAACGCATGAAGTCAGTGCCGGGAACCTTCCCGGTGGTGTTCGTCATCTGCATCATCTTCTTTTCCATGTACGCCGGGTGGGCGACACCGACGGAAGCTGGCGCCGTCGGCTCCTTCGTCGTCTTCATCATGGCGTTGATGGGTGGTATGAAGTGGCACACCCTAAAGGAAGCGCTGCACGAAACCGCCAAGCTGACGGTGGTCATCTTCTCGCTCATCTGGGGCGTCATCATCTACGTGCGGTTCATGGGCTTCGCCGAATTACCGGCGGCGTTCGCCGAATGGGTCGTCGCCTTGCCGTTCCCGCCGGTGGTGACAATGATCTGTATCCTCGCGTTCTATGTCGTGCTCGGCATGTTCATGGATGCCATCGGCATGCTGCTGTTGACCTTGCCGGTGGTTTATCCGGCGGTCATCGGACTTGGCTATGATCCCATTTGGTTCGGCATCATCGTCGTCAAGATGTGTGAGGTCTGCCTGATCACGCCGCCCATTGGGCTTAACTGCTATGTTGTTGCAGGGGTCAGGCCCGATATACCCCTGCAAGACATCTTCAAGGGAATCACGCCGTTCTTCATCTGCGATCTGATTACGCTGGCGCTATTCCTGGCGTTTCCACAGATCATCCTGTGGCTGCCCAACACGATGTTGAACAATTAGTCGGTAGGGCAGTATGGCCAAGGACGTTGATACCCCGCCCACCGTCGAACACATCACAGATATGCCGACCTACGTACCGCCCGGGCATAGCGGCACGACCAATGTGCGGCTGGTCGACCGCGCCTTCGCCGGTGCCTTCGAAATGGTGCTCGGCCGGGTCGAGCCGGGCGGTGTCGCCGACAATCACCACCACGCGGCCGAGGCGCAGGCCATGTATGTCACCGGAGGCAGGGCCCGTGTCCGTCTTGGCGACGGCTCTGATGGCGAGTACGGGCCCGGCACGGTTTTCCGCATTCCCCCCGGCATGGACCATGAGGTGACCAGCCTGGGGCCCGATGTTCTTGAGGTGGTGATCGTCTACAGCCCGCCTTTGAACCGGACCTGAATTGGCGATGAAGTCGGGTGACGAGGCTCTTCCGCTAGCCGGCCTGACCATCATTGACCTGACCAGCGTGCTGCTCGGGCCGTTCGCAACGCTGTTGTTGGCGCAGATGGGCGCTACCGTCATCAAGGTGGAAAGCCCGGCCGGCGACATCACTCGGGCCATCGCGCCGACCAGAACGCCCGGGCTCAGCGCGTTGTTCATGAACTGCAATCGGGGCAAACGCAGCCTCGCCCTCGATCTGAAAGATCCGCGCGGGCTGGAGGTGTTGCTGCGGCTTACCGAAGGCGCGGACGTGTTCTTCCATTCCATGCGGGCCAAGGCGGCGGACCGGCTCGGCATCGGTGAGACGGCGCTGCGCGCGCGCAAGCCCGACATCATCTACTGTGGTGCCTGGGGCTTCGACCAGCAGGGCCCTTATGCGGATTTGCCGGCCTATGATGACATCGTCCAGGCGGTTTCCGGCATCGCCCATTTGCTCGCCGATGATCAGGGTGAACCGCGCTACATCCCCACCGTCATGGTCGATAAAATAACCGGGCTCTATGCCGCCAATGCAATGTTGGCGGCGGTGGTCAAGCGTCAGGCGACCGGGCGCGGTTCGTCCATCGAAGTACCGATGCTGGAATGCATCATCCATTTCATCATGGCCGAACACTTGGCCGCCGCGACGTACGAACCACCGCTTGGCCCACCGGGTTACGAGCGCATACTGGCCGCTAGCCGACGTCCTTATCGGACCAAGGATTCCCACGTCGCCACGCTGCCCTATACGACCGCGCATTGGTTGCGCCTGTTGGCCGCCATTGGCCGCGAGGATCTGGCCGGCGAGGACTGGGTACGATCATCGTCGTTGCGCAGTCAGCGCATCGGCGAACTTTATGACCTTCTGCGTGACGTGGCGCCGCAGAAAACGACAGCCGAGTGGATGGTGTTATTGCGTCGGCTCGATATCCCGGTCATGCCTGTCAGCGATCTCGCCGATGTGCTGACCAACGAACAGTTGGTCGGAAGCGGTCTATTCGAACACTATGACCACCCCACCGAAGGTGCGTTGAGTGGAGTGCGACTACCGGTTCGCTTCGCTGGCGCCGCAACAGGGGAAGCCATGCGGGCTCGCCAATTGGGCGCCGACACGGCCGATATTCTTGGCAGTTTGGGTTACGATGTCGACGCCATCGCGGCCCTGGTCGCCGATGGGGTCGCCCTCACCGCCGATTGATGTCGTGTGCCTGACCCAGGAAAAAGGACCGACCCCGAAGAGTCGGCCCAGTTCGCGAACAATGTCGCGGGGGATGATATCGGCGAGGAACGTGTCCGTGTACGGGGGTCCGTTTTCAGGAGCACTCAATTCCAAGCACGCGCGATCCTAGACCGCCGGCTCGATGGTTGCATTGATATGGATCATGTTGCGAAAACTTGGAATTTGTCAGGGCGAACGGGCGGGAATGACGTCAAAGGCGATGCTGATGCGGTTGTCATCGCTGTCATAGGGTACCGTGCGGTGATAAAAATAGGCGGGAAAAAGCAGCATTAAACCCTCACGCGGGCGGATTAGTTTAAGGTCTGGTTCCGCCGTCACATGGTAGTCTTCAGGTGGGCGGCCGAACTCTATCCAACCGGCATGGCTGGCGTCATCATCCGCGATCGTATCGGGTAGGCGGGCGTAATAGACGCCGCCGAGCCAGGCGGCGGGATGGATATGGGCCACCTGGTGGCCTTGGCGACGCATCACGACACCCCAGATGGAAAGATCGAATGCCGGCGGCCTTGTCGTGACGAAAGGATGGTTCGTGTCGTCGCCGATCCGACGCATGTAGGTGGTCACCCGGTCCCGGATGATGGTGGCCAGATCGGCGACGGGCCCCCGTGGGTCACTTAACAATTCGCCGGAATGGTGCCCGGCGCGGGTGGCGTGGCGGGTCGGCGCCTCAACCAGCGTCGGGTGTTGAATCACATGACGGCACAGGGCGTCGTTGAACGTGGTCAGGTCGCTAAACCGTTGCGGCACCTGAACCACCTCGGTATCGAGAAATCTATCATAATCTAGCAGAACCCGTGCATCATCCTCCCGTCCGAGGTGGCGCAGGATCATTTCCCGCATGGCCAATAACATCGTGTCACCCGCCCGCGTGGCGAGGAAGTTTTCGACGACGTTCAGGGCTGCCACCGCGTCTCCGCGTTGAAGCATCAAATCGGCTAGATTGGCATGAACTTTTGAGAAGGCGGGGGCGAGATCAATGGCGCGCCGGAACGCTGTTTCCGCGTCGTCCATGCGGCCGATGGCCCGCAGGGCATCACCTCGATTGACGTGGGCCGGCGGGTAATCAGGGTCATCCAACAAGAGCCGATCATAGGCATTGATGGCAGCCTCAACCTCACCCAGTTCCTGCAAGGCGACACCCAGATTGTAGCGGGCGTCCCTGTGTCCGGGTTGGATATCGAGCGCACGCCGATAGAGTTTAGCGGCGCCTTCGTGATCGCCGATCTCAGCCAGAATTGTTCCAAGATTATTGAGCGCATTCTCATGCGCTGGCTGCCGCCTCAGTAGGTCCTCGTAGGCCTCGCGCGCGTCATTCAGACGACCCAATGAGTGTAACGCGCCGGCGAGGGCGAACCCGGCCGATGGGTGTTCCGGGCGGGCCGTTAGGGCGCGACGAAACCAGGTTTCCGCACCAACAACGTCACCCAGGCGCTGGCGCAGCAAACCCAAATTGAAGGGTGCTTCCGCATCTTTTCGATCGGCGGCGATGGCATCACGATAGGCGGTTTCCGCTTCGTCGGAGCGACCGAGGTCAGTGAGGATGTTTCCCAGGTTGGACATAGCCGCCGCGAAACCCGGCCGAAAGGCAATTGCCGTGCGGATGAGGTCGAGACCATCCTCGACTTCGCCCAGCTGCACCTGGGCGATGCCGGCAAGATTGAGGGCATCCGCGTCGTCGGGCGTCGTCGCCAGAATCATGCGGCAGATCGTCAGCGCGGAATCCGGTTGTCCGGCGTCGAGCGCCGCGACGGCATCACCCAGGTTTGGTGCGGTCCGGACGCTAGCCGGCGCAGGCTGATGGCCCGCCGTGCGCGGGTCGGCAAGGGGAAGAAACGGTGCCGGTGCCGCTGGCGTTGGTGCTTTTGTCTTTCGGCGTCTGCTCATGCGAACGATAATCCGATCCCATGGCGACGACGACAAGGGATGAGATTCTGACACGGGCCCTGGCAGCGCACCGGGCCGGCGATCTGGTATCGGCGGCGGCCGGATATGAGGCGCTAGTTGCCGCGAATTCGCATGATGTGGATGGGGTGCATTTGCTCGCCGTCCTGCGCCATCAAACGGGTGCCTATCCGGCATCCCTTGAACTTGCGAATACCCTCGTCGCATCGGCGCCAAATCTGGCCGATGGTCATATGGATCGTGGTAACGCCCTGCATGGGCTTGGACGGCACGCCGATGCCGCCGACGCTTTTCGCCGCGCATTGCATTTGGAGCCTGAATTGGCCGCGGCGGCATTCAATCTTGGGAACGCGTTGCGGGGTCTCTCGGACGCCGATGGCGCTGTCGCCGCTTACCGGCGCGCGGTCGCCGTTGATCCCGGGTTGGCGCCGGCTTGGTCGAATTTGGGCGCGACGCTGGCCGAACTCGGGTTGCCGGCCGATGCCGCCTTGGCGTGCCGGCGTGCCATCGACGTCGCGCCTGAATTCGCCGATGCCCATTAAAATCTCGGTAACGCATTGCGCGAAGGCGGCCAGTTTAATGAGGCGCGGGTCGCCTTTGAGCAAGCGATCGACCTAATGCCCGATTTCGCCGACGCGCTCTGCAATTTAGGATTGGTGCGCTTCCGCGATGACATGAACGCAGCGTCGGAAACCTTGGGTCGCGCTATCGTCGCCGATCCAGGGCACGCGTTGGCCCGCTTTTATTTCGGCGTGGCGTTGGAGGAGGCTGGTCGGGCCGACCAGGCCGCCGCCGCATTCGGGGCCCTGGACGATGCGAACCCGACCGATGCCGCCCGGCTCGACAGCTGGGATTTCGTGAAAGCGCGGCGCGGTGCCAATACGATCTTGTTTGCGGACGGTTTCGCGCTCCTCGCCCATGCGTTACAGGCCGCGCCGAAGGATGGCTTGGTGCTTGAATTCGGCGTCCGGCACGGCACCTCCATCGGCCATCTTGCGTCACTCGAGAAGGGACCGATCCATGGTTTCGACTCGTTTCAAGGACTGCCGGAATCATGGGGTGACGAACCGGCTGGCGTCTATTCGACGGGCGGTCGCCTCCCCGACGTCCCGGTCAATGTCACGCTTCATGCCGGCCTGTTCGAGGACACGCTGGCACCATTTCTGGATTCTCACGCGGGACCAGTTCGTCTGGCCCACGTGGATTGCGATATATACGCCTCGACGGCGACCGTGCTCACCGCTCTCGCGCCACGTCTCGTTTCTGGCAGCGTCCTGGTATTCGATGATTATCTGATCAATCCGACTTGGCGCCTGGATGAGCATCGAGCCCTCGGCGAGGCGGCGGCTGAATTCGGATGGCGTTACGATTTCATCGCATTTTCGGTGGTCGGCAAGCAGGCGGCGGTGCGGCTGGATTAACGAACCGTTTCGATGGGTTTGGGATTTTTGGGCTCGGGCATCTGGAACAGCTTGCGAATATCGTCGCCCATATCACCGTGATCGCCGTCCGGCGCCATCACGAAAATAATGGCCCAAAGGATCATGGTGGCGATGAACAGCCAACTCGCCGCCGCCTTCATCCATGGCCTCGTGCGTTCGGTGATGACCTTGAGTTCGTCCGCGTAGCGTTGGCGAAGGGCGTTGCGTGCCCACAGCGCGAGGCCGCCCGCGAAAACCAGCAGCGCCAGGATCAGGGGCCCGGTCGTTGTAATTTCTTCAGCCAACATGACGGCGAGCCTAAGCATCGCGTCGGGCGCTGACAACGCTGGCGGCATGTTTCGCTGGGCAGGCGAAAATCCCCTGCTAAGATCGCTCAATGAGCGTGACGGACGAGAAACGCCAGCGCCTTGCGCGCTTGAGCAAGACTGATTTGATTGACGAGGTTTTGCGCCTCGATCTGGCGTTGGATGCTGCCGAGGGTCGTACATCGCCTGGTTCGACGACGGCGGCGGCGGCGGCGTTGCGTCTCTCTGGCTTTCTTGATTCCATCCCCGCGTTCGTCAACGTCAAGGACGCCGATGGGCGCTATCTGTTCGTCAACCGCTATCAAGCGGAAACGATGGGAATTCCAGTGCGAGATCAACTCGGGAAGACGACCGCGGAAACCGTTTCGCGCGAGCATTTTGATCGCTTCAACGAGATCGATCGACGGGTCGTGAAAACCGGCGAAACTATTTCCGGCATTGAAACCCGGCTGGTGCGTCCGAGCGGTGAAGTGATTTGGCTCAACACCCATAAGGTGCCGGTCCTGGACGCCGAAGGCAGGCCCATGGGAATCATCAGCGTCGGCATCGACGTGACCGCCGAGCGTAAAGCCGAGCGCGCGCTTGAGGAAAGCCGCTCGCTATTGCAACAAGTCATCGACGCGGCGCCGGTCGTCCTCACCGTCAAGGATCAAAATGGACGCTATGTCTATGCGAACCGGTTCGCCGCGGAGAACCTGAGCCTCGATCCCGGTGACATGGTGGGCAAACATGTCCGCGATATCCTTCCAACGGAGATGGTGGAGGAGGTGTTGGAAAATGACGCCATGGTGTTTCGTACCGGAGATCCCATTCCGTTCTTCGATGAGGTTCTGGATTACGGCGGCGCCGATCGCTGGATGATGACGTCCAAGACCCCGTTCCGCGATGAAACAGGCGACGTCTGCTACGTCGTCACCGTCGCCGTCGACTTGACGGAAATGAAGGAAGCTCAGCGAAAACTATTGGAGGTCGAAGCCCGTTTTTCATCCTTGGTCGGTCAGTCACCCATGGCGATTAGCTTGAAGGATCTCGATGGCCGGTTCGTCATGGCCAGTCAGCCGTTCGTCGACATGTTTCATCCGGGCG
>JAYOFM010000097.1:0-15134 GCA_038117225.1 Rhodospirillales bacterium
TCGTCGAGCGCCGCGTCGGCCGGCGCCGTGCCTGGATAGTCAAAAAGCCCCATTGGGGCCCCCCAATTCTGTCCCACCGAAGTCGTGGAGGGGAATCTTTCATGTCGTGAAACGCATGTCCAGACCGGAAGCGGGCAACGATAGTGGTGGTGCACGCGCACGTGGCGCTGTAGCATTCCGCCGTTATTTTACCTGCCGTCATCCAAGGAGAATCCTCCATCATGTCCGAGACCCTGACCGTCGCGCCGCGCCAGGAATTTCACACCCTGTTCGACGCCCCGCTGGTGCTCGATCTGGATACGCTGGCCGATATCGGCGCCCACGTGGGGATTATCGGTCTGCCTTACGGCGCGCCCTATTCCATGGAGGACGTGACCAACGACCAGTCCAATGCACCGACCGCCATCCGCCGGTCCTGGCAGCGCGCCCTGCGATCCTTGGAACGCTGGGACTTCGATATCGGCGGACCGCTGCTCGACGGCAAGGATATCCGCGTCGTCGATTGCGGCGACGTGCCGGGCGATCCCTACACGCCGATGAAGCACTACCAGCTGGCCGAGCAAGCCGCGCGCAAGATCATCGAGGCCGGCTGCATGATCATTTCCCTCGGTGGTGATCACGGGGTGCCGATCCCGGTGTTCCGGGCGCTGTCATCCTGGCCGGGATTGGACCAGCCGATCACCCTGATCCATGTGGACGCGCATCTGGACTGGCGCGATCACGTCAACGGCGTCAAGGAGGGATTGTCGGGTCCGATCCGCCGGGCGTCCGAAATGGATCACATCGGCGACATCTATCAGATCGGCTTGCGCTCCGCCGGCAGCGCCCGGCCGGAAGAGGTCGAGGCGGCGTTGGCTTATGGGTCCAATCTGATCACCGACTTGGAACTGCAGGACGTCGGCATGGCGGCGGTGCTGGAACGAATCCCGGCCGGTGGCATCTATTACCTGACCGTCGATGCCGACGGCATGGACCCGACCATCGCTCCCGCCGTCGCCGGCCCGGCGCCGGGCGGCGTCACCTATCCGCAGATGCGTACCCTGATTCAGGGTCTGGTCGGCAAGGGGCGTGTCCTCGGCATGGATGTGGTCGAGATCACGCCGAAGCGCGATCTCAATGCCATCACCTGCGTCACCGCCGTGCGGCTGATCTGCAACCTCATCGGCAAGGGCGTGCGGGCCGGCTATTTCGACTGACGCCCGTGCCCCGACGCTGTGTTAAGCGGTGTTCGCAAGACTCTGGTTCATAAGTGATTTCCCCAAGCAGACACGGCTTTCTTGGAACGGTATCAGTGTGCCTCGCGTCATATAGCGGTACTCGGGTGAGGTAGCGATGAAAACAGACTCCAAGACAGCGACAATGATCCGAATGATAACGGCATCGGCCCTCTGCGTGACGGTGGCAGCGGCCGGACGTCCGGCGAGTGCCGCCGAGACGCTGACGGTGGCCGGCACGGGGGCCGCGATCGCCACCATGCGGATTATCGGTACGGCCTTTGAGCAGGCCAATCCCGGGGTCAAGGTCGTCGTGCCCAATAGCCTCGGCAGCGGCGGTGGCATCAAGGCGTTGTTGAAGGGCAAGATTGATATCGCGCTGGCGTCACGGCCGATCAAGGACAGCGAACGCGCCGCCGGCGCTGTTGGCCGCGCCTATGCGCGTACGCCGTTTCTGCTGGTGGTATCGGGCACTGGCCATGCGGACCTGAACCACACATCGCGCGAGATTGAGGATATTTTCGCCTTTCGTAAGACCGCCTGGTCGGATGGTCATCCTGTGCGCTTCGTGTTGCGGCCCGAATCAGACAGCGATACGAGGACGCTGGTCCGCTGGTTTCCGTCCATAAAGCCACTTCTGGAAAACGCACGCCACAAACGCGGAATCATCACGGCCACATCTGACCAGCAGGCGATGGATGCCGCGGAACGGGTGCACGGGACGGTGACCACCACCACGCTGGCCGGTGTCACCGCTGAGAACCGAAAACTGCAGCCGTTAATTATCGACGGCATGACGCCGACACTGGAAAACCTCAGTGACGGCACCTACAAATGGTTCAAAGAACTGTTGTATGTCACCACGTCGACACCCAGCGCCACGGCCAAGGCGCTTCTTGAATTTTTGATGTCGCCGATTGGCGCGCGATTATTGCTGGAAACCGGCAACGTGCCGATGACGGCTCCGGGCTGAGGGGCCATGGTTGACGCCATCGCCGTCCCGGATCGTCGCGCATCTGATCATTATAGCGGGCACCGGCTCGTCGAATATGCCCGCCGGACGCGGCGGCTGATCTATGCTTTGTCATTGGCGCTCGCCGTGATTATCACCACCGCATTGCCGGCGGAAGTCTATTTCAACGGCAAGGCGGTGTTGGAAGCCCGCGCTCACACCGAGGCGAGGAGCGTGGCAAATACGTTGTCGCGATTTATTTCCCGCGACCCTCAACTCTGGATGTTTCATGATGACGGGCTGCAGGCCATTCTTGCTGACGGCGTTCACGACCACGAACCCGGGGAAGCGCACGACACCATCGTCAGGGATAGGGCTGGGGAAGAGATATTCCGATCCGGCACCGGCACCTCGGGTAAATCCAGCATCGTTGTTCGAGAACAACTCCATGATGGCATCAACCCGGCGGGGACGGTCACCTTGATCTATCCGACGCGGCGCTTGATTAGCGATACCCTGTTCGCTCTCGCCATCGGCTCCGGCTTCGGTATCGCCTTGATGGTTTTCATCAATGTCCTCCCATTGCGAGCCGTGAACCGTTTACAAAATCAGATCGAGTCCGATCAGCAACGGCTCGGCGCCTACGCGACACGGGTGACATTGCAATCCGAACGCCTCGAGGCCGAGGTTCGGGCGCGCAAGGCGATGGAGGATACCGTGGCCCAGGCGCAGAAGCTGAAAGCCATGGGAACCTTGCTCGGCGGCATCGCCCATTCCATCAACAACTATCTGGTCCCCATCACCACCCTGACCCGCATGGTTCGCGACGATCTGCCGCGTGACGCAGACTCGCGCGCCGATCTGGATCGGGTCATCCGTTCCGCCGAGGGCGCCGGCTCGGTGATGCGCGATGTGCTCGATTTCACGCGCACGCGGGATGCGGCGGACAACGTCACCGATCTGGTCGGCAGTGTCGCCCGCACCATCGCCCTGGCCGAGGCGGCGACCCCATCCAACATCACCGTCAAGCAATTCCTGCCCGATGCCGCCTGCCCCGTGCGGCTGAAGGAATCCGATATCCAGACCCTGATGCTCAACCTGATATCCAATGCCTCCGATGCCATCGGCCAGGACGGCGGTCAAATCGAAATCGAGATCGCCGAACATGGGCCGTTCGGGGTGCCATTGGACTTGCCGCGGGATCTCGCGCCCGGCGCGTATGTGCGGCTTCGCGTCGCCGACAACGGCGGCGGCATCGACGCGGAAAACCTGACGCGGATTTTCGATCCATTCTTCACCACCAAGCGTGTCGGCGAAGGCACCGGGCTCGGGCTTTCGGTGACCTACGGTTTGGTCACCGGTGTCGGTGGCGGCATATATGTCCATAGCGACGGACGAACCGGCACCCGTTTCGATCTTTATCTACCGAAACTCTCTGGTGTCGAGGCGCCCGCCGTCGTCGCCGAAACCGATGTACCGATCAGCAAGGAGGCATGAGTCATGGCAAAAGTTCTGCTCGTCGATGACGACGACGATGTGCGCTACACCATCGCCAAGTTACTGACCCGCGCCGGCCACGATGTGGTCGAGGCCGAAAACGGCCGGGTCGCCTTGGATAGGATAGCCGACGACATCGCCGTTGTTGTCAGCGACCTGATCATGCCGGAAGTCGAGGGCGTCGAGCTGTTCGCCAAGATCAAGGCGGCACGGCCGGATATGCCGGTCATCGTCATATCCGGCGGCGGCCGCATCGGCGCCGCCGAATATCTCAGTTCCGTCCATGCCATGGGCGCCGAGGCCACCTTCGTCAAGCCGCTGGACGAGGCGGCGTTCCTGGAGACCGTCGCCCGCCTCGCCGGTTAGCGGCCAAATCCATCCCGGGGCGAGACGATCACATGGGCGCGGTTTATCAACCGGCCATGCGGGAAATACCCAGCGGAGGCGGCGGCGCGGCCCGCGGCGCTGATGTGCGCCGAGCGTGATCCGCTGGATTGTCACCTCGCGGTCCTGGCGTCACGCCATTTGGTCGATGTCGGAGCGACGGTCGAGCACTGCTGGCCGATGGCGGGCGCCAAGCGCACGGCCACACGGAGCAACCCATGATCGACGCCGCCGGCACGCGCGAAGCGGACCTGTTTGCCGGCGCCTATGTGCTGATGGGCAGAAAAATGGCGTATCGGCGCAGTTGAGCGGCGGTTCAGCGTGAACGGCTCTGCTGGCGCAGGCGATCGCCAAGGGAACGCTGTTCCTGATTGAGCCGCTGCGTCAGGCGGCGCTGTTCCTCAACCAGTTGACGCTGTTCCGCGAGCAGGCCGCGGACGAATTCCTGCTGTTCGCGCACCTGATCCTCGAGCAGCCTTCGCTGGTCGCGCTGTCGGCGCTCGAACTCGGTTTTCTATTCGCGGGTCAGTTGGTCCTGCTGGCGTTTTAAGTCTTGGCGCGGGCGCAGGGTTTCCTTGGCGCGGCGTTTGGCGTCCTGCAACTGGCGGTCGATTTCCTGCGCGCGGCGCAAAATCTGCTGCAGTTGCGACTGCAGCGCCGCCTGGGCGTTGTCGTTGGTCTCGGCCTCGCGCCGTTCCCGCTGGCGTCTGGCCACGGAACGGGCGCGCGCCGAGGGTTTCGTGGTGACGCAGTACCACTGCTTGACGCCAGGGTGGTAGGCGGCCTCGAAGGTGTTGCAGTTGAGGCTCGCCGGCCGCGGCGGAATATTCTCCTGGGCCCAGGCCGGTCGCGCGCCCGGCGCCATGCCCACGACACCCGCCGCGACCATGACGATCATCGCAAGCGTGCTGATCGGCATCCGCATACCCGTATACTATCACGGG
This sequence comes from Rhodospirillales bacterium, assembly GCA_038117225.1. GTDB lineage: Bacteria > Pseudomonadota > Alphaproteobacteria > Rhodospirillales > Casp-alpha2 > JAYOFM01. The sequence continues at coordinate 4,992 of JAYOFM010000097.1, forward strand.
CGCGGGTCGATGCCATCACGGCGCCGGATGTCGCTGCCGTGACGCGGCGGGGCGTTAACCCCGCCGCCACGCGCGACCTAGCCCTTGACGGCGATCTTCTTGACCGCCTTTGCCTTCTCGGCGGATTTCTTCAAATCGACTGTGAGAACGCCGTTCTTGAACTTGGCCTCGATCTTGTCGGCATCGACCATGTCGCCGAAGCCGAGCCTGCGTTCGAAGCTGCCATAGCGGCGTTCGCGGAGGTGGTAGTGTTTCTCCGGTTTGTCCTCCTCCGCATTCTCCTCATGGCTGCCTTTCAGGGTCAGCATGCCGTCGGCGAAGGTGACCTCAATGTCGGTCTCCTCAAGGCCGGGCAATTCGGCCGTGACCTGATAGGCGGTGTCGGTTTCACTGACATCGACCTTGGCGGCCTCGACTCCGGCCGCCGCTCCCTTCAGGGCCGGCACGTCCAGGGTGCCGAATCCGCGCCATGGCCGCCACATGTCGCTGAACATGCGGTCGATATCGCGGTGCATGGCGGCAAACGAATCCAGCGTCGGCTTGCTGACAGCCTGACTTTCGGGCGTGGTGGTGAGCGTCTTGTCATCCATTGCGTCCTCCATTTTCCGAAGCAATGTGGGTGGCCACATGGCGATAGGCGACCCGCACGGCGAGCCGCCCATGCGCTAGAAGGGAGTATAGCGCCCACGAGCATTCGCCGCGTTGATCCGGATCAACGTCGACGCTTGGTGGAGAGCCCGGAGATGATGCCGCGCAGGGTGCGCACTTCCTGTTCGGTCAGATCGGCGCGGCCGAAAATGTTGCGGATGTTGCGTACCATGGTGGGGCGCTTCTCGGGGACGCGCAGAAAACCGCAATCGTCGAGTTCGCTTTCCAGGTGTTCGAACAGACCCATCATTTCCGCCTTGTCGGCCGGGCGCGTATCGGCGGGGTGGGCGATTTCCGTCGCCGCGCCCGGCGCGTCGTCGGCCGTCTGCAGCCAGGCATAGGCGATCAGCAGCACCGCCTGGGCGATATTGAGGGACGAGAACGCCGGGTTGAGAGGCACGTGCAACACCACGTCGGCGAGGGCCACGTCGTCGTTGTGAAGACCGCGGGATTCGCGACCGAACAAGACGCCCGTGGTGACCCGTTGGCGGTTGCCGTGGCGGCGCAACTCGGCCGCTGCCGCCGCCGGAGTGACCAGGCGCTTGGTCATGTCGCGCGGCCGCGCCGTGGTGGCGACAAGATAGTGCAGATCGGCGATCGCGTCGGCGGTGCTGTCAAATAAACGCGCGCCACCGATGACGTCATCGGCGCCGGACGCGGCGGCCAGCGCGTGGCGGTTCGGCCAGCCGTCGCGCGGCCGGACCAGACGCAGATCCGTCAGCCCGCAATTCCACATGGCCCGCGCGCACATACCGATGTTCTCGCCCAACTGCGGCTGCACCAGAATGATGGCGGGGCCGACGCCCGGGCCCTGCGCGGGGTCGGACCAGTCCGTGTCGGCCTTGGTGGAATCGGTGCCGGCCATGGCGTTCAGTATCGCACCGCTGACCGGCTCAGTGGGTCGCGCCGGCGATCTGGCATTCGGCGCCATCCCGGTGCAGCTTGAACGTGATGGCGTCGCGCAACGCGTTGTAGGACGCATCGATGATGTTGGTCGATACGCCCACCGTCGACCAGTGCCGTCCGGCGTCGTCGGCACTTTCGATCATCACCCGGGTGACCGCGCGCGTGCCGTCCCCCGGTGTCAGGATGCGCACCTTGTAATCGACCAGCCGCATGTCGGTCAGGTCAGGATAGAGCGGGATCAGAACCTTGCGCAGCGCACCGTCGAGCGCGTTCACCGGACCGTTGCCCTCGGCCACCGTCATGAAGTGTTCATCGCCGATCTGCAGTTTCACCGTCGCTTCCGACAGGGTCACCAGCTTCTTATTGGCGTTCCAGCGCCGTTCGTCGATGACCCGGAAGGCGGTGCAATCGAAATACTCCGGCACCGTGCCAAGGGCGCGCCGCGCCAGCAGTTCGAAACTGGCCTCGGCGCCGTCGTAGGCATAGCCTTCGAATTCGCGCTCCTTGACCTGTTCGACGAGACGTTCGACCTTCTTGTCCTTGGCATCGACCTCAATGCCGATTTCGCGGAAACGGGCCAGGATGTTGGAGCGCCCGGCCTGATCCGATACGACGATGTGGCGCTGATTGCCGATGAGGTCCGGCTCCATGTGTTCGTAGGTGCGCGGATCCTTCTCCACCGCCGACACGTGCAGCCCGCCCTTGTGGGCAAAGGCGCTTTCGCCGACGAACGGTGCGGACCGGTCATACGCCCGGTTGAGACGTTCGTCCAATATCCGCGACAGATGCGTCAGCTTGCGCACGTCGGCCTTATCCATGCCGGTCTCGTAGCCCATTTTCAGCACCAGTGATGGGATCACCGACATCAAGTTGGCGTTACCGCAGCGTTCGCCGAGGCCGTTGATGGTGCCCTGCACCTGCCGCGCGCCGGCGCGCACGGCGGCCAGGGTATTGGCGACCGCGTTGCCGGTGTCGTCGTGGGCGTGAATACCAACGTGGCTACCCGGGACATGCTTCACGACTTCGGTGACGATTTCCGAAATTTCATGCGGCAGGGTGCCGCCGTTGGTGTCGCAGAGCACCATCCAGCGGGCGCCGGCGTCATGCGCCGCGCGCAGGCAATCGAGGGCGAATTCCGGATTGGCCTTGTAGCCGTCGAAGAAGTGTTCGGCGTCGAACATCACCTCTTCCGATTTCTCCAGCGCCTCGACGACGCTGTCGCGGATCATGGCGATGTTTTCCTCGAGCGTGATGCCGAGCGCCACGTCGACGTGGAAGTCCCAGGCCTTGCCGACCATGCATACGCAGGGTGCCTTGGTGTTGAGGATCGCCTGCAAGCCCGGATCATTGGCCGCCGATCGGCCCGGCCGGCGGGTCATGCCAAAGGCGGTCAGCCGGGCCCGCTTCAGCGCCGGCGGGGCGCCGAAAAAGGCGTCGTCGGTCGGGTTGGCACCGGGCCAACCACCTTCCACATAGTCGACGCCGACCTCGTCGAGGGCGCGGGCGATGGCGTCCTTGTCGGCCGGGTTGAAGTCGACACCCTGGGTCTGCGCGCCGTCGCGCAGTGTGGTGTCGAAGATATAGACGCGATCATCACTCATGGCATTAGTTGTGCGTGGGCAGCCTGTAAATTCGTCGGCGGGCGGCCCGCGTGTCCCTTGGTGGTGATGGGAGGGCGGAGAATGCCGAATTTGCCCCATCGCCTCAAGGCTTTCCGCTTTGGCGCGGAGACGTTAAGTTACTCGTGTATGACTTCGGGGGAGCACGCCATGACTGATGGCGGCGGCAACGATTGGGACGAAACGGCGTATCGCGACATGCAGGCACGCGCGGCGGCCAGCAATCTCGACCCGACGACCCTGCTCGCCACCGATTATCTCAACCACTTCAATGAAGTGGTGATGTTGATCGAAATGGTTCCCGACATGCCAGAAATCCTGGAAGACGCCAAGGCCTGGCAGCCCAAGGCCTATGTCGATCATTTCCGGGACAGTTCCATCGCCGACAAGGACATCGCCGTCGAGGCCTTCGACCACGTGCCGCCACAATATAAAGAGCCGTTTGAAACCACCATCCGGCAGCTCGACAATCTGGTCGCCACCTCGGTATCACGACTCGAAATTGACGCGGCGGGGGGCAATCCGGATCTGTTGCGCGAGAACGCGACGGCCCTATCACAAGTCATTCAGCGCCTTCTCGACGTCGCCTCCGGCATTATCCACGGCAGTCAGAAGACCATGGATCAAACGGAAATCGACATCGTCATCGGAACCTGACGTCGGAACTACTCGGCGACAATTCCAATGGCGCCACCATCGGTACGTGGTTTTTCCGGCGCCGCGACCAGGCTGGCGAAGGCTTCCGCCGGTAGTGGGCGGCTGAACCGGTAGCCCTGGCCGACGTGACAGCCGAGGCCATGCAGGAAGCCAATCTGCTGTTCCGTCTCCAGACCCTCGGCGACAATATTCAGATTGAGGTTCTTGGCCATGGAAACAATGGCGCGGACGATGGCCACGGCGTCGGCGTCATCGGGCACGTGCATGGCGAAGGCGCGATCGACTTTCAGTGAATCCAGCGGAAACCGGGTCAGGTAGCTGAGCGACGAATAGCCGGTGCCGAAATCATCCATGGAAATACTGACGCCGGCATCCTTCAATTAATGCAGCGTTGCGATGGTCTGCTCCGGATTCTCGACCAGCATGCTCTCGGTGAGTTCCAAGTCCAGGTGATCGGGCGGCAGGCCGTACTTGTCGAGGGTGGCGAGGATGCTGTCGGCCAGATTGCCATGTAGGAACTGGTGGGCCGACAGATTGACGCCGACATGGAACGGCGGCAACCCCTCGGCGCGCCATGCGGCGGCCTGGCGGCAGGCAGTCTGCAGCACCCACTCGCCGATCGGCACGATCATCGCCGTTTCTTCGGCGATGGCGATGAACTCGTCCGGTGACACCGGGCCCAACTCGGCGCTGGTCCAGCGCAGTAAGGCCTCGCAACCGATAATGCGCCGGCTGGCGAGGTCCACCTTGGGTTGGTAATGCAGGGTCAGTTCATCCTCCGCCACGGCGCGGCGCAGACCATGCGCGATGGCGACCCGCCGCTGTACCTCGTCGCTCAGATGGCGGGTATAGAATTGCACCTGGGCGCGCCCCGAGCGCTTGGCGTGGTGCACCGCCGTATCGACGTTGCGCACCAGCTCCGGCATCGAGGCGGCATGGTCGGGGTAGATGACCACGCCGGCGCTGGCGGAAATGAAAATCTCGCTGTTGTCGACGCGGAACGGCTCGGCCATGGCGGCGATGATGGCTTGGGCAAGCCCTTCCACCTGGGCGGCGCCATCAACGCCGTCGAGCAGCACGTTGAATTCGTCCCCCGACAGCCGCGCTACCGTATCATTGGCGCGGACGCATTCGCTCAGCCGCTGGCTCGCGGTCTGCAGTAGACGGTCACCGGTCAGATGGCCGAACACGTCGTTGACGTTCTTGAAGTTATCCAGGTCGACCATCAGCACGGCGATCATGCCGCCCTCGGTATCGGCGCGCCGCATGGCCGCGGCGAGCCGTTCGCGGAATAGATTACGGTTGGGCAGCAAGGTCAGCGGATCGCGGGTCGCCATGAACTCCAGCCGCTCGCGCGCCTGCTTGCGCCCGGTGATATCGCGCATGGCGCCGATATAGACGCTGTGATTGCCCTCCTGCATCAGATTGACGCCGATTTCGAGCGGAAACGCGCTGCCATCCCGGCGTCGCCCTGTGAGTTCACGAAAGACGCCGAGGGTCGTCGGATCATCCAGATCGAGACCATCGGTAAGGGTATTGGCGTTGGCGCCGACGAGGCAGCCCGGATGGAAGCCGAAAATCGTCTCGGCGGCCGGGTTGGCGCTTTCGATGACCCCGGTCGCATCCATGGTGACGATGCCTTCGCTGACTGTATCCATGACCTTGCGCAGATGTTCCTCGCGTGCCGCCACCGCCATCAGGGCGCGATTGCGCTCGGTCACGTCGCGTGCCATCAGCATCACCGCCGGCGCCCCGTCGCCGGTCGGGTCCTCGTAGGGTAACGCCGCTACTTCCGCTTCCACCGTGATCTCGTCGGGGCGGGTGAATGTCAGCGGTACCCGCAGCTTGGCGGCGACCAGCTGGCCGACATCGCCGCCGATCATGTCGTGGCAGTCGGCGGCGACGAAATCCAGGATCGGCCGGCCGATCAACTTGTTGGCGTCGGGGACACCCAGCATGTTGGCGCCCGCCGGATTGATCATGGTGATGACGTTGTCCCGGCAGATGCAGATCAGGTCCGGCGCCAGCTCGATCAGGTGGCGCAGCTCGTTCTCTTCGCCGTCGGCGCGGGCAAAGCGGGCGCGGTCCAGCAGATCATTGAGAATATCCAGCATAGTGCGGCCGGCGCGCACGATATCGGAGTCGTAATCGCGGTATTTGGCATTACCGATGGGGCCAAGGAGTTGCTGCTCCATCATATCGGCGAAGCCAATGATGGTGTTAAGCGGAGTCCGCATCTCGTGACTGAGCGTCGCGAGAATTGAATCCTCCGAGGCAAAAGGGTCGGTGAACGGCTCTTCCAAACTCGGCGGCTCGTTGTCTTGATCGGCTGCCGTAGCGATCCCGTCCGTCCCCTTCGGCCCGCCCTGGGTGCCGTCGGTCATAACGAATTTATGTTAGCACAGCGCGGGTGGAGCGCAATCTTTTCAGATGGATAGCAATTCAGGCCAGCACATCGAGCTTGCCGTCCCGGAGGTCGACGAAGCGCTTGACGACGACGAACCGCCCGGATGCGCCTTCCAGGGTGCCCTTGGCGCCGATGACGCCGCTCGGGCTGTCGCCGAGGTCCGCGTTCAACAAACCGAGCACGCCCACGCGGGCCACGCCCTCGACTACCTGCGCCTGGATACTGGCGTGCGCGGCCAGCGCATGGTTGCATTCGATGCGCTGATTGACCAATCGGGTGATCGCCTTCGGGTCCCGTTCCAGGGCCTCGTTCAAGACTTCGATGGCGCGGCTGACGGGATCTTCCTTCATGTTGGGAATCCTACCGTCTTGTCCGCCACCGTGCTAGTGTCCGCGCCATGCCGCAAGAGATCGTCGTGCTGACCGGCGAAGTCGAGGGCCCGCACCTCGCCGAAGCCTTGAAGAACCAGAACCCGACGCTGCGCGTCTTCGTGGCGACGACGGCGGAGCATCTGCGCGCCCTGATGACGCCGGCGGATCCCGGGCGCCGGTTGATCGCCTTTTGCGCGGGCATCGTGGTGCCGGCGGACCTGCTATCCGATCTTTCCGGCCCGGCCTACAATTTTCACCCGGGCTCGCCGGAATTTCCGGGCAGTTGCTCGGCCTCGTTCGCCATCTACGCCGGCGCCGCCCGATTCGCGGCGACGGCGCACGAAATGCGCGCCGCCGTCGATTCCGGCCCGATCGTCGCCACCAGCTGGTTCGACGTCCCGCCCGCCAGCAAGTATGTCGATCTCGAACTGATGACCTATGAGCGATTGTTGCAGTTGTTCTATCGATTGGCGCCGCATCTGGCGACCGACGACACGCCGCTGCCGCACAACGGCGAGACCTGGTCCGGTCCGACCCGCACCAAGGCCGAGGCGGAAGCCTTGCGCGGTATCGAGGCTGATCTTTCGGAAGATGAAATCAGGCGCCGCTATTTCGCTTTTGGATGAAGGATCTGATCCTTAACCCGTCCAGCCGAGTCCGGCGGAGACACTGTTGATCGCCAGCATTACCGGGACGCTCTTGCTCAATGGCGGCGTTCCGGCCGCCGCCGCCGCCCGGTGATCGGCAATGAGTGTCGCCTGTTTGACTCCCACGTCCCGCAACGCGCTGAAACGCCGGTTCATGCGGACCAGATATTCCGGAAACCGGTCGCACAGTTCGCTTTCGCCGGTCAGGCGTAGGATTTCCTCCTCGGTGTGCCGGAACTCGGTGTCGATCATTGTTCGCACGGAGGCGACGTCGTTTTCCTCCGGTGCCAGTCGGGCAAACGCGGCCCCGACCACTGGATCGACAAGCAGCAATGCCTTTTCCGCCTCGTCAACCATCAGGCGGAATAGCGGCATTTCGTTGAACAGGCGATGCAGCATCTCCGTCCCGGCGCTGCCGCGTATTCGAACGAATGCGCGCATGGCATGACCAAGGCCGTACCAGCCGGGCACCAATTGGCGGTTTTGGCTCCAGGCGAACATCCAGGGGATGGCGCGCAATGCCCCGAGACCGCCGTCCGTGCGCCGGCGCTCGGGCCGCGAGCCCAATTTGAGAAGCGACAACTCCCGCAACGGACTAGCGGCCTCGAAATAAGTTACGAAGCCCGGGTGTCCGACCAACGCGCGGTAGGCATCGACTGACAGACTGGCCAGCGCGTCCATGGCTTCCTCGATATCACCAGCGACTGGCGTGCCCATGGCGTCCGCATGGCGAAAAATACTCGCCGCCAGAATATCCAGATGCCCACGGCAGGCTTCGCCATCGCCGTAGTGGGTGCTGACGACTTCGCCCTGTTCGGTCATGCTGATGCGGCGCCCCGTGGTGCCGGGTGGCTGTGCGGCGATGGCGCGGCCGGTCGGCGCGCCGCCGCGACCGATGGAACCGCCTCGACCGTGAAAGAAGGCAATGTCGATGCCGTCGTCACGGCCGACCTCGGCGAGTTGCCGCTGCGCCTTGAAGATTGCCCAGTTGGCGCCGACGAACCCGGCATCCTTGTTGGAATCGGAATAGCCGATCATGGCTTCCAGCAGCATGCCATGGTGCGCCGCGGTGCGGCGAACCACGGCATTGCGCAGCAACTCGGCCATAATTCGCGGCGCCGCTTGCAAATCGTCCAGGGTCTCGAACAGGGGTACGACCAGCAGCGTCGAGGTCTCGGCGCCTGCTGGCCCCTCGAACAGGCCGGACCACTTGGCCAACAGATAGGTGGCCAGGATGTCGGTGGTGCTGGACGTGTTGGAGATGATCATGCGACCGAAGGCGCGGCGGTCGATCGTACCGTTGAGCTCACGCGGCAATTGGAATGTCGCCAGCAGGTCCGCTGAGTCGGCCCCCAGGTTCTGGTCAACGGCAAGCGCGCCGGGCGCACCCGCGAGCGCGGCCTCGATCCATTGCCGCCATGACGGGTTGTTGGCCGGATCGTTGAGTGGCGGCATCGCCTCGGCGGACGGCATCAACGATGCAATTTCGTGCAGACAAGCATGAACAGCCGAGGCATTTACACGGAGATCGAGCGATGCGAAATGAAATCCGAAGCAAGCCGCCTGACGCCACAATGGTCGAATGTACCAGCGCGCCAGATCGCCACAGTCCGCGGCGATCAGTGCGCGCTCGAGCAGCGCCAGATCGTCGGCGAATTCGACACTATCGCGATAACCGTTCGGGCTGCTGGCGGCGTTGCCAGTGTCCGACGGGGCGACGTGTGCGGCCGTGGCGGATATCTTGTCGATTAGACAGGTCAGGTAATGACGGAACACCTCGCCGGGGTTGCGGGCTAGGATATCGGCACCGTTGCCGGCATGGTCGAGCATCGTGTCGAGGCGCTGTTGAAATGCATCGTCAATGGACACCGCGCGGCCGGCGATCGACAGCACATCGCGCGCCGCCACCAACTGGCGCCGGTGGCAGGCCAGGGCGGCGGTACGGTGTTTCATCACCGTCCGCCGGGTGGTCGCGCAGGTCACATTGGGATTGCCGTCCCGATCCCCACCGATCCATGTCCCGAAGCTCAGGAAATTGGGCACCGCGTCGACGAGTTCCGGAACCACCCCCGCCACGTCGCGTTCGATATTTTCATAGAATTCCGGAAGCTGGTCGAAGATGACATTTTCGAAGAAAAACAGGTTCCAGTCTGATTCCTGATCGACGGTGGGGCGCTGCCGACGGAGCTCCCCCGTCAGCCACAGAAGATCAATATCGGTGCGCAGGCCGGCGATCATTTTGCGGCGTTCGTGGCCCGATTGGCGCAGCTGCTCCAGGGCGCTGAGCCGGGCATGAATGCGGCGGTGAATTTGCAGGACGGTGACGCGCTTGGATTCGGTGGGGTGAGCAGTCATCACCGGCATCACCGTTGGCAGCGTTTTCAGCGCCTGGTGCAGGGACGAGACACCGTCGGAGCGGCGCGCGTGGTCGACGATGAAGGCGTGGACCGACCCGGGTACTGGATGAGTTGTGTGATCGGAGGCCGCCGTCATGCGCGCCGTCGCCGTCGCCACCTGTTCGGCGATTCCCAACAGTTGCAGGCGCATGCCGGTGATCTGAAGAACCAACGTGGTGTCGCGACCGCGGGCGAACAGATTGGCGTCATCCATGACCACGTCGACGAGGCGCGGGTGGCGCAACCTGATCACATCATACAGCAGGCTCAGCAACAGATTGCCGAGACGCGCGGCCGTCGGCGCGGTGGCGGAAACCGACTGGGCGATACTGTCTGACGGGAGCCCCGCGCGGCTTGGCGCATCGATCACGGTCGAACTCTCGTTGGGGGCCATGATCGTGGCGGAACCGGTCCGCGTCTCAAACCGCGTGGAGGATGCGGTCGCGGACATCGCGAACCGTATCGCCCATGCATGCGGGTGTCGTCGCCACG
>JAYOFM010000098.1:0-14875 GCA_038117225.1 Rhodospirillales bacterium
CCTCGCTGGCCCACACTAGTACCGGCATGCCGAAGGCGCGACCGTAGCCGGCGACGGCGGCACCAATGCGGCCGTATCCGTAGATACCAAGAGTCTTGCCCCGCAACGTATTGCCAACCCCGCACTGCCATTCACCGGCCTTGAGCGACGCCATCTGCTGCGGAATCTGGCGCATGGCCGAGAGGATCAAACCCCAAGTCAATTCCGCCGTGGCATGAGACGGCGAGCCGGCATGTTGATCCGACGACACGATGATGCCGAGCCGCGTGCAGTCCTCGATATCGATATGCGGATAGACACTGCGCTGACTGATCAATTTCAAGACGGGAAGCCGTTCCAACAACGCTCGGCGAATCTGCGTGCGCTCCCGGATCAATACCAACACCTCGGTATCTGCAAGCCGTGCCGCCAGTTCGTCCACGTCCTGCACGTGGTCGTTCCAGATGGTGACGTCATGTCCGTCGAGCTTACGAAAGCAATCGAGTGTGCGGATGGTATCGAAGTAGTCGTCGAGGATGGTGATGTTCATCGGTTAGCCGTTCAGCGTCGTTCCCTCAGGCCGCTGGCCACGCGGCTCGGCGCCAACGCGACCGCTTTCGGCCAGCAGTGCATGGCCCTTTTCGGTCAGTTCAACCCATTCACCGGCCTCGCCGCGCCACTGGCGCACCAGATACCCTTGCTCCACGGCATCTTCCCAGATCGGCACCCGGGGACCCGAGGTGCGCCAGGCACCCATGACTTCCTCGTAGGAACGCTGCCGCCGCGCCACCCATTCAAGAAGATCAAGGATCAACGACCGGATTTCTTGGGACATGGCCTTCTCCGTCATGGCGTCCGTGCTGCCGTAGTCGAAGACCGTATAACATTTTTTTCGCCGCAATGAAGCCCCACCCAATTGATATCTCAGCCCGCCGGCCAGCCAATGGCGTCCAGATAGGCATCCGTTTGACGCTGCCACGTGAGGGGCGCCATACGAGCGGCCGCCCGCTGCCCCCGCACATGCGCGTCGGCACGGTCTTCATACGCCCACTCCAGCGCCGCGACCATCTCATCGACGTCCGATTCCCGCCAATACTCCGTTCCACCGCCATCGGGCCGCCAATCGACTGGCGATTGGTGCCATAACGGATAGCAATTGTCGTCGTCGATCAGGTCCAGGTGTCCGGTGTTGGCGGAGAGGATCAGCGGCACGCCGGCAGCCATGCATTCCATGGCCACCATGTTGTTACTCCCTTCGGCCCGGTTGGGAAACAGTGCCACATCCATATGTGCCAAAACACCTGGCAATGCCGCATTGCCAAACAGGCCGAGGTTTTCGATCGATCCCGTTGTCGACCAACCATCCCGTCACCCCGACTTCCTGCCCCGCATAGGCGCTCGGCGGCGCCGTGACATGCCGAGCGGCAGCGAAGTCTCCGGGCCCGCCACCAAACAGATTGGTCCAAGCGAAACAGAGGCGCGCGTCGGCATGGCGGGCGTGAAAACGCTTGAACGCGGCGACGACCAGATCCTGCCCCTTTCGATATTCGAGCTTGCCGCCGGAGAAAACACGGAACACCCCGTCATCGGGCGGCGGCGCCGTGCGTGGACGGAACAAATCCATATCAACGCCGTGATGGACCATGGCGGAAACCGTTATCCCTTCCGATTCCAACCATTCCCGCAACCAAGTCGAACATACGACGATTTTCTCAAGATCAGCGGCACGCGCTCTTGCCTCGTTCGTCATCGCCGTCAATTCGAAAACGACAAGAGCGTGCGTGGCGACGGACGAACGGTCGGGCAGCGCCGCGAAGTCCTGCCCGACCGCTTTCAACAACGGAATATCGAGGGCAACGCCACTACCCTCGCCCGCGCCGATCAAATCACGGGACGCCGCCAGGATTGGCGCCAGCGTCCGCGTCCATTCGTCATCGAGGCCGATCAAGCGGTCGTCGATGGGCGCCACGAAACGCGGTTCTCCCCGACCCGACCTCATCATGTAATACGCGAAATTGAGCGCGATGAGGCCCCAACCGTGGACACTCGACGGCTGCCAGTTGAGCCCGAGAACGCGGTTCACCGGGCGTCTACCGCGGACTCACGGCGTATTTTTGCCGAGCCCGAGAATCTGGCGCGCCTCCGCCGGACTGGCGACGGCGCCACCCAGTAATTCGATAATACGACCAGCTCGTTCCACCAAGGCAGCATTGGATGGCGCCAATTCACCGGGACCGAGATAGATATTATCTTCCAGGCCGACCCGCACGTTCCCGCCCAATAACACGGCCTGCGCCACCATCGGGAACTGGGTCCGCGAAATGCCGAACGCCGACCATACGGCGCCGTCCGGCAACCGATCGCGCATGTGCATCATGGCTTCCGGCGTTGCCGTGGCGCCGTAAGAGATGCCCAGGCAGAGTTGGAAATATGGCAATCCCTCGATCAAGCCATCGGCGATCAGCCGCTTGGCCAATTCGATATGGCCGGTATCGAATACCTCCAGTTCCGGCTTGGCACCGACCGCCTTGATGCGCTCAGCCATGATCGAAAGATGTTTGCGCGTGTTGGTAAACACGTGCTCGCCAAAATTCAGCGTCGCCACGTCGAGCGAACAGACTTCCGGCCGCAATACCTCGATATGGCTGACCCGTTCCGCCGGCGGCTTGAAGTTGGTGCCTTCGCCGAACACCAGCGGGTCGTCGTCGCCGGGCACGAAGCGCGCCCCCGGCCCCGTCGTCAGGTTGATGATCACGTCCGTATCCGACGCCCGAATGCGTTCGACCACTCCCTGATAATGCTCCAAATCCATGGACGGCGTCGTGGTTTTCGGGTCGCGCACGTGGACATGCACCACGGCCGCGCCAGCGCGCGCGGCATCGAGGGCGGAATTGGCGATTTCCTCGGGCGTCACCGGCACGGCAGGGTTCTTCCCCGGTGTCGGCGCCGAGCCGGTGACGGCGCAGGTAATTACGGTTTTCGTGGTCATTGGCAATCCTCCGGGCGCGAGGTTACTGCATACACACAGGGGCGGGAAGTCCGTAGCCGCCTGCTAGCCGCGCTTTCGGCCTAATCGACGATGAAGAGTTTCGCGCCGTCCTTGGTAGAGGTGCGATGCGGCTCGGCCTCGTCGGCCACCTGATAGCTCTGGCCTGGGGTGAGAACGACACGCCGGCCATCTGCCAGTTCCGTCTCCATTTCCCCTTCAAGGCACAGCAAAATATGGCCCTTCCCGCACCAATGGTCGGCGAGATAGCCGGCTGAATATTCGACCATGCGGACGCGAATGGCGCCGAATTCCCGTGTCCGCCAATAGGCCATGCCGGTCTCACCCTTGTGCTCGGTGCGCTCGACCATCGACCAATCGGTGGTTCCGAAGGGGATATCGGTCATCTGCATGGGCGTTCTCCTTGGCGTTGGTTGGCGGGGCGCATAAGGTCAACGGACCGACTTCCCAGACATGGCGGTTTCGCGTTGTCCGAAACGATCATCACCGACCCGTTGTTTTATGCAATGGCAATTCCAGCGATCCTGCTGACCGGCATCTCGAAGGGCGGGTTCGGCGGCGGTGTCGTGACAATGAGCGTGCCGCTGATATCCCTTGCCGCCCCTGTTTCCGTCGCCGTCGCGGTCATGCTGCCGATCTTGATGATCATGGACGTCATCAATATTTGGATCTATCGCGGACAATGGGATCGGCGGCATCTGGGATTGCTGGTTATCGGCGCGGCATGTGGCACATTCATCGGTTGGGAACTGTTCCAGACCCTGAGCGCGGCCGGGACCAAATTGCTGATCGGCTTGGTTGCGCTGATTTTCACCGTCAATCACGCATTCAACCTGCTGAGGCGGGCGACCGCGACACAACCGGGTGCCGCCAAAGGCGTTTTTTGGGGCACTGTGTCCGGTGTCACCAGTTTCATCGCCCACGCGGGCGGCCCGCCGGCGAACTTCTACATGTTGCCGCTGCGCCTCGAAAAGGCGACCTTCATCGGCACCATGGCCTACTTCTTTTGGATCGTGAACATGATGAAGGTCTATCCATATTATCAATTGGATCAGTTAACCCTCGGTAACTTCGCCACATCGCTCGTCCTGCTGCCGCTGACACCGGTCGGCATGTGGATCGGCGTCAAAATGCAAGGCCGCATCTCGGATGAGTGGTTCTACCGGCTTTGTTACGGGCTGCTCTTCGCGACCGGGGTCAAACTGACCTATGACGGAATCGTCGGATTATAAGAGGAATGGCCGGTAGCGGGCATGGCTCCGCTAGGTTAAGCGAATCTCTTTCTCCGGCCATCGAGGTGTTCCCCAATATGAACGTGGCATTCTACGCCCGTGTCTCCGACGCCGACGTAATCGAGGACTCCAGCCGTTCTCTGAACTCCCCCTACTACGCGTAGACAAGACTGACAGCGGGTGGCCGGCCACGAATTGCAACATTGCTTTGCCAGGCCAGTACCTGGCCGTTGCCAGTCGGTGCCGTAGGTTCCATCATCGCCACATGAGTACCGCCGACGCCACTCCGCTCGCCGGCGACTGCCGGGGCATGAATTTTTTTGCGATCGACGATGGCTTTCGGCGGTTGCTCGAACTCTATGTGGATGCCGAGCAACTCGCCCATCTGAACCCGCACTTTGAGCGACTTGGCCATCTGGGCGGCGGCACGCTGGATGATTTGGCGCGCACAGCCGAAAGGCACCCACCTGTCCTCCACCCCCGCGACCGGTTCGGCCGGGATGAAGAGTGGATTGAGTTTCATCCCGCCTACCGGGGAATGGAACGCATCGCCATGAGCGAGTTCGGCATGCATGCCATGGCCCATCGGCCGGGCGTGCTGGAATGGCCTCAACCGCTGCCGCCGGTCGCCAAATATGCGTTCCAGTATCTCTTCTCGCAGGCCGAATTTGGCCTGATGTGTCCGGTCAGCCTCGCAGATACGGCTAATTATGTCTTCCTCAAGTACGCCGCCGATGATCTGCGCGACCTCTATAAGAATCGATTACTTTCGCAGGACATGAACGCGGTCTGGCGCTGCGCGCAGTTCATGACCGAGAAGGCTGGCGGGTCCGACGTTGGCGCACTGGAGACCACGGCGCGCTTCGATGCCGAGGCCGACGATGGTCGCGGCAATCGGGGAGCGTGGTTGCTGAGTGGAGAAAAATGGTTCTGCTCCAACGCCGACGCGGATATCGCCATGGTGCTGGCACGGCCGGAAGGCGCCGTGGCAGGCACCCAGGGGCTCGGCCTGTTCGCCATGCCGAGGCATTTGGAAGACGGACGCCGTAACGCCTATCGCATAGTCCGGCTGAAGGACAAATTGGGTACCCGGTCCATGGCTTCGGGCGAGGTCAAATTGGACGGTGCCATCGCCTATCCGCTCGGCGATATCAACGCCGGTTTCAAACAGATGCTCGACCAGGTCAACCTGTCACGCCTCAGTCACGGCGTGCGCGCTGCCGCCATGATGCGGCGCTGCTTTAACGAGGCACTCGCCGCCGCCCGCACCCGCAACGCCTTCGGCGGCGCAATCGTCGACATGCCCCTGGTGCGGCGCCAGCTGATGAAGTTGCTGGTACCAACGGAACAGGCGCTCAGTATGTGGTGTTTCACCGCCGACGCCATGGCCCGGGCACGCGTCGAGCCCGATGAGGACGGGCCATGGAACCGTATTCTCCGCCTTTCGACGCCACTGATAAAATTCCGTGCCTGCCGCGATAACATCCGTGTCGCCACCGGCGCCATGGAGATGCGTGGCGGCAATGCCTATATCGAGGACTACGTGGAGGCACGGCTGCTACGCGATGCACAGATCGGCGTCCTGTGGGAAGGCACCTCGAACATCATTGCTTTGGACGCCATAACCCGCGCTGTCGGCAAGACCAGTGCGGAGGATGACCTGGCAGGGTACCTGCACGGCATACTGGACGAAGCGCGGTCCATTCCAGGCCAATTCCGGTCACTACTGGCGGGGCAACTCGACCGCGCCGCCGGATTCGCGCGAACCGTCGCGCAAAACTCGAACGGTAACGCGGAAGTCCGCGAGGCATCCAGCGCTCTCTATCACGCCACAACGGCCGCTCTTATGGCATGGGAATCACATGTGACGGGGGACGGCAAACGGCTGCTGTTGGCGCACCTGATCGCCGAGCATCGCCTCGGCACCCGGGACCCACTTGCACCGCCTAACGGTGCCTGGGAGGATAACGCCGCGCTGGCCCTGCTCTCCGACGCCAAAGTGGCCCCAGATCAGGCAGCCGCATTGGTGGAGGACAACGCATGACCATCGAATGGCGCCGGCAGATGTCCGTCGATGGCAGTGTCATCGACGCTGATCACCGTCACCTGATCGACATCATCAATCGATTCGAGAACTTTGTTGTTGATGGCCTGACCGCCGATGAGGCGTTGGAGATATTATTCGCGCTGAAATTTTACGCCGCGACTCATTTCAAGCGCGAGGAACGCCTGCAAAAACTGAGTCTGTATCCCCATGACGAGGCCCATGCCCAGCAACACGAGGATCTGCTCGGCAGGCTCGATGGCATCATTTCAGACCTCAAGGAAGCGGGCGACCGGCCACTGAACGAGGTCGCTGCCGAAACCAGTCAACTGTTGCGCGAATGGCTGATTCACCATGTTCTGGAGAGCGATCTGAAGATGAAGCCCTTCGTCGAAGCCATGCGGAAGGAAGCCGAGGCCATGGGGGCGCTTGCCGACGAGGAGCCGGCATAATTCTATTCGCGCCACCTCGCGGTTCGCCTGCCACGTGATTGATCTGCTTCCACAAGGCCCGGCTTTGGGTGTCTTCATGATCGCGGCCCTCGCCGTCGGTGCGGCCCCGGGGCCGGGCATGATGTTCTGCGTTGCGCGCTCCGTCAGCCAGGGACCACGCGCGGGCGCTATTTCGGTCATGGGATTGTCGTCCGGCTCATTCTTGCTGTGCCTGGCCGCTGCGTTCGGTGTCGCAGGGATCCTCGCGACGTCGCGCTTGGCCTATGACGCGTTGCGTTATCTGGGCGCCGCTTATTTGATCTACCTCGCCGTGCGGACGATCGTCGTTGGCGGCGCGCTACCGTCGAGCGTCGGCACCCGCCATCGTGATCCCCTGTGGGTGATCTACCGGCAAGCCGTGGTGACGAATATGCTAAATCCGAAATCTGGATTCTTCTACGTCTCGTTCCTGCCGCAGTTCCTGAATCCGGATCGCGGCAGCGTGCTCACCCAATTCATTCTCTTGGGAATTATCTTCAACGTCATGGGCAACCTGATTAATCTCGCCGTCGCCCTGAGCATGGGTCGTCTTGCCGAATGGCTCGGCCAGCATCCAGCCGTGTGGCGCGGCCAGCAATGGCTGACCGCGTCCATTCTCGGTGGGATTGCTATCCATTTGGTACTGGCGGAACGACGCTGACGCTAGATCACCGTATACCGGTCTACGCCATCTTCGCCGCGCGACCGGGCGACTTTGCCCTCGGTCATCAAATGATGCAGGTGCGCGAGGCTTTCGCCGATGGCGAAGAATAGTTGATGGTTGTCGAGTTTGCGCGTGAAGAGGCGCTTCAGAACTTCGACACCGGTTGCGGGTTCGCGGCAGTATTCCAATGTCGCGGAAAGGCGTTCGTCATGGTGCGCCACGAGATCATCGATGCGCGCGTGAAGGCCGTGGAACGGCCAATTGTGGCTCGGCAGTACCAACACGTCGTCCGGTACCTTCATCTTGATGCGCTTGATCGAGGACAGGAACAGAGCCAGCGGATCGGCGTTCGGCTCTTGCGGCCAGACGCTAACGTTGGGGCTGATTTTGGGCAGCACTTGGTCGCCCGAAATCAATAGCCCCAAAGACTCGCAATACAGGCAGGCGTGTTCCGGCGCGTGACCGCGGCCGACGACCATGCGCCAGCTATTGCCGCCGACGTCGAAACTGTCACCGTCCTCGATACGGCGGATCGTGGGCGGATAGGGCGCGACCGCTTGCGGATAGCGGCCAAGACGGCTCGGCACCTCGGCCATCAATTCTTCGTCGAAACCGGCCGCGCGGTAGAATGCCTCGAACGGTTCCCTCGACAGTTTGCCATCGTCAAGGCTGAGCATGCGGCCAAAGGACCATTCCAGCGCCGGCATCCACACCTCGGCGCCCCAACGCTCGACGAACCAGCCGGCAAGACCAGCGTGGTCCGGATGGAAATGGGTTACGACGGCACGGGTCACCGGCTTGCCGCCAAGCGACGAGGCGAAGATCTGCTCCCATGCTTCCTTGGTGGTGTCGTTGCAGATGCCGGTATCGACAACGGTCCAGCCGTCGCCATCCTCCAGCAACCACAGATTAATATGGTTAAGCGCGAACGGCAGCGGCATGCGCAGCCAATGAACGCCAGGCGCCACCCGCATGGTGGATCCGGTGGCCGGTTCACCCTCGAAGGCATAATCCGGAATGTAGGGGGCGAGTGTATCCATGGCGGGAGGTTTTACCCGGTGGCTCGGGAAAAGCAATCCACGGACATGATCAGGCGAAAGGCCGAGGCAGCGGAAATTCGGACACGGGATCGCTAGCCAACGCTTCAAGCGCCGCCGCGGGATCGTCATCCGGGCGCCCGTGAAACAGGGTCTCGTGGGTCACGATGTATTTCAGTTCCTCGCGGATCATGTCCGCGTGGTGCGACGGCGGCGCCTTGAGCACACCCGAAATAATGCCAAGGCGTACCGGCTTCGGCATGCGTTGGAAGTTTTCCAGCATGAGAAACTTGATCGACGGGCGAATAGTCGGCGCCAACAGCAGGCTGAGCAGCAGTTTCTTACGCACATCGTGGCGCATATTGCCAGCTTCGGTCAGTTGGAAGAATTCGCGCACGAAAGCGCGCGGCGCCACAACGCCATCCATCAGGCCACGCAGATTGTCCTTCAGCGCCGCCGTATATTGCTGGCGCGTCTCAATAATAATTTTCGAGGTATGACGGCGAACCTTGGCGATGGCGCCCGGATCGAAAGCATGCTCGGTGACGTAACGCAGGCACTCCGACACGATGTCGTGCTTGGCTGCTTCACCGACGACCTGAGTGATCCCTGCGAGCAGTTGATTGTGTTTGCTGAGCGGTGCCAAACGTGTCGCCGCCGCGAGCGCCATCGGGGCTTCAGGATCGCGGACCGACATCATGGCCAACGCCAGCGGATCTTCGAGCGCCTGCAAGTCGATATCAAGATTGATCAGGTTTTCCGGCGCCAGCATGCGATCGGCCTCGCCGGGAATCAGGAGCGGTTCCTTATGTTTGTAGCACTCCTTGATCTCCAATGCGGCCTTCAGGCCATCCTGACTAATTCCCAGGGCGTTTTGCGACTGAGGATTGCTCATGCCGAGGCCCGCCCGGCACGCGCCGCGGCATTGGCCGCGATGACTTCGCGGGCGGCGTACCATTGACGGAATCGCCGAATGCCTTCCCGCACGGCCATGGGGGCTAACAGAGAGTTGAGCGCTTCCTGTTCACGCAGCGCGTCCGCCGGCACTCTTAGTTCGCCACGTAACCCTGGCTGGAACAATCCGCCGATGCCGCCAAGCGCTTCACGCCGGCTTTCCAGTTGATCGGCCAGGACAAGGGTTAGAAACTGCATTGTCTCGGGCGTAACGACGCTGCGCCCGGTCCGCCACTTGGAAACCGTCGATGCGGCGACACCAACACACGCCGCCACGTCCTGACCCGACATGCCGCAAGCGGCAAGGCCGCGGAACACGGGTGGCGGATCAGCCACCCGTTCGGTCAATTGCACCGCAGTCTTGGCGGCGCGTGTGCGCTTTCCCCAGTTCGCCGGCATCGCCCAGTTAAGCCCTTATGATTCCAACGATTCGTAATGATGTACCACGATGGAGATTCACATGGGAACAATTATTTGTATGCCGTACGATTAAACTCGCAATATGTAGCGCGATATACTAGGTCATCCCATTCAGCGACAACACGATCTAAAGGGTGTATTCTAGTAAACATGAGTATTACGCCGACAAAGGGTTTGGGAATTGGTGTCGATCTTGGTGGCAGCAAGATCGAGGCCATGGTGATGGCAAACGACGGCACAGAACTGGCTCGGCTGCGCGTACCGACACCGGCGGGCGATTACGCCGCCACGGTGGCCACTGTCACTGAAGCTGTCGCCCGCGCCGAGGCGCAAGCCGGCATTGCCAATAGCGGCATACCTGTCGGCGTCGGAATTCCAGGAACCATGTCACCGACGACCGGATTGGTGAAGAATGCCAATTCGACCTGTCTGATCGGCAATCCACTAGACAAGGACCTGGCCCGCGCCCTCAATCGGCCGGTACGCCTCGCGAATGACGCAGATTTATTCGCCGCATCCGAAGCCGTCGATGGCGCGGGAGCCAACGAAAAATTCGTTTTCGGCGTCATCCTCGGCACGGGTGTCGGAGGTGGCATTGCGGTCGCCGGGCGAGCGGCGACGGGACCGAACGCCGTACGCGGCGAATGGGGTCACAACCCCCTGCCCTGGCCATGCATTACAGACGGAGGGGACGAACGCCCTGGGCCCGGCTGCTATTGCGGTCGAACAGGCTGTATTGAAACTTTTTTGTCCGGCCCCGGTCTGACGGCCGATCATGAACGCCACGGTGGTGAGCATCTTGACGCCGCAATGATTGCCGAACGCGCCGGTGCCGGCGACGGCGCTGCGGGCGCAACAATGACCCGCTACCTCGATCGCCTGGCGCGTGCGTTGGCCCATACCATCAATATTTTGGACCCTGACGTGATCGTCCTCGGTGGTGGCTTGTCTAACCTGGAAATCATTTACGAGCGCGTTCCGGCGCATTGGCAGGATTGGGCTTTTTCGGATGTCTGCACGACACCGCTCAAGCGCAATCGACACGGCGATTCAAGCGGCGTACGCGGTGCCGCGCGGCTGTGGTTCTAGGAGCTGGGAAATCGCGGCGGTCGGAAGCGAGATTAGCGAGCGCCGGCGACTTCGACGGAGCCTATCGGGGCGTCGGCGCTTGCGCTCAAGGTCCATTCGCCCGGCCGCACGTGGATCGCCCACGGCGTGCTATATCCGACCTTGAGCAAGCGTTGACGCAACGTGCCCTCAACCGACGGCGCGTAGGGGCCGATAGCAACACGGTAAACGGTCTTGTTGCCGATGCGGGCCGCAAGAACTTCCGCGCCCAGCCCATCTAGCTTGTTACGCAGGACGCGCGCGTTTCCCGAGAAACGGAAACTGGCGAGCACCAAATAGCGGCCCGGTAACGGTTCGCCTGGACGAGTGGACACTGCACGGCGTGGCGCTCGAACGGGAACTGGCTTCACAACCGGTGCGGCGGTGGCAATCGGCATCACGACATTCGGGCGAGCTTCCACCATCGGTCGGACGACCGCCGCGGCAGAAGCCGGCGCGGGATCAACTACGGCCGGAGCCGCCTCAAGGAGATTGTCGTCGATGGCGGCAATCTCAATCGACTCGGTCAGCGCCGCGCGCGGCGGCAATTGGGGTAGGACGGGTTGGTTATTCACGACGTCGGCGTCACCGCCCGCAGCAGTTTCGAATTTGGCCAACGCGGTTACACTGGCGGCATCATCTTGCGTACCCACCGGAGGCTGCGCCTCCGCGAGGGCGATAGCGACGGAATCGTCGGCATCAATACGGCAGACTTTGCCATCGGTGACACCGCGCCAAATCGCGCAATCCTGCTGCGCGACCATGGAAATTCCGTGATCCGCGACTGATTTCTCGGTCGCGAGGTAGGAGACGCCGTCAATCACCCAAGATGCGATTTGCAGCGGCACGGGGACCGCGCAACCGCCGACAAACAGGGTGATGGCCCCAACAATCGCAATGCGCCTCATCGCACAATCCCCAAGCCCCAGGAAGCTGCCACGGCCCATTTCAGGCCTGCGGCTGCCAGCGGACCGCCGCCGACAATTTATTAACAATAGCTTAAGCAGGCCGTCGAAGAGGGGCAAGCATAAACAGTTGTTCAGATCCGTCGCGCGAGCACCAAACAGCATTTCCATTGCAAGGGTTTCCGGGAGGACTATTGTATTATTTGGCTGCCTTCGCGTTTGGGACTCTTCCTGAGCGTCGATGGCGTTTCTAACCCGGAGAAAACCCGATGGCCCAGGATATGAGCGGTCCCGGCAGTGACCGAATGAACTTCCCCTTCGTTGGCATTCCGACGTTTCTCCGGTCGCAGGTCGAAACCGACCTATCGAAGCTGGACGCCGACATTGCCATCCTGGGCGTACCGACGGATGAGGGATCGCCATTCATGGGAGGTTCCCGCATGGCGCCGCGCGCCATCCGGGAACATTCCATGCGGCTTTGGGCGCCGAATGGATATTGGGAAATTGACTCGGAAAAACGCTTTCTTGGCCCCGAAATGCGCAACAAGCGTATCGTCGACGTCGGAGACGTGGATGTGCTGCCGACTGGCGTAGAGCAGACCTTCGACAACATCACCCGCGATGTCCGGGGCATCCTGGATGCTGGCGCCATGCCGGTAGTCATCGGCGGCGACCATGCTATCACCTACGGCGTCGTGCGCGCTTTTCCCGAGGACAAGCCGCTGTGGGTCATCCATTTCGACGCGCATCTGGATTATGCGCCGTTTATTCACGACCTGCGCTTCACCAATGCCCATGCCTTTCGCATGATCACGCCACTACCCATGGTGCAGCAGATCATTCAGGCTGGCATTCGCAGCTTGCGGACACGCGAGGAACTGGTCGCCGACAGCCGCGAAGACGGCAATGCCGTCTTCTCCATGGCCGATTTCCGCGCCACCGGGCCTGAAGGCCTAGCTCAACGCGTGCCCAAGGACGCCCGGGTATTCGTCTCCATCGATATCGACGTCTTGGATATTTCACTGGTGCCGGGTTGTGTGTCCGCGGAACCCAACGGCATGACCTACGCCGAATTGCGTGACACCCTGCAAGCCATCGCCCGTCACGCCGAGGTCGTCGGCTTCGATTTCGTCGAGGTCAATCCGCTGCTCGACGTGGCGACGGGCGTCACCTCCTATCTCGGCGCCCATACCATGGTCGAATTCCTCGGCGCCATCTGCGACCAGCCGCGATGGCGGGACAAACACCCGGAATAACGACACGAAAAAGCCCGCGACACCGTGCGATGCCGCGGGCTCCGTTTTCACGCAATCGGCTTGGTCTTGCCGCTATTCCTTAGATGCCGCGCGCAGGCCCATGAACAGGCTTACGCACATGGCTAACAGCACAATGGTGAACGGGAAGCCGGTGGAGACCGACATCGCCTGCAGTGCCGTCAGGCTCTGCGCCCCACCGACCAGCAGCAACACCGCCGCCACCAGGCCTTCGAAGGAGCACCAGAAAACCCGCTGTGCCACCGGTGCGTCGGTCTTGCCGCCCGCGGTGATGGTGTCAATCACCAAGGAACCGGAGTCCGACGAAGTGACGAAGAACACGATCACCAGGACGATACCAAGGAACGAAGTGATCGACGCCAACGGCAAGGGCTTCAACATTTCGAACAACTTCAGTTCAAGCGCTGCCTTGCCGACCGGCGCCGCCGCGTCGGCGACCACCTGGGTAATGGCCGTGCCGCCAAATGCCCCCATCCACAATATGCACACGATGGTTGGAATGATGATGACACAGAACACGAACTCGCGCACCGTTCGCCCTCGTGACACGCGGGCGATGAACATGCCGACGAACGGCGACCAGGAAATCCACCAGGCCCAGTAGAATGACGTCCAGCCCTGCGAGAAATTGGCGTCCTCGCGGCCGAATGGCATCGACAGCGGAATGACCTCCTTCACGTAGGCGATGCCGCCGCTGACGATGGTGTCGAAGATTGCCGCGGTCGGCCCGACGAAAATGATGAAGGCCAACAGCAAACCCGCCAGGACGATGTTCACTTCCGACAACACCTTGACGCCACCGTCAAGGCCACGCACGACTGATATCAGCGCGGCCGCCGTGATGACGGTGATCAACACGACCTTGGCGACATTACCGGTCGGCGTACCGAATAAGTAATTGAGCCCAGCCAGCGCCTGCTGCGTTCCGAATCCGAGCGACGTCGCGAGCCCGAACAGGGTCGCGAACACCGCCAGGGTATCGATAACGTGGCCGGTCCAGCCCCATACCTTTTCACCGAAAATCGGGTAAAACGCGGAACGCAGGGTCAGCGGCAGGCCGCGATTGTAGGTGAAAAAGGCCAGCGCCAACGCGACGACCGCGTATATGGCCCACGGGTGCAATGCCCAGTGAAAAATCGTCGCCGCCATGCCGAGGTTACGCGCCGCTTCCGCGTCACCCTTTGCGCCACCCAGCGGCGCCCAATCGGTACGCACACCGTTTTCCATCGCCGTGCCGCCCATGGAAGACCCAAAGTGCGACATCGGTTCCGACACGCCGAAGAACATAAGGCCGATGCCCATGCCGGCGGCGAACAACATGGCAAACCAACCGATGTAGCTATAGTCGGGCTTCGCTTCCGCCCCCCCGAGCCTGATCTTGCCAAGCGGTGACAACATCAAATAGAAGCAGAACAACACGAACAGATTGGCCGACAGAAGGAAAAACCAATCAAACGTCGATGTCAGGAACGGCCGCAACCAACCGAAGAACGCCGTCGCACCTTCCTGAAACATCAATGTGACGAGAACGAAGACGACGATACTCAGCCCGGAAACCAAGAAAACTGGGTTGTGAATATCCAGCCCGAATGGCGAGATGTTGTCCTGACCCACCTCGTAATTTGTATCTGGATTCTCGCTCATGCGTCGACTCCCCTCCAGCGCGCCGGCGCGTGATTGCACCCCTATTCGCGTTCCTCGCCGAATTTAGGCCCACCTTCTTCATGGTGGGCCGTCGCCGGTCACAATTTTGCCGCGCCCGGCAAGCGACTGGGAGTGCGA
>JAYOFM010000099.1:0-14859 GCA_038117225.1 Rhodospirillales bacterium
TGTTCTTCGCCAACATGTCGGAACGCGCCGGCAAGATGATGAAGGAAGACATGGAAGCCATGGGTGCCGTGCGTCTGCGCGACGTGGACGATGCTCAGGCTGGCATTGTGTCGACGGCGAAAACGTTGGCCGACGCCGGCGAGATCGTCATCGCCGGCCAGGACGAAGACAGCGAGCTGGTTTACTAGGTTGCACGCTCCGATATTCTTTCACCACCGCATCCCCAAGGACGCAGGATCATGACCGCGTTGAACAAATTCATGTTCAATCAGGACTTCGAGGATCTGCCACCACCGGATGCGCCGAAAGAGGAAGCGGAAAGCGAACAAAGCAGCGAAACCGACGAAGATGTTGAGGCCGCGCCGACGTTTTCCGAAGAAGAGGTGGAGATGGCCCGCGAGGAGGGCTTCGCCGCAGGAAAGGAGGCCGGCGTGCGCGAAGCCGCCGCCGCCACGGAAACGCAAATCCTCGATGCCTTGAACCAGGTCACCGCATCATTCGCGGACGTCTGCCGTATGCAGGTGGACAGCAACCGGGAAATCGCCCGTGATATGTTGGGCGTCGCCTCGTCCATCGCCCGCAAGGCCTTTCCCGACCTCAATGCCCGCAATGCACTGGGCGAGATTGACCGCATGGTTGCCGAAATTCTCGACGCCATCCTCGAGGAGCCGAAGGTGCAAATCTTCGTCGCTCCCGAATTACGGGACCCGCTCGCCAACCGGCTGGAAAAGATCGCCGATCGCGTCGGCTATGAAGGCCGTCTATCGGTCACTGGCGACAAGCTGCTGGAACCCGGCGATTGCCGTGTCGAATGGGCCAACGGCGGTGCGGTCCGCAAGATCGAGGATATGTGGCAGCAGATCGACGAAATTGTCGAACGCAACCTCAAGGGCGAGCCAGAGTTCGAAGTGCCGGAGGACATGTTCGCGGAACCGGAAGGCGACGACACGGTCCCAGCGACCGACACGGACACCGTTGATGGTGGTGACGGTAGCGCCGATTCGCCGGTTTCTTCGCTGTCCACGGATGCGGAAGCCTCCTCGCCCGACGACGTGCCGACCGCGGAAGCAGTCGTGGCCGAAACCGATTCGGCTGCGGACACGACGCTGGACGCCTCGCCGGATATGCCGCCGACGACCAGCACGGAAGCCCCCTTCGCGCCGTCCGTGGCAGACGACGAAACTGACCCAGAGGCCCCGGACGCCCGGAATTCCGGGCTTGATCAGGAAGTTGACGGGGATCCAATTGCCCCCGTGCCCGACGACCGGATGACGCCCCCGACACCCTCCCTGGACGTTGCCGACATGGACGAAGATGCCACAACGGCGCCTGCCGATGCCGACGCGGACGCCGGCGCGCCGCCGATTCCAACCTTGGACGGCAATGATGACGACATGACGGGTATACTGGATACCGAGCATGCCCCTGCCCCGCCGATCGTTCCCGATATGGATGACGACGCGGTTGATGACGGCGTGGTGGAAACTGATGACAGCCCGGACGCCGACCCGCGCTAGCTAGGAGGCCCAGATGGCGGAAAACGACGGAAGCGACCTGCAACTCGACGAACTGGATGGCGACGCGCCAGCGACCACGGACACCCCCGCGGCCGAAGAGGAGGCCGCCATCGGCTCCGAGTTCGGTGATCTGCCCGATATGCCGAAGAGCGCCAAGGATCTGGAGGCGGTTTACGATATTCCGGTCCAGGTCTCGGCGGTGCTTGGCAAATCCACCATGCAGGTCAGCGAATTGCTGAAATTGGGCCGCGGCGCCGTCGTCGAACTTGACCGCAAGGTCGGAGAGGCGATCGACATCTACGTCAACAACCGGCTGGTGGCGCGTGGCGAAGTCGTCGTCGTCGAGGATCGGCTGGGTGTGACCATGACGGAAATCATCAAGTCAGACCGCAACGCCTAACGCCGCGCCGAACCGACCAGGACGACACGCATGGCCGAACCCACATTCCAACCGCCACCACCGCCGATCCGCCGCGCCCCGCGTGGCACGGATCTGGCGACGGTACTTGGTCTGTTTTGCGGGTTCGCGCTGATCGGCACCGCCATCGCGCTAGGCGGCACGCCGGAAGCATTCTTCAATGTTCCAGCCATTCTGATCGTCATCGGCGGCACCCTCGCGGTCACCACCGCGTGCGTCTCGCTGGGCGAAATGAGCCGCACTCTGCCGACCGTGATGAAGACGTTCATCAGTTCCACCCGCGATGCCTCCGACGCAGCGGTTCAGGTGCTCACCATCGCCGACGTGGCGCGCAAGCAAGGTGTGCTGGCATTGCAAAACATGCTTGGCGGAATGGTTACCGAGCCGTTCCTGCACAAGGGTATCGCCATGGTCGTCGATGGCACGCCCGGCGAGGAGGTTGAACTAATCATGCGCCGCGATCTGCAGGCCACGGTACAGCGCCACCAGAAAAGCACCAACGTGTTGCGCAAGATGGCTGAATTCTCGCCCGCCATGGGCCTCATCGGCACCCTGGTCGGTCTGGTCCAAATGCTCGGCAATCTGGAAGACCCCAAGACCATCGGCCCGGCCATGGCGGTGGCGTTGTTGACCACGTTTTACGGCGCCGTTCTCGCCAACATGGTGTTCTTGCCGCTCGCCTCGAAGTTGGAGCGAAACTCAGCCGAGGAAGCCCTAGTTTCGAGCATTTACCTGATGGGCTCGGCTTCCATCGGACGCCAGGAGAATCCCCGGCGCCTGGAAATGCTGCTGAACAGTATCCTGCCCCCCGCCAAGCGGGTGGCGTTTTTCGATTGATTAGAGACGCGGAGTAATCGTCAACCATGCAACTGTTGATCATCGGCACCCTGGGCGGGCAAATCGGCGCCGCCAGCCAGATCGCCATCAAGCGCGGTGCCAAGGTTCTGCAGGCGGATACCGTGCCGGCCGCACTGGAATTATTGCGCGGCGGCCACGGCGCCGACCTGGTTCTGTGCGACGTTGAACTGGATATCGCGGCGCTTATCGCGTCACTGACCGTCGAGCGCATCACCGTGCCCGTGGTTGCTTGCGGCGTCGCCAACGACGCTCAGGCCGCCGTCCGCGCGGTTCGAGCCGGCGCCAAGGAATACCTGCCGCTGCCACCCAACCCGGAACTCATCGCCGCTGTTTTCGAGGCGGTGGCCGAGGAAAGCCACACCATCATCCATCGCGACCCGAAGATGGCCGAGGTGCTGCGCATGGCCGAACAGGTGGCGCCCTCGGACGCCAGCATTTTGGTCACGGGGCCATCGGGGACCGGCAAGGAACTCGTGGCGCGGCATATTCATCTGAAAAGCCGCCGCCGCAACGCGCGCTTCGTCGCCGTCAACTGTGCCGCGATACCGGAAAACCTTCTGGAATCGGAGCTCTTTGGTCATGAGAAGGGCGCCTTCACCGGCGCCGTCGCGCGCCGCATTGGTAAGTTCGAGGAGTCATCCGGCGGCACGTTGTTGTTGGATGAAATTTCTGAAATGGACCCGCGCTTACAGGCCAAACTGCTGCGCGCCATCCAGGAGAAGGAAATCGACCGGATCGGTGGCTCCAAGCCGGTAACCGTTGATGTCCGTATCGTCGCCACGTCGAACCGCAACATGCTTTCCGAGGTCAAGGCGGGCAACTTCCGCGAGGACCTGTATTTCCGGCTCAACGTAATGAATCTGGCGTTGCCGGCATTAAAGGAACGCCCGGGTGACATCCCGCCGTTGGCCGTCCATTTCGCCAAGAAGTTCGCCGAAGCCAACGGCGTCGACGTGCGCCCCATATCGGAGGAAGCCATGACCGCTCTGCAACGCCACCCCTGGCCCGGTAACGTCCGCGAACTGGAAAACACTCTGCATCGCGCAGTCCTGCTGGCCACTGGGGACGAAATAGACGTCAACGCCATCATGATGACCGGCGAGGCCGCCGAGGCTGGTGGGGATACCGGTGTTGACGTGCGAAATGATGGCGGCGCCCCCGATCTGGTCGGCCGTACGGTCGCCGACGTGGAACGCTCGCTGATTATCGACACCCTCGGCCATTGCCTCGGCAACCGCACCCACGCGGCGAACATTCTAGGCATTTCGATCCGCACCTTGCGCAACAAGCTGAAGCAATACGGCACCGACGGATTCCAGGTGCCGCAGCCGGGCGAAGGGCCACAGGCCAGCGGATGACCGGACGCCCCGTGGCCTGCGTGCACCATTCAATGGACTCGCCACATTCCGTGACGGGAACGGTGTAAGACGATGGCGGATGTGGATGCCAATGTCCCGGCGGCGCAAAACGAACCCATGGACTTCCAGTCCATGTGGAGCGCCATCGCCAAACGCGGCGATATCTTACTGGCGCTCGGCGTTGTCGCCATTCTGGTGGTTCTCATTCTGCCGATGCCGAAGTGGATGCTCGATCTCAGCCTGGCATTCTCGATCACCTTCGCAGTTCTGATCCTGATGACGGCGCTGTTCGTCGAACGGCCGCTCGATTTCAATACCTTCCCCACCATTCTGCTGCTGGCCACCATGATTCGGCTGTCGCTAAATCTCGCCTCGACACGCTTGATTCTGTCCGACGGCCATCGCGGCACCGACGCCGCCGGGCAGGTCATCGAGGCTTTCGGCGGCTTCGTCATGGGCGGCAATTTCATTATTGGCATCATCGTCTTCGCCATCCTGGTGATCGTCAATTTCATCGTCATCACCAAGGGCTCGGGCCGCATCGCCGAGGTGTCAGCCCGATTCTCTCTCGACGCCATGCCCGGCAAACAGATGGCCATCGATGCCGATCTATCGACGGGCCTGATCGATGAGGATACGGCGAAGCAGCGACGCAAGGACCTGGAGGAGGAAAGCGCCTTCTTCGGTGCCATGGACGGCGCTGCGAAGTTCGTTCGCGGCGACGCCATCGCCGGCATTCTGATCACCTTCATCAACGTTATCGCCGGCATGATCATTGGCGTGGCGCAGAACGACCTCAGCTTCGGCCAGGCCGCCGACACCTATACCCGCCTGACCGTGGGTGACGGCCTGGTGTCGCAGATTCCGGCGCTGATCGTTTCCACCGCCGCCGGTCTGGTGGTCACCAAGGCCGGCGTCGCGGGGACCACGGAAAGCGCCCTGGTCCGCCAGTTGGGAGGCCAGCCCAAGACAATGGGTCTGGTTTCATTCCTGCTATTCGGCTTAGCGGTAATGCCAGGTATTCCGGCGCTGCCGTTCCTGTTCCTCGCCATCGGCTGCGGCTCCATTGCCTTCTTCGTCAACCAACGGGACGATCAGGCGGCCGAGTTGGAATTGCGGGAACTCGAGGAACAGAAGGTCGATCCGAAGGCGTTGTCGGAGGAGCCCATCGCGGCGGCGCTGCGCATCGATTTCCTGCGCTTGGAGTTGGGTTACGGCCTGCTGACCCTGATTAACGCGCCCAAGGGCGGCCAGAAACTGACCGACCAGATCAAGGCGCTCCGCCGTCAATTGGCCACAGAGGTCGGCTTCGTCATGCCCTCGGTACGCATCCAGGACAACATGCAGCTGCCGGCCAACAATTACGTCGTCCGGGTCAAGGAGATCGAGGCTGGGCGCGGCGATCTGCGGCCTAACATGTTGCTGGTCATGGATCCGCGTGGCGAGGAAATCTCGCTGGCCGGTGAGAAGACCGTTGAACCCACCTTCGGCCTACCAGCCATGTGGATCGAGGAAACCAATAAGGAAGAAGCCCTGTTCCGTGGCTATACGGTGGTCGATCCGGCGACTGTCATCACCACCCACCTAACCGAGACCATCAAGGACAACATGGCCGAGCTGCTAAGCTATGCGGAGACGCAGAAGCTCATGGACGAACTCGACAAGGACCACCAGAAGCTGATCGGCGACATGATTCCGGCGCAGATTTCCATGGGCGGCGTTCAGCGGGTGTTGCAGAACTTGCTGGCCGAGCGTGTCTCCATCCGTGATCTGCCGACCATCCTGGAAGGTATCTCCGAGGCCACCGGCCAATCACGCAACGTCATGATGATCACCGAACACGTGCGCGCTCGGCTGGCGCGTCAGATCAGCGACATGAACGTCAACGAACAAGGTCACATCCCCCTAATTACCCTGTCGCCGCAGTGGGAACAGACTTTCGCCGAAAGTCTCGTCGGCCAGGGCGACGACCGCCAACTGTCGATGCAGCCGACACGGCTGCAGGAATTCATCAATCAGTTGCGCTCGACCTTCGAGCGCCAGGCCATGATGGGCGAGACGCCGGTACTGCTAACCAGCCCGGCAATCCGCCCGTTCGTGCGCTCCATCGTCGAGCGTTTTCGGCCCATGACCATGGTCATGTCCCAGAACGAAGTGTACCCTAAGGCGAAGATCAAGACCGTGGGCCAAATCTAGAGCTGACGGGGGTAACGTAGCAATTCATGCGTCTAAAGACCTTCACCGCCCCGACGATGGCCGAGGCCATGAACCTGGTCCGCGAACAGCTGGGCGTCGATGCGATCATCGTCTCTTCGCAGACCGGAAGCTCCCCCGAAGACGGCGGCAGCGGCTGCCGGGTGACCGCCGCAATCGAAGAGGTGGAACCGGTTGTCGCGCCGGCGCCGGCCGACAATGATGCCAACGCGGCGGTTGAGGCGCACGATGCCGGCCTCAATGAGCATCCTCGACACGGCGACGCGCTCATTCGCCAGATGCTGGTCCGCCATGGCACGCCGCCTCGCTTGGTCGAGCGCCTGATGCGGATTGTCGGAGACCTCGAGGAAATCGACCCGACGACGGTATTCGCGGCGGCACTTGATACCGAATTCTCGTTCCGGCCACTCGGCACGCCGTCGCCCGGCGAGAGGATCATGCTGGTCGGCCCGCCCGGCGCCGGCAAGACCATCACCACGGCCAAGCTGGCGGCGCAAGCCCGCCTGGCGAAGACCCCGGCGGCCGTCGTCACCACCGATACCCGCCGCGCCGGCGGCGTCGAGCAATTGAGCGCCTTCACCCGCATCCTCGACATCGAACTCGGCGTTGCCGAAGACGCGGCGGCGCTGACGCGCGTGCTGGCCGATCTTGACCCAACCTTGCCGGTCTATATCGACAGCGGTGGCGCCAATCCGTTCAGTGAACGAGAAATGGGCGAACTTCGCACGTTCGTGGACGCTGCCCGGGCCGAGCCTGTGCTGGTTCTCCCCGCCGGCGGCGACGCCCTGGAAACCGCTGATATCGCCGCCGCCTTCGCCCGTGTCGGCTGTCGTCGCCTGGTCGTCACGCGGCTTGATATGGCGCGCCGGTTGGGCAGCCTGCTCGCCGCCGCCCACGCCGGCCGCCTTGCCTTCAGCGACGTCAGCATCAATCCCCAGGTCGCCGACGGACTTAGCCCCATCAATCCCGTGTCACTGGCCCGGCTGATGATGCCCGATGTGGCGCTCGGCGCTCACGCCAGACCCACCGCAACCCCCATTGAGGCCGCTTCATGACTGTTGACGCCGATCCCGCCGCGATTGCCGCATCCGGACCCGCCGCCCGTAATCGCGGCCGCAATATCGTTGCCGTGGCATCCGGAAAGGGTGGCGTCGGCAAAACCTGGTTTTCCATCAGCTTGGCGCACGCGCTGGCGACCATGGGCCAGCGCGTGTTGCTGTTTGATGGCGATCTGGGATTGGCCAATCTTGATATTCAGCTCGGCCTGATGCCGAAGAATGACCTCGGCGGCGTGCTCTCCGGACGCATTGCCCTGGCCCAGGCGGTCGATGAAATCGGTGATACCGGCATTGATGTCATTGCCGGGCGCTCCGGCTCGGGCGCCCTCGCCGACACACCGGTCAGCCGGCTGCAGATGCTCGCCGACGATCTCTCCATGCTGGCCGCCAGCTATGACGACGTCATCATCGATCTCGGCGCCGGCATTGAACGGACAGGCCGCCTGCTGGCCAGCAACAGCGGCCGTCTGGTGGTGATCACCACCAGCGAACCGACGGCACTGACCGATGCCTATGCCTTTATCAAGATCACCCACATGGAACGGCCGGAAACCGACATCCGTGTCGTCGTCAACATGGCGGGATCAACCAAGGAAGGCGAGCGCACCTACAACACCCTGTTGAAGGCGTGCCAGGGGTTTCTCAAGATCACGCCGCCATTGCTCGGCATCGTGCGCCGCGACCCCAAGGTACCGGAAACTATCCGTGCCCAATCGCCGCTGTTAACCCGGCATCCAACCACCGAGGCCGCCGCCGACATTCGCGGCATCGCCAAGGCCCTGGTAACCACGGCGGTCACGGATTGATCGAACGGCTCTGCAACCTCGCGCGGAAAGGCGACAGCAAATATGTCCGAAATCGCCCCGCCTCAACCCACGGGCGCCCCGCCGCCCACGGCGCCGCCGCCGACCGCTGTCGCCACCAATCCGCCGCCGCGGCTGCTTGACCTTCCCCTCGGCGCCAGGCTTGAGGCGACCATTATCGGGCCACCGGACAAAGGCCTGATCCAGGTCGCGACCGAACACGGAACGGTACAGCTGCGTTCGCTGGTGGCACTTCCCGAAAAGGCAACGCTGCAGCTTGTTCTACAGAGCCGCGCGCCTTCGCTGATATTTCTGATTGCCGGCATCGACGGCCGCCCGCTCTCTGTCGGGACACCAGCGGGTCCGCTCGCCACCTCGCTGGCGGGTCCACAAGGGGCCGCCACGGGGGGCGGGACTGGCGGCATCGTACAACCCGCGACACCATCGGCGACCCCGACGCCAGTCACGCTAACCACCGGCGCACAACTGACCGGTATCCTGATCCGTCCCGCCGCTATCGCCCCCGGTGCACCGACCACCGGTCAGGTCCCCCCAGCCGGCACTCTGGCTGGCAGCGTCGGTGCAGCCGCGACGGCCGGCGGCAATTCGCCCGCCCTGACGCCTGGAACAACGATCCCCGGGACCTCTGGCGCCACGACGCCGGCGACGGGAACGCCTAGCCCTGCCGTCACGCCGGTGTCGTCGACCGCCGCGGGCACGGTCATGCCGCATTCCCTTGCCGTCGGCACGCAACTGCCGTTGCGCGTCGTTTCCGTTCTACCGCCAGGACAGGCCGCAACGATCGTGACGCCGGACGCGTCGGCGGCCGCACGCCCTGTCGCCGGGCAATCGCTCCACGGGGTCGTCATTCCCAGCCACGGCGGCAATCAGGCCGTTGTGCAAACCTCGTTGGGTACCGTTTCGCTGGCCACGCCGACGGCGCTGCCGGCGGGAACATCGCTGGTTCTGGAATTCACTGGTGCGCCGCGCCCGCCGGCCGCCGTCTCCCACCCAGGTACCCACGGCGCCAGTCAGCAGGCCATCGACCAGGCCGGGCGCGCCGCGTTGACCTGGGCCCGCGAATGGCCGGCGTTGGACGAAACGCTGAGGGTGCTGGCGGATATTGCCCCCGGCGCGCACCAGCACGTCACCTCAAGCGCCTTACCGCGCCCGGATGCCCAGTTGACCAGCAACGTCCTGTTTTTCCTCAGCGCCCTGCGCGGCGGCGACGTGCGCTCGTGGATTGGCGACGGTCCGGCCCGTATCTTACAGCGCCTGCGCGCGGACGTGGCCAATCGCCTGGGCGACGATTTCGCGCAGATGTCGCGGACGGCGGACGAGCCGGCCAGCGGTGACTGGCGCATGACTGCCGTGCCCTTCCTGGCCGAGGACGAAATACAGAAAATTCGGCTGCTGACACGACATCATGAGGAAAACGACGAGGACGAGAAAAATGACGGAGAATCGTCGGGTATGCGCTTCGTCGTCGATCTGGACCTGACGCAGCTCGGCCGCATGCAGTTGGACGGTCTGGTGGCGGATGGCGGCAAGCACGTCGATCTGGTGGTTCGCACCGACAATCCGCTGCCACCACAAATGCAAAGCGATATCCGCGATATCTTCATCGATGCCGCCGCTGTGACCGGCATTAGCGGTGGTGTCGGATTCCAGGCGCAACCGGCCGGTTTCGTCGACGCCATGCCGGCGGCGACGTCGAGCGGCCTAGGCCTGGAGGTCTAACGAAATGGTCGACCAAGCCGATGATCGCCGGCAGCGTCGGCTTCTGCTGCGGACCAGACCGGCGCCGAACAGCCGGATCGATGCCGTGACCAGTCTCGTCGGTCGCCTTGAAGGCCCGGCCGATGACGTCACCGATGTGATCGTGCGGTATATCGCCGACCGCGATGTTCTGTTGCCGGAAAGCCTTGGCGCCTTTTTGCCGGCGTTGCCGCGGGGGCCATCCGTGTCCGTCGAGGATTTGGCCGTCACCGTGCTCGACGATCTAAACGATCAACTGGTACCGCGCTGGATTAGGGTCCACCTGCGCTGCCGTCGACCGGCGGCATCCGCGCTGACTCGCCACGACGTGGTTATCGAGGAGCGTCAACCGGGTTGGGACAACGCATCACTGCTGTCGCGCCTGCCCCCGGTGGATGACTGAGATGATGAGCAGTCATGCGTCCTTGCGCAGATGCCCCTGCATGCCGAGTTCATCCAGGTAGGCCTGCTCCTCGCGGTCGCGCTCGATCGCCTCGCGTTCCTCGCGTTGACGCTGAACGATTTCGTACTTCTTGAGATCGAGATAGGCGAGGCGTAATTCCTCGCGCGCTTCCGTGATCTCCTCCTCAACCAAAGCGATGCGGGCATGGAAGTTATTGCGGCGCTCGATGGCGGCCGAGGCGTAACTGCCGTAGATCAGACCGCCTTCCACCGGCGTCGCCGTCGCCGCCGCCTGCTCGCTGATGATTTCCGCTTCCAGGCTCGCCAGCATACCTTCCATGTTGGCAACCGTTGTCAACAAGGTGCCGAGCGCACGGCGTTTTTCATCGACCTGCCATTCGCCCAGGCGGATGAGGTTGTGAAGGCCCTTGGCCATGGATGCTACGTCGCCGCCGCGGCGGCTTGCGCATCAGCCTGCGTCTGCGCGTCGACCAGAATCTGCGCTTCCACATCGGCCTGCATGGCCGCGATATCAATCTCCAGAATTTCCGCCAGTTCCGCGTAAACCGTTTCCAGCGTTGCCCGATCACCGATCTCCTGAGCGAGAAACGCCTCGATGGCGGGATTGTAGTGAATGGCCTCGTCGATGTCCGGATCGGTACCCCGGCGGTAGGCACCGAGGCGAATCAGTTCCGCCATATCGTCGTAAACCGACAACAGTTTGCGCGCCCGGTTGACGACAGCGTTCTCGACCGGCGTATTGCAATTGGGCATGGAGCGCGAAATGCTACGCAGAACGTTCACAGCCGGATAGCGGCCGCGTTCCGCGATGGCCCGGTCAAGCACCACGTGGCCGTCAAGAATACCTCGCACCGCGTCGGCGATCGGTTCGTTGTGATCGTCACCCTCGACAAGCACGGTGAACAGGCCGGTGATGTCGCCCTGATCCTGGGTCCCCGGTCCGGCGCGCTCCAGCAGGCGCGGCAACTCGGCGAACACCGAAGGTGTATAGCCCTTTGACGCCGGCGGTTCACCGACGGATAGGCTGATTTCTCGCTGCGCCATGGCGAATCGCGTGACGCTGTCCATCAGGCACAACACATTGGCACCGTGGTCCCGGAAATACTCGGCGATGGCGAGGGTCACGTAGGCCGCCTGACGACGCACCAGCGGCGGTTCATCGGAGGTGGCGACAACGACGACGGTACGCTTCATGCCCTCCTCGCCCAGGTAATCCTCGATGAACTCCCGTGCTTCGCGGCCGCGTTCGCCAATCAAGCCAACGACGGTGACCTCCGCATCGGTGTTGCGCGCCATCATCGACAGCAAGGTCGACTTACCGACACCGGAGCCGGAAAAGATTCCCATGCGTTGGCCACGACAGGTGGTCAGGAAGGAGTTCATGACCCGCACGCCGAGGTCAACCTTGGGGCCGACTCGCTTGCGCTCATGCGCCGCCGGCGGTCCATTGTGGATCGGATAGGACACCAAACCGGCATTGAGCGGCCCGCCCCCATCGGTCGGTTCCCCGAACGCATTGACGACGCGACCGAGCCAATTGTGGTCGGGATAGACACAAGGTTCACCACCCTCGATTTCCACTCGGCAGCCCATGCCGATTCCATCGAGCGACGCAAATGGCATAACCAAGGCGCGGCCGGCGCGAAAACCGACCACCTCGCATTCCACCTGACGATCGTGTTTGCCGGTGATCATACAATGGTCACCGATGGCCAACGCTCCCTGAACACCGCCGATCTCGATCAGCAAGCCGACCACGTCGGTGACGCGGCCATACATACGGAAATCCGCTAATCTACTGATTTCATTTGATATATTATTATCGAATACCCGCAAGGGGCGATCTCCCCAACTTCCGGTAGCGGCCGTATTCCACCCCGGCCGCCCGTCCCTGAAACCCGTACCGTGATCATGGCGCGGGAGTCTTTAAGGCTTCGTAAAGCATAGCGACGGCATCGGCTGAGTAAAACCGTTTGGCGGGGACTCTACATTTGGTATTATGGTTAACGAATCGACGATTCGCCGTCCGGAAGCGGTTCGGACGGCCCCGGATGGGGCTAATGCATGCGCGTACTTTTGGTTGAAGACGATCCGACAACCCAGCAAAGCGTCCAGATGATGCTTGAAACTGCGGGCATGGTGGTTGATGCCACCGACCTCGGTGAAGACGGGTTGGAAATTGGAAAGCTATACGAGTACGACATCATCATCCTTGATTTGATGTTGCCGGATATTGATGGACTGGAAGTGCTGCGCCGGTTGCGCGATTCGCGAATCGAAACACCGGTGCTGATCCTGTCGGGCCTCACGGAGTCGGAAACCAAGGTCAAGGGCCTCGGTAGCGGCGCCGACGACTATCTGACCAAACCGTTCGATCGCGCCGAACTGCTGGCTCGCATTCAGGCCGTGGTGCGCCGTTCGGCCGGCCACGCCCAATCGGTCATTGATACCGGCCGACTATCAGTCAACCTGGATGCCCGCACCGTCGCCGTCGATCAGCAGCCGATCCATCTGACTGGCAAGGAATACGGCATTCTGGAGTTGCTCAGTCTGCGCAAGGGCACGACGCTGACCAAGGAAATGTTCCTCAACCACCTCTATGGCGGCATGGACGAGCCCGAACTGAAAATCATCGACGTCTTCATCTGCAAACTGCGCAAGAAGATTTCCGATGCCAACGAGGGCAATCACTATATAGAGACCGTGTGGGGCCGGGGTTACGTGTTGCGCGATCCAGAAGTCGAGACGCAACGGCTCAAGGCGGCGGCCAAGGCCTGATCAAGAGCACCAACGCCCCTTGAAAACGATTAAAGGCGTGAACCATATTGGATCGCGCTTCTTTCCATATTCCCCGGGTTAGAGACTTCGTCGAATTTAGGTCTCGCCAGTCAGACCATAAACGCCGCGCTGCCCGGAAACAGGGCGAAATGCCTGGGTGATCCCAAGCACTGTTTCGGCGCCGCCGAGGAACAGCATGCCGTCCTCCGGCATCAGCTTGGCGATCCGCTCCAGGACAATCTTCTTAGTCGGCTGATCGAAATAGATCAGCACGTTGCGGCAGAACACCACATCGAACTTACCGAGTTTCGCTGGATCCTCCAGTAGATTGAAGAAGCGGTAGTCGATCATCGACCGTATCTCGGGTTTGATCTGCCACTGTTCCTCGTGCTTCTGAAAATATTTGACCAACAGCGCAATCGGTAGCCCACGCTGCACTTCAAACTGCGAGTAGACCCCGTTTTTCGCCTTGTCGAGGATATCGTGCGAAATATCCGTGGCAATAATCTCATAGCGCCAGCCCGCCAGCTTGGCCCCCTGCTCCTTCAACGTGATGGCGAGAGAGTATGGTTCCTGGCCACTTGAGGCCGCGGCGCACCAAACACGGAAGGTCTTCTTGTCACCGCGCGTGGCCATGAGATGCGGCAACACGTGGTCGCGGAACAGATCGAACGGCTTGGTGTCACGGAAGAAGAACGATTCGTTGGTCGTCATCGCCTCGACGATCTCGGTCTTAACGGTCTTATCGCCGCCCCGCAGCTTGACGATGAGCTCATCCAACCCCTTCAAACCGTTCTTGCGGGCCACCGGCATCAGCCGGCTTTCCAGCAGGTAAGATTTATCGGGCGTGATGATCAGCCCGGACTCCTGCTTCAACATCTTCGCGATGAAATCGACGTCGTCGGGCGTCACGGCAGTCCCCTCGCACAAAAGTCCTTGATGGTTGTCGCAACCGCGTCAAGCGGCACCACTGCGGCGCACAATCCCTTAGTGGCGACGGCGCCGGGCATGCCTCAGACGGTGCTGGTCTTTTCATCCTGCGCAATAATTTGCCCGCCGGCGGCGACGAGATCCTCACTGCCTTTGAGGCCATCCGATCCCATTCCCGTCAAAATGACGCCGAGGACGCGGCCATCGAAGACCTTGATCAGGCTGCGAAACATGGGGTCGACGGCGGGCCGGACGAAGTTCTCGGCGGGATTTTGATTGAGGCTGACCTTCTGCCCGTTGCCATCGGCGACTATTTCCATGTGGTAGTCGCCGGGGGCCAACAAAATCTCGTTGGGCACAAGCCTATCCCCATCCGCGGCCTCGCGGCACGGTAGCCCGCTTGCCGACGACAGATGCTTGGCAAGAATCGTCGTAAATTTGGGTGGCATGTGCTGGGTAATGACGATGGGCATACTAAGCCCTGTCCCAAAATCCTTCAGCACCGTGGCCAACGCCTGCGGCCCGCCAGTTGAACTGCCGATGGCGAGTACCTTTGGCCGGCGCATGACCTTATCCGCGCGCAGCACGATCGGGTCCTTGTAGAGCGACGACGGTTCAGCCGTCGCCGCCGGGCCAGCCGTGGGCGCTGGCGTCCGGACTGCGGGAAGGCCGCTGCGGCGGCGGCGGGTGGCGCCCAGGGCGCGGATTTTATCGAGCAGCTCGCGACGAAAGTCGGTGGCGCCG
>JAYOFM010000100.1:0-14660 GCA_038117225.1 Rhodospirillales bacterium
ATATTAGATCACACGAATTTGAAACGACGTTTAGTGTCCGGGTTCGCGCGATCGGATACCGTTTCCAAGTTCCGGCAATGATGCCGGGGCAAAGATCGCCACCCCCCTCTACGACAAAACTTGGGAGATATCGTGACATGCTGAGAAAGACCCTTACCGCAGTGAGCGTCGCCGCCCTGACCGGCGCTGGTGCCCTTTCGGTCCTACCGGACGCCATGGCGAAGAGCGCTGACTCGGGCCAGGAGATCATCCAGCTCGCCGGCTGTAATCCCTGTGCGGCGAAGAAGAAGAAAAACAAGTGCAATCCCTGCGCGGCGAAGAAGAAGTGCAACCCCTGCAACCCGTGCGCGGCGAAGAAGAAGTGCAATCCCTGCAATCCGTGCGCGGCGAAAAAGAAGAAGTAGTTCCGTATCGAATCGGCTTTTGATGCGCCGCGGGACGAAGGTTCCGCGGCGCATTGATTTTAATCGTGTATTGGGAAGGTAGTGACACCATGGACTCGACAAATCCCCCCGGTTCGGATGGACTACACGGTCACTCGTCAGTAGAATTTGCACCGATGGCCCGGCACGAAGACCCCATTTCCTTTGACGATCTTAGCGATGAACGCCTAGCT
Organism: Rhodospirillales bacterium; assembly: GCA_038117225.1. Classification (GTDB taxonomy): domain Bacteria; phylum Pseudomonadota; class Alphaproteobacteria; order Rhodospirillales; family Casp-alpha2; genus JAYOFM01. Next base: position 617 of record JAYOFM010000100.1, read on the forward strand.
CGCATGGCCGAGGCTGGGACGCGAATTATCGAGTGCTATCGCGTGCTCAAGAAGAGCGACGCTAATATCGTCGGCGAGGTGCTGCGCGAAGGCGGCGAGTTCTACGAATGGGATCATTATCCAGAGGGTGACGTCTACGACTTCGAGACCCATGCGCAATACTATTATCATGCCCATCCGCCAGAGGAGCGCGCTAACGTTTGGGGCGCGGAGCACGGTCACTTTCATACATTTTTGCGGCCCAAGGGCATGCCTCCTGGGGTCAGGCCGGCGCCCCTGGCGGACTACAAACCGCCGCGCGGTGACAATGACGCGCTGACTCATTTCGTCGCTATTTCGATGGACCGTGCCGGCTTTCCGATTCGGCTGTTCACCACCAATCGCTGGGTTACCGGGGAAATTTGGTACGACGCGGAAACCGTGATTTCCATGCTCGATAATTTCAACATCGATCAGGCGCTGCCGTCGTGGCCGGCCAATATCTGGATGACCGAGATGTTGCAGCTGTTTCGCCCCGAGATTGAGGCGTTGCTGCGTGCCCGTGATACCGCCGTCAACGCCTGGGCCATCGACCGCCCGGATGAGAATGCCTATGAGGATCGCGGACTTGAGGTCACGGCGATCCGCGATATCTCGGTCGAGGACCAGATCAAGCGTCTCGATGAAGAACTGACGCGTCGAAATCTTTGATTTCGGTTTAGCGCCGTCGTGACGTTCAGGCCGCTATGGCGGCTCCGCTTTCCAGCAAGGCCGCGACCTCCGCATCATCAAAGCCAAATTCTGTCAGCACCTCGCGGGTGTGTTGACCGTATATCGGCGCGCCATGCACGACACCGCCCGGCGTTCCGGAAAATTTCACCGGTAAGCCGATGGTCTTTACCGGCCCCAGGGTGGCGTGTTTGGTCTCGACCACCATGTCGCGGGCGATGGCGTGCGGGTCCTGGTGCATTTCGCATACATCCAATACGGGACCGGCGGGCAAACCGGCGGCTTCCAGGGCGGCCAGCCAATCCGCCGACGGCCGCGCCTTGAAGATCGGCTCCAGCACGGCGGCCAGCGCCTGGTAGTTCCGCATGCGCTCGCGCGATTCGGCGAAGCGCGGGTCGCGGCCGAGATCATCGCGCTCAATGACATCGAGTAGGCGCAGCCAATTGGCCTGATTGGCGGCGCCCAAGGTGATCCACCCATCAGCGGTCTCAAAGGCCTGATACGGGGCGTTGAGCGGATGCGCGGAACCCATGGGCCCTGGCGCGACGCCGGTCGCCAGGCCAATGGCGGATTGCCAATAGGTAAAGGTAATGCCCGCTTCAAACAGCGACGTATCGATCATCTGGCCTTCGCCGGTCTTCAGTCGATGCGCATAGGCGGCCGATACGCCCATGGCGGCGAGTATGCCCGCCGTGATGTCGGTGACCGGCGCGCCCATCTTGCATGGCGGGCGGCCCGGGCCCTCGCCGGTCATTGCCATCAGGCCGCTCATGCCCTGGGCGATCAGATCGAATCCGCCCCGCTCGGCATAGGGGCCGGTGCGTCCGAATCCGGAAACGGAACAATAGATCAGACCTGGATTGATGGCGCGAAGTGTTTCGTAGTCGAGCCCCAATTTTGCCATCGTGGTGCTGCGATAATTTTCCGTCACCACATCCGCATCAGCGAGCATGCGCATGATGACGTCGCGGCCGCCATTACTCTTGAGGTCGAGCGCGATGCCGCGCTTGTTCCGGTTCATCATCATGAACGCCGCCGACTCGCCTTCGATGTCGGGTGGTAGAAAACGTCGCGTATCATCACCCTGCGGGGTTCTTTCAACCTTGATGACGTCGGCGCCCATGTCGGCGAGCATCATGCCACAGACGGGACCGGCCATGATGTGGGCGAGTTCAATGACCTTGAGGCCCTTCAACGGGCCGGTTCGCTCGATCTTGCCTGCGTCCGCCATGGTGGATGTCTCCGTTCCCGGGAATTATCTGGCCGGCGCCGTTTCCGCCAGGTAGACCATTGCCGCGTCGACGCCGCCCTTCCGATGCGGCACGCCGGCGAGGCCAAGACCCATTTCAACGCCGCCGAGTGTACCGATAAGCGTCAGATCATTGAAGTCGCCCAGGTGCCCGATGCGGAATACCTTGCCCTTCACCTTGCCGAGGCCAGTACCAAGGGACATGTCGAAGTTATCGAGGATAACGCCGCGTACGTGATCCGCATCGTGGCCGTCGGGAACGACAACGCCGGTTAGCACGCTCGAATACTCGGCCGGATTATTGCACAGGATCTCGAGTCCCCAGGCATTGACGGCGCGCCGCGTCGCTTCCGCATGGCGGTCGTGGCGTTTGAACACATTGTCCAAACCCTCTTCCTCAAGCAGCATGGTCAGCGCCACGTCGAGCCCGTAGAGCAGATTGGTCGCCGGGGTATAGGGGAAGAAACCGGCCGCGTTGTTTCCAAGCATCGGCCCCCAATCCCAGTAGGACCGCGTGAAGCCGCTGTTGTCGGTCGCATCCAGGGCCTTCTTGCTGAGCGCGTTGAAGCCGAGCCCCGGCGGCAGCATCAGACCTTTCTGCGAACAGCTGATGGTCACATCGACGCCCCATTCGTCATGGCGGTAATCGATTGAGGCGAGCGAGGAAATCGTGTCGACCAGCAGCAACGCCGGGTGCCCAGCCGCGTCCATGGCCTTCCGGACGGCGCTGATGTCGGAAACGGCACCGGTCGCCGTTTCATTGTGCACGCAACAGACGGCCTTGATTTGGTGCTTGGTGTCGGCGGCCAGACGTTGTTCGACCAGGGCGGCATCGACGCCCGATCGCCAGTCACCTTCGACGAAGACCACGTCCAGTCCCAACCGGCCCGCCATTTCCCGCCACAACGTCGCGAAATGGCCGGTCTCGAACATGATCACCTTGTCGCCGGGCGCCAGTGTGTTGACCAACGCCGCCTCCCAGGCGCCGGTGCCGGATGACGGAAAGACGATGACCGGGCCTTCGGTCTTAAAGACCTGCTTGGCGCGTTCCAGGACGCTTTTTGCCATGGCTCCGAAATCCGGGCCCCGGTGATCCATGGTCGGCTGCTGGATGGCGTTCAGAACACGCGCGGGAACATTGCTGGGCCCGGGTATCTGCAAAAAATGGCGGCCGCTCTTATGTGCCATATCAAAAATCCCTCCTAGGAACGTGACCGCGCCTCCGATCTATGCGGGCGCGTCCAATTAGCCACATTGCATTTTTGAATTCATTTTTGTCAAATAATTTTTACTTAGATGCTTATATAATTAAAAATCTATTAATTTCTTGCATTTTGCATTCATTTTTATATGATCGAGGTTCGATTTCGACGATATGGCAACAATAGTGAAAGTGACTGGCGACATGGCGGATCGTTCGAGCCGGAACCGTATCGGTGACGCCGCGTTGGCGCGGCAACTCGATCAGGCGATTGACGGCGACGTGTTGTTCGATGCTTTCAGCCGGGGCCGCTACGCGACCGATGCCTCGATTTACCAGATAGAACCCATCGGCGTGGTCGTGCCACGCAGCCAGGATGACCTTGCACGCGTTGTCGAAATCGCCGCCCGTGAGGGCGTGCCCTTGCTGCCGCGCGGCGGCGGCACCTCGCAATGCGGACAAACGGTCGGTGAGGCATTGGTCGTCGATGTTTCCAAGCACCTTAATGGGGTGCTTGAATTTGACGCCGACAATCGCACCTGCTGGGTAGAACCCGGCATCGTTCTCGATCATCTGAACGCCTGGTTGAAACCACACGGTCTTTGGTTTCCCGTCGATGTATCAACCTCGTCGCGGGCCACCATCGGCGGCATGGCCGGCAACAACAGTTGCGGATCTCGCTCGATCCGCTATGGCACCATGCGCGATAACGTGCGTGCCATCGACGGCTTGATGGCCGACGGCTCGACCATGCTGTTCGGCGAGTTGTCCGATAATGCCGCCGCCGCGACCTTGGAGGACAGCCAGCAGGATCTGGTCGCCCGATTGCTTGATCTGGGTCACCGGGAAGCCGATGAAATCCGCGCAAGGTTTCCCGACCTGATGCGCCGGGTCGGTGGCTACAATATCGATGCGTTAATGCCCGGCGGCACGCCGCGTGGCGATTGGGCCGACGCCACGGTGCATCCGCGCGAAGGCCATCCCAACCTCGCGCACGTGCTCGTCGGTTCAGAAGGAACGCTGGCGGTCAGCCGGCGGATCAAGTTGCGGTTGCAACCCTTGCCGCGGAACAAGGTTCTCGGCATTTGCCATTTTCCGACCTTCTACAAGGCCATGCAGGCACCACAACACATCGTCACCCTCGGTCCGGTTGCCGTTGAGCTGGTCGATCGCACCATGATCAATCTGGCGCGCGACATCCCAATGTTCCGCCCCACCGTTGAGCGCTTCGTCAAGGGCGAACCGGAGGCCCTGTTGCTGGTTGAGTTCGCCGAGCCGGATCAGCAGGAAAATCTCCGACGATTGGCGAAATTGGTCGAGATGATGAGTGATCTGGGGCACGCCGACGCCGTGGTCGAGGCGATCGAGCCGGAGTTCCAGAAGGCGGTGTGGGAAGTCCGCAAGTCCGGTCTCAACATCATGATGTCCATGAAGGGCGACGGCAAACCGGTGTCGTTCATCGAGGACGCGGCTGTGCGTCTGGAGGACCTCGCCGACTACACTGACCGCCTGACTCAGGTGTTTCACAAACACGGCACCGAGGGAACCTGGTACGCCCACGCCTCCGTCGGCTGCCTGCACGTGCGTCCGGTTCTGAACCTCAAGCAGGAACAGGGTGCGAAGCAACTTCGCGCCATCGCCGAGGAAGCCTTCGAGATGGTGCGTGAGTACAAGGGATCGCACTCCGGCGAACATGGCGACGGCCTAGTGCGCTCCGAATTCCACGCCCCCATGTTCGGTGAACGCATGATCGGGAATTTCACGGAAATCAAGGAGGCATTCGACCCCAACCGCGTCCTCAACCCCGGAAAGATCGTCGATCCACCGCGCATGGATGACCGAACCCTGTTCCGCTTCAAGCCCGGTTACGCGACGCCACCGCTGGATGCGGCGCTTGATTGGTCGGCCTGGGGTGGCTTCGCCGGCGCGGTCGAGATGTGCAACAACAATGGCGCCTGCCGTAAGCGCGATCCAGGGGTCATGTGTCCATCGTTCCGGGTCACCGGCGACGAACAGCACCTGACCCGCGGCCGCGCCAACACCCTGCGGCTGGCCCTTTCCGGCCAGCTTGGCGCCGATGCCTTCACCTCGGACGCCATGGCCGATACCATGAAGCTTTGCGTCGGCTGCAAGGGCTGCAAGCGTGAGTGCCCGACCGGCGTGGACATGGCGCGCATGAAGACCGAGTTCTTGTATCACCGTTCGAAGCGCCAGGGGTTGAGCGCGCGGGACCGCCTGATCGCCTTCCTGCCCCGTTACGCGCCGCTCCTGTCCCGCCTACCGGTCCTGGCGAACTTGCGCGACGCTATTCCCGGCTTGCCGTTGCTGAGCGAGAAACTGTTCGGGTTGAGCGCCAAGCGCTCCTTGCCGCGATGGAGCGATACTCCATTCGACGACGAGGAAGCCAAGAGCGACAACACCGTTTGTTACCGTGATGAAACGGTGGTGTTGTTTGCCGATACCTTCAACCGATATTTCGAGCCCGCAAACGTGCGTGCCGCGCGCCGTGTGCTTGTCGCGGGGGGTTACAATGTGGTGGCGGCTCGACCATCGGATGACGGCCGTCCCCTGTGTTGCGGTCGAACTTTTCTGGCCGCCGGATTGGTCGACGAAGCACGGGCGGAAGCACGACGAACGCTCGCCGCCCTGGCGCCCTACGTGGCGGCCGGCATTCCCATCGTCGGCCTGGAGCCGTCATGCCTGCTGACCATGCGGGATGAATTTCAGGCCATGTTGCCAGGCGCGGACAGCGATGCCTTGGCCGAAAAGGCGGTGCTGATGGAAGAATTCCTCGCACGGGAGTTGGATGCCGGTACGCTGCGGCTTGATTTGCAGCCGCTGCCGGAAAGCCGCGCCCTGCTGCACGGGCATTGCCATCAGAAGGCCTTCGACGAGATGGGCGCCGTCGAACGAACCTTGCGGCATGTCCCGGGGTTGCGGGTGGAAACCGTTGAAGGCAGTTGCTGCGGCATGGCTGGCGCCTTTGGCTATCAGGCGGAAACGCATGACATTTCCATGCGAATGGCGGAACTCGATCTATTGCCGGCGGTTCGGAACGCGACCGCGGATACGCTCATCGTCGCCGATGGCACGAGTTGCCGGCACCAGATCGATGACGGCGCGAACCGGCGGGCGTTGCATGTGGCACGTGTTTTGGAACGGGCGTTACCATAATGAACGACATGGCCGATGTGCGAATACCACGTACGTCACTCCACGAGACGGTAACCGAACATATTCGCGAGATGATATTTTCCGGCACGCTTTCCGGCGGCGACCGGGTACCCGAGAAGTTGCTGTGCGAGCGCCTTGGCATCTCACGCACACCGCTTCGCGAAGCCTTGAAGGTCTTGGCGTCCGAGGGACTGCTAACGCTTCTGCCCAACCGGGGAGCAAGGGTCGCGCGCCTGACCGTCGATGCGGTGGAGGAGTTATTCCCGGTCATGGGCGCATTGGAAGCCTTGGCCGGCGAACTCGCGTGCGCCCGCGCTACCGACGACCAGATCAGCGAAATCCGCGCAATGCATTACCAGATGGCGCTATACCACACGCGGGGCGAGGTTCAATCGTATTTCGAGCTCAACCAGCGCATCCACGAAGCCATTCTCGCGGCGGCCCGCAATCCGACCCTGAAGACGTCCTACGATGCCTTGGCAGGCCGGGTTCGGTTGGCCCGCTACCGCGCCAACATGTCGAAGGCCCGGTGGGATCAGGCGATGGCCGAGCACGAGGAAATGCTGGAGGCGCTGTTACGGCGCGACGGTGTTCGATTGGCCGAGGTCCAGCGCCGTCACCTGGACAACAAGCGGGCAACTGTTGTCGCCGCGATACGCGCAGGTACGGCGGACGCCGCCGAGGGCATTGCCTACGACTGACCGAGCGGAAATCATCCGCGAAATTTTTCGGCGGGTGACGGCCATCACTGACGCTAGCGGTGCGGCGGCATAGGGTGTCGACATAAACGATTCTCCTCCGTGGATTTCTTAACATGTTTGACGTTTTACAGCTTTTTCACGATGTCGCCCGACTGCTCGGCTTCGGCCATCGGCCTGCCCGAGTCACCATCACGCGCATCCCCCCATCGGCGCGATAACGCCACTTCAATTCCGCGCGAACGTCTCCCCCTTTAGGTTCTATTGCCCTATGATAGGCCTTGCCTAAGTAGAGGATTCGACGCGCATGTGGGCGACCCTAAAAGCGTTTATCGTCGGTAAACCGCAGGATGTACGCCTTCCTGACCGGGTGCGCGAGGCCATCGATCGCCAGCAGGTCGAGAGCGAGCACCTCATCAGTTGCGTCCAGTTCCTCCTGCTGGTTATCTTCGCCAGTCTGTGGGCCGTCTCTCCACCGCCCCTGAACAAGACCGCAATTCAGCCCGTGCCGCTGGCCCTGCTAGCCTATTTCGGTTTCACCGTCGTGCGTCTATTCCTGACCCGGCGTGGCTCGGCGCCCGGATGGTTCCTGTCCCTTTCCGTGGTCATGGACATGGCATTGCTGATGACGTTGATATGGAGTTTTCATATTCAGTACATGCAGCCGCCGTCATTTTATCTGAAGGCGCCGACGGTGATGTATGTGTTTATCTTCATCGCCTTGCGCGCACTCCGGTTCGAGCCCCGCTATATCATTCTCGCCGGCCTGTCCGCGGCGGTCGGCTGGGGCCTGTTGATGGTCTACGTCATCACCGCCAATCCGTTCGATAACATGGTGACCCGGGACTTCGTTAAGTACATTACGTCGAACGCCATCCTCGTCGGTGCTGAGATCGACAAGATTTTATCGATTTTGCTGGTCACGGCGGTCCTTGCCATCGCGGTGCATCGCGCCCGCAAGCTTTTGCATCGAGCGATTCTTGATAGCACGGCGGCGGAAGACCTTTCCCGGTTCGTCTCCAAGGAAGTCGCCGAACGCATCGTCGGCGCCGACCGGGCAATCCAGCCGGGTGACGGCGAGGCTAAGATGGCGACCGTCATGTTTACAGATATCGAAGGGTTTTCGACCGTTTCGGAAGGCATGAGTCCACGCGAATTGGCGACCACCTTGAATGAGTATTTCGGCGCCATGGGTGAGGTCATCGACCGCCAAGGTGGGGTCATCACGCTATTCGAAGGTGATTTGATGCTGATCACCTTCAACGCGTTGCGGGATGATGAAGATCACGCGGCCAGCGCGCTACGTACCGCGTACGCCATCCAAACGGTCGCTAATGGCCGGACCTTCGGGCCGAAGCATGTCACTCTTAAGACACGGTGCGGCATCAATACCGGGGAAATCGTCATCGGCGCCGTCGGCGCCAAGGATCGATTGGTGTTCACCGTGCATGGCGACAACGTCAATATCGCGGCGCGGCTTGAGCAATTGAACAAGCAGCATGGATCTTACGTCATGTTGTCCGAAGCGACCGAACAGGCTGTGGCGGGCCGGTTCGCGACGGCGCGTACCACGGAAGTGACAGTGCGCGGCCGGGCGGCGCCGACGGTCGTTTATGTCATGGACTGTGATGTGCCATTGGCCGACGCCGAGGCGACGAGTATACCCGCGTCCACCGATTAGCCGCGAAGCGAGCCACCGGTTGCCTTGGCCACGCCAGCGACGACTTTGTCGGCGATGGCGTCGATCTCCGCATCCGTCAGCGTCTTGTCGGCAGGTTGGATAACAACATTGATGGCGAGCGACTTCTTGCCCGCCCCAAGGTTCTCTCCCTCGTAAAGATCGAACAAATTGGCGGCGGCGATCATCGCCTTGTCAGAATTGCGCGCGGCGGCCAACAAAGTTTCCGCCGCGACGCCGGCATCGACGATGAAGGCGAAATCGCGATTAACCGGATGTAGCGCTTCCAAGGTCAAATACGGCCGCGCCGCGCCGCGCTTGGCCTTCGGAGCCGGTAGGGCGTCGACGAAAACCTCGAAAGCGGCAACCGGGCCGGCGATGTCCATGGCCTGTAAGACCCGGGGGTTGATCTCACCGAAGGCGGCGATGATGTTCTTCGGCCCCTGGCGCAATACGCCCGAGCGTCCAGGGTGATACCAGGCGGGTGCTTCAGCGACTGTCTGCAGTCTATCGGTGGCGACCCCAAGAGCGGCCAGGACCGCTACCGCATCGGCCTTGGCGTCGAACACATCGTGGGCGCGCGGCGCGGCGGCCCAATGGCGGTCATGGTTGGCGCCAACGCGAATTCCCGCGGCGACCATCGACTGGTCATCCGGCGTATCGCCGGCATATTGCGGCCCGACCTCGAACAGCCTGGCGTCCGATTGACCGCGGTCGGCATTGCGGCCGGCGGCGCGGATCAGGTTGGGCAGGATGGAGGGACGCATGACGTCCAGGTCCGAGCTAATCGGATTGATCAGCCGCATGGCTGGCGAAACCCCACCGAAATGCTCGGCGTCCGGGCTCGGCATGAATGAATAGGTCACGGCCTCGATCAGTCCCCGTGCCGCGAGCGTGCGTCGCGCCACCGAACGGCGGCGCTTCACCGCGTCCAGGGCGGGCTCAGGAAGCGCGTGATCACGCGGCGGCACGACCACCGCGATCTTATCGTAGCCGTGAATGCGGATCACTTCCTCCACTAGGCAGGCCTCGCCGACCACATCGCCACGCCATGACGGCACGCTGACGTCGAGCCGGCCGGCCGCCGCCTCGGTAACAGCGAAGCCCAGGGTGCCGAGAATACGCACGATTTCTTCCCCCGCGATCGAGACACCGCCGAGGCTGGCGACGCGATTCGGATCGAACGGTATGGTGCGTTGCCACGTCGGTTCGCGCCCGGACATGACGGGCACGGAGGGTTCGCCGCCGCAGATATCCATGATCAGCCGCGTCGCGATCTCGATCCCGTCGATCAGAAACGCCGGGTCGACGCCTCGCTCGAATCGATAGCGGGCGTCGGTCATCAGGTTGAGACGGCGGCCCGTCGCCGCTGTTCGCACCGGATCGAAATAGGCGGACTCAAGAAACACCTCGGTCGTCGACTCGTCGCAGCCGGTTCTTGTGCCACCGATAACGCCGCCGAGGGCATCGGCGCCGTTGCTGTCGGCGATCACCGTCATCTCGCCATCGGCCTCATATTCACGATCGTTCAGCGCCAGGAACGTGTCTCCGGCGGCGCCCGGCCTGAGGGTCAGGCCGCCGGCCAATTTGGTGGCGTCGAAGACGTGCAGCGGTCGACCGAGGTCGAAGGTCATCAGGTTGGTGATATCGACCAACGCCGAAATCGGACGCAGGCCAATGGCCAGCAGCTTGTCCTTCAGCCATTTGGGACTTTCGCCATTGGTGATGCCGCGGAAATGGCGGCCAGCGAAATAGGGGCAGGCGCCGCGCATGTCTTCCGGAAAATCGAGGGTAACACCGATGGGGCTTTCGTAGGCGCCGGGGACCGGTTCCGTCGTGATCGATTTCAGGCGCCCCAGACCGGCCGCCGCCAGATCACGCGCGATTCCCCGCACGCCGAGGCAATCGCCCCGGTTGGGCGTAATGGCGATTTCGATGATCGGGTCGTCCAATCCCATGATGCCGACCGCCGGCACGCCAATGGGTGTGTCCTCGGGCAGATCGACAATACCGTCGTGGTCGTCGGACAGGTTCATTTCCCGTTCCGACAACAGCATGCCGTTACTGGTAATGCCGCGAATTTCCGTCGGTTTCAGCGTGATGCCGGTACCGGGAATGTAGGCGCCAGACGCCGCGAATACGCCAATCATGTCGGTCCGCGCATTGGGCGCGCCGCACACCAGTTCAATTTCCTCGCTGCCGTTGAAGACGCGACAGACCCGCAGCCTGTCGGCATCCGGATGCGGGCGGGCCTCAATCACCTTCGCTGTCACGAAAGTCTCCAGCCCCTTTGCCCGGTCGGTCACCTGCTCGACTTCGAGACCGACCATGGTCAGGCGATCGAGTATCTTTTCCAGCGGTGCATCCGTTTCCAGATGTTCCTTTAGCCAGCCAAGCGTGAACTTCATGGCGCCAGCCCTCCGACCATGCCCGGCACGTCGAGTGCCCTGAACCCGTAGTGTTTGAGCCAGCGCAGGTCCGACTCATAGAAGGTCCGCAGATCCGGAATGCCATACTTCAGCATCGCCAACCGCTCCACGCCCATACCGAAGGCGAAGCCCTGGTACTTACCGGAATCAATGCCGCAGTTGTCGAGTACCTTGGGATTGACCATGCCACAGCCGAGAATTTCCAGCCAATCGTCGCCATGGCCGATGCGGAATTCGCCGCCGTCGCGGGTACAGCCGATATCGACCTCCGCCGACGGTTCGGTGAACGGGAAATAGCTGGCGCGGAAGCGCACCGGTAGATCGTCGACGCCGAAAAAGGCGCGGCAGAACTCGATCAGGCACCCCTTGAGGTGGCCCATGTGGGTGCGCTCGTCGATCCACAACCCTTCCACCTGATGGAACATGGGGGAATGGGTGGCGTCGTAATCACAGCGATAGGTGCGACCCGGCGCGATGACCCGGAACGGCGGTTCGGAGTTCGTCATGGAGCGGATTTGTACCGGCGACGTATGTGTTCGCAGCACCATCCGCTCCGCCTCATCGTCACTGCCGCCGCCCGGCATATAAAACGTATCGTGTTCCTGGCGCGCCGGGTGGTCGGCGGGAATGTTGAGCGCGGTGAAATTATGCCAGTCGTCCTCGATGTCCGGTCCCTCGGCGACGCGGAAACCCATTTCACCGAGAATGGCGACGACCTCGTCGATGGTCTGGCTAATGGGATGGACGCGGCCTTCAGGCTCCGGTCGCGGTGACAGAGTGATGTCGGCGCGCTCCTCAAGCAGGCGGCGGTCGAGTTCGGCGCCAGCCAGACCGTCCTTCCGCCCGTCGATGGCCGCCGCGATTTCATCCTTCAAGGCGTTGAAGGCCTGGCCGGCGGCTTTTCGTTCATCCGGCCCAAGTGCGCCGAGCCCTTTCATCAACTGGGTGATCCGACCCTTCTTGCCCAGCGCCGAGACACGAACCTCTTCAAGCGCCGCCACATCGGCCGCGCCGGCGACCTGATCCATCAGTTCGGTCTTCAGTTCCTCGATGTCTTGCATCGATAGGGGCTCCTCATGGATGCGCGCGCGCGGGAGCGGCCGGCCCAAGGACCGGCTCCCGTCACGGACGTGCGTTCCCGGCAGTAGGGTCTACGCGGTCTCGGCGAGAGCGGCCTGGGCCTGTTCGACCAGGCTTTTAAAGGCCTCTTGCTCGTGCACCGCGAGATCGGCGAGGACCTTGCGGTCAAGCTCGATCCCGGCCTTGCCGAGCCCGCTGATAAACTGCGAATAGGTCAGGCCGTTGGCGCGCGCGCCGGCGTTGATACGCTGAATCCAAAGAGCGCGGAATGTGCGCTTCTTATTGCGGCGATCACGGTAGGCATATTGCAGGCCCTTTTCGACCCGCTCCAACGCGAGACGGAAGCTGCTATTGGATCGGCCGCGGTAACCGCGGGCCAGTTTCAGAACTTTCTTGTGACGGGCGTGTCCAGTGACACCCCTTTTTACGCGAGACATGGTTTTGGCTCCTGGGTTTCGACCTTACGGGATGATGGCCTTGAACTTAGGCCGATCAGGCGTAGGGCATATAGGATTTGACCATACGGGCGTTTGAATCGCCGAGGATCATGGTTCCACGGGCTTGGCGCTTCATTTTCGTTGACCGCCGGCGCAGATTGTGGCGCTTGCAGGCGAAATTGGCGCGGACCTTGCCCGACCCGGTAAGCCGAAAGCGCTTCTTGGCGCTGGACTTGGTCTTCATCTTGGGCATTTCGGAACTCCTTATTATGGGGCCTTGTCGTCCAGAGGACGAGAGTGGCCCGTTGGTCCGTTCAGGAGCGCGTCGGCATGCCCTTCGGCCTCGGCGCTCGGAGGGCCGGTTTATAGCGGTGCGATGGGGGCATTGCAAGAACCGCGTCGGCGTTGCGCGGCCACTCAGCCAGCCGAGATCGCGGTTTACTTCGGCGCCAGAACCATGGTCATCAGACGGCCTTCGGCGCGGGGGAATTGTTCGACCTTGGCGACTTCGTCGACTTCCTCGCGCACCCGGTCGAGAACCTTCATACCGAGATCCTGATGGGCCATTTCACGGCCACGGAAGCGAATGGTCATCTTCACCTTGTCGCCTTCGTCGAGGAAGCTCTTCACCTTGCGCATCTTGACCTGGTAATCGTGCTCATCGATACCTGGCCGCATCTTGATTTCCTTGACCTCGATGATCTTCTGGCGCTTACGGGCCTCATTGGCCTTCTTCTGGGCCTCGTATTTGTACTTGCCGTAATCGAGGATCTTGCAGACCGGGGGGTCGGCATTGGGCGACACTTCGACAAGGTCGAGACTGACCTCAAAGGCCATTTCCAGTGCTTCATCGCGGGAGATAACACCGACCATCTCGCCGTCGGCGTCGACTAGGCGGACCGGGTCCGCGCCAATTTCCTCGTTTGCTCTCGGGCCATCCTTGGACGGTGGCGTTTGAGCGAATGGACGACGTGCTATGACAGATCTCCTGTCGTTGTTGTAGAGAAAAGAAAAAATTTCCCAGAGAGGTGGTCAAGGTCCGGCATCAATCAGCCGGTCCGCTCAACAAGCGGACCCCCCGCCTCCGCGGCAAGTCTAGCGGTTGCCTCTTGCAGCGCAAGGATTTCTTGGTCCTTGCCGCCTAATCGCCGGATCGCCACCGTACCCTCATCGGCCTCGCGCTTGCCGATGACGAGGATCGCCGGGACCTTGGCGTGACTGTGCTCGCGCACCTTGTAGTTGATCTTTTCATTGCGCAGATCGGCTTCGGCCTTTAGCCCCGCTGTCCGCAGCGCCGCCAAGACGTCCCTGGCATAGTCATCGGCCTCGCTGGTGATGGTGGCGACCACCACCTGCAACGGCGCCAGCCACAGTGGGAAGCGGCCGGCGT
>JAYOFM010000101.1:0-415 GCA_038117225.1 Rhodospirillales bacterium
CACGTGGACGTTGCGGTATAGCGAATCGGCGCGATCGCCCTCATGATAGAAAGTGACGAACGGAACGCCGGTGATGTGATCGTGGGTCGGGTGGGCGATATCCACCTTCGCGTTGATCTGTTCACGGGCGATTAAACCTAATTCCTTCAGCCGCGATCCGTTTTCCGGGCACACCCTGAGGTCCGTCCCACTGAGATCGATCGGCGCGAAATAGTTGCCGCCGAAGGCCACGTCCGCCTTCAGCGTGCCGAGGCCGGGTAGGTCAACCGGAATGTCTTCCGCGGCGACGAAACCTGGCACGTTCTCGAACTTGGTCGAAACAACCCGGCCGTTCTCGCTCTCGACCTGGGCCGTGACGGGTCCCGCCGTGGTTTCATAGCGAATCACCGTCGGGCCGCTTTCCGCTCGCGGGTGG
>JAYOFM010000101.1:425-11447 GCA_038117225.1 Rhodospirillales bacterium
CGCGATGGTCCCGTGACCACACATATCGACGAAACGATCACCATCCATCCAGATCATGCCGGCGTCGGTTTCGGGCGTCGACGGCGGTGTCACGAAGACGCCGAACATGTCCATGTGGCCGCGTGGTTCGCGGGTCAGTGCTGGCCGCAGCCAACCGTATTCGCTGTCCAGAAATTGTCGTTTCTCTAGAATATTGGTTCCGAAGGGATAAGGCACCCAGCCGGGGACGATGCACGTCGGCTCACCCTCCGTATGGGTGTAGATTACGTCGATCAATGTGTCCGTGTTCATCATCCTAAGCGACCTTGTCTCTAGGGTTGCGTTACTGTGTCTTCTTGGCGCGATAGACCGGCGCGAAATTGACACCAAGACGTTCCAGGCGCCAGCAGATTTCATCCGTGGCGTCATCACAGACGAGACGCATTTCGCCGACATAGACGTGCTCGGCCGCGTCTCCCGTGAGGTTGGGATCATACGCGAGACCCATGACTGTCCACACTGGCTGCCCGGCTTCAGCGTCAACCGTGGTTGCGCCAAACCTAGCCTCGGCCAGCATCGGTGCATGGCGCGCCGCCAGCAAATGGGCAATGCGAATGATGACGTCCTTCGGCGCGTGCAGGCTATCGTGGTCCGCCGATACCGGCGCGACAACAAGAAACAGAAACACGGTGACAATGAGTAGGCGCATACCGCATGTTCCATGACATCGGGGGCACCTGTCAAAAGCGGCGTTGTGACGGCACCCGACCAACTCCTGATATTACCAAAGCTTCATGGTTGGGGGGTGTTGCCGCGAGTCCAACATCGTGTATGCTTTTGTCGAAAGTTGGCAGAGATATGGTGGTTCATGTCGCTGAGCAATTATCCGGCCCTGGCCTTGAACGCGGATTTCCGGCCTCTGAGCTATTTTCCGCTGTCCCTGTGGTCGTGGCAGGACACCGTCAAGGCGGTGTTCCTATCCCGGGTGACCGTGATCTCCGAATACGACCAGCAGGTCCACGGTCCATCGGAAGCGTTCACCCTGCCGAGTGTCATCGCGTTGAAGGAATACGTGCCGATGAATCGTCGGCCGGCGTTTACGCGCTTCAACGTCTTCCTACGGGATGCATTTTCCTGCCAGTATTGCGGCGCGGGCTTCGCCGCCGAGCATTTAACTTTCGACCATGTTATTCCACGTGCCCGCGGCGGCCGCACCCTTTGGAACAACGTCGTCACCGCGTGCGAGCCCTGCAATCTGCGCAAGGGCCATCGTTTGCCGCGCGAGGTCAAGATGTTCCCAATTCGCAAACCCGACCAACCCTCAAACTTCGAATTGCAGCAGAACGGCCGCTCGTTCCCGCCCAACTATCTGCACGAAAGCTGGCGCGATTTCCTGTATTGGGATAGCGAACTCGAAAGCTAAGCGCCGAGCGCCTCCGCCATCGCCATCAAATCACCGACAATCAGGTCCGGTTCAAGACCCAACCCGTCGAGCGGCTGGCCGGTGCGCCGTACCCAGATGGATGGATAACCGAAACTGCGCGCGCCAATGACGTCGAAAGAATTGCCGGAAACGAAGCCGATCTTCTCACCCGGCAATCCGATGCGGTCGACGCCCAGTTGATAGGCGGCGCGTCCGGGTTTGTAGAGCTTTTCCGGCTCGGCCGATATTAAGCCGCTAAAGTGCTCGGTGATGCCGGCGTTTTGCTGCGATTGCTCGATCATCCACGGCGATGCCATGGACAACACATAGAGTTTGAACTTCGAGGCGAGGCGAGCAAGCGCGGCCGGGGCTTCAGCGTGCACGGGAAGCCATTGATCGGCGGCGATCCATTCGTCGCGGGTGGCATCGTCGACGTCCATGCCCATTTCGGCGGCGGCGAAGGCGAATGCGGACTTGGTGATCTCGCTCCACGGCATGTAACGCTCCATCATGCCGTTCTGAAAGCAATAACGCTGCGTCTGGTTGAACCACAGCTTGGTGAAGGTCCCTCCCTTACCGGGAAATAACTTGTCCACATCCACCGCCAGCGCCCCCTTATCGGCGATGGTCCCGTAGTAATCGAATGCGAGCGCTTCGAGGCCGCTGAGATCAGTCATGGTCTTGTCCTCCTGATTTGTATCTTTGCACAAACGCTGCATGGCGCCAAAATCCGCGACTTCCCTTTGACATTACCGCGACGATCCGTATAGTCCGGCGACTTAATTCCCGGGAACGTGGGCCAATGGAATCGTGCCATGCCCCGTCGCCTTGTTCGCAAGGGGGCCTACTGGGACAAAATAACAAACCCGCTTTAAGGAGTGTGGAATCATGTCGAAGCGCGTGTCTTCGAAGTACAAGATCAATCGGCGCCTGGGTGTAAACCTATGGGGTCGCCCGAAAAGTCCCGTCAACACCCGCGAGTATGGCCCCGGCCAGCATGGGCAACGTCGCCGCAAGCCGTCTGATTTCGGCCTGCAGTTACAGGCCAAACAAAAGCTTAAGGGCTATTACGGTAACATCACCGAAAAGCAGTTTCGCCGCTATTATACCGAGGCAGTTCGCCGTAAGGGCGATACCTCGGAAAATCTCGTCGGTTTGCTGGAGCGTCGTCTCGACGCGGTGGTCTATCGCATGAAGTTTGTGCCGACGGTGTTCGCGGCTCGCCAAATCGTCAACCACCGCCACGTCCTGGTCAACGGCAAGCGCGTCAATATTCCGTCCTATCAGGTCCGCGAGGGTGATGTGGTGGAACTGCGCGAGCAGTCGCGTCAGATTCCGATGGTTCTGTTGGCCATGGAAAGTTCGGAACGCGACATTCCGGACTACATCGAGGTTAATACACAGAAGGGACGCGGCACCTTTATCCGCACGCCGAAGCTGGCCGATGTACCCTACCCGGTCCAAATGGAACCGAACCTCGTCATCGAATTCTACTCTCGCTAACCTCACCACGCGCCGTGCCGGGGTTGCTTATCCTTGGCAAGTGTCCGTGCCACCGTCCGGCGCGGATGTCGGTTGCAGACAAGATGGCATCGAATTGAAGCGGGCTGGCTATCACGCCAGCCGCTATCAATTCTTTAACGACTTGGCCCCGAAGGATTTCTCCCTCGGGAAGCAACGCTGCGCCCCCGCAATGACAGGAGATCGACCATGCTTGACGACCCGCCGCCGTCCGCAACCAATGAGCCGGGCGCCGAAACCACGCTGGGTGGGCGGATCCAGCAAGCGCGAGCCGCACGCAGCCTTTCAGTGTCTCAACTGGCTCAGCGAGCCGGCGTCACGCCGGAAACCGTCAGAAACTGGGAGTCCGATCGCTCGGAACCACGGATCAACAAATTGCAGATGCTGGCCGGCATGCTCGGCGTGCCACCGTTATGGTTGCTCGGCGGTGAAACGGTGGCGGATGAGGCCGACTATTCCGTCAACCTGGATGACACCGCTGGTCTCGCACGTAAGGTCGAGCGACTGATGACCATGCAGCAATCCATGGCGACACTGCTTTTCGAAGTTGATGCGGAAGTCCGCCGCTTGCAGTCCGATATCGATGACGCAGCGATTAAGATGTGATCTTGGCGGGCACTAGGGCACTCTGGCGTCGGCGATCATCGACTCAAGGAAATCCGACAACGCGATGACCGGCCGTTCGTCGTCAAAGAGTTCCGCCGTCGCCGCGCTAATCGAATCGACAACGTCGGCCCGAACCTGTGGCTGCGTCGCCCAACATCGCGCGCGGTTAACCCAATCATCGGTATCCGTCGCCACCTGATCCGACATTCCCATGCGTTCATACATCGCCGCCGTCACTCGGCCGCGCATGAATTCCCCCGCCAATGTGACCACGGGAACCGACATGGCCAGCGCCTCGAAGGAGGTATTGCCACCGGACCAACCAAAACTATCGAGAACAGCGGTTACATCGTGGTGAAGCGCCAGAAATTCGGAACGCGGGCATTGCGGCACGATTTCCAGGTGTTCATCAGCATCAAGGCCGTTGATCTTAAACGCGTCAGCAAGCCGGCGGCGAAAACGTTGGGTTACCGCCGCCTTGCCGTGCGCGATAAAACGAAAACGCGCGTCGGGTACGGCACGCGCAAGGTCAACGAATGCAGCATCCTGTCCCGGCAGTAATTTGAACAGACTCTGCGTGCACAGGAAAACGGGCCGAACGTCGACCGGCACGGCACTCGCGGATACCGCCGGTCGGGGGTAGGTGACGCCGAGGCCAGGCAGTTGCACCAGCGTTTCAACATAATGTTCAGCTGCTCCCTCCGGTTCCTGTAACGCACCGGAAATGAAGGCATCTATATTCGAGAATCCCGTCGTTACGGGGTGGCCGAATGCCACGACCTGTACTGGCGCGAGACGCAGGCCCGCCAACACCT
Organism: Rhodospirillales bacterium; assembly: GCA_038117225.1. Taxonomy (GTDB): domain Bacteria; phylum Pseudomonadota; class Alphaproteobacteria; order Rhodospirillales; family Casp-alpha2; genus JAYOFM01. The sequence goes on from JAYOFM010000101.1 coordinate 4,770, forward strand.
GAGTGCGTGGATCCATGCCGATATCCAGATAAACAATTGCGTCTGGCCTGACTGAAATAACGCGATCGACAAGCCCGGTAACGTCCGGAATGTCGCGGTGAAAGGCGTCAGAGACACACGCTAGATCGTCCGTGACGACATCCCCGTCAGGCGTCGTGATCATGGCTTCAACTGTGAACCGCTCACGATCCAGATGCCGCAACCAACCATCGAATAACCGGGCCACCGTATGATCGCGAAGAAAGGCGGAAACGAACAAAACTTTCGGTTTAACCCTCGCCGGAGGTGTTGGCGGAACGGCGCAAGCGGGAAAGGCCGCAGCGACGATTCGCTCGACTAAATGTGCATATCGTCGTTGTGCGTCACGATCATCTCGGCCTTGGTATGCGAGCGCAAAATTACAGGACTCGCCGATCGTGGCCAGAGCATCGGCGATCTCTGCCTCTGAATCGAGGCGTAATTCGGCCTCAAGACGCGTCAGGCCCACCATCCAGCGCTCTCGCTCATCCTCGATCTGTGCCTCGCTATCGTAGACGACAGGCAGTGACAGCGCGTCGAACCACCGCGTTTTTAGGGTTTCCGGTCGAAGTATCAATGCGCGGTTATACGCCTGACGTGCTGCCGCCACATCACCTCGATCGATCTCCGCGGTGCCGAGATTTTGGACGATATCGGCGGAATTGGGATCGGTCGCGACGGCCCGCGCGAACAGGTCGCGCGCCCGGTCAGCATCTCCGCGCGCGCGGGAAATATTTCCAAGATTGTTGAGCGCCACCGCATGTTCTGGTGCGCGCTCGAATATTGGTTGGATGGCCGCTTCCGCATCGTCTAGGCGGCCAATTTTTTGATATGCTGTCGCTAGGTTGAGCCGCGCATCGATGCTATCGGGAGCGATCGCCAGCGCTGAGTGATAAACAGTGACGGCCTCCGCCGGATCGCCAATATCCAAAAGCAAATTGCCAAGATTATAGGTGGGGCCGAATTCACTTGGCGCTAGCTGTCGCGCTTTCTCGAATACGTTGCGCGCCTCAGCTATATCGCCGAGCGCCTTTAACTGCACGCCGAGGTCATTGAGATACCACGCGTTACCGGGTGCCAACGTGGATGCCCGCAGAAACGCAGTCGTCGCCGCCGCAGCTTCTCCTAGTTCCGCAAGCGCCAACCCGAGACCAGCATGGTAGGCCGCCACCGATGGTGCCAGCGCGCAGGCGCGCGTCAGAGCATCGACAGCGGCGGCACCTGCATTCTTCTGGTGCAGTACAAGACCCAGAAAATATTGAGTTTCAGCGTGGTTCGGGTGTTCCGCGAGGATGGCGCGATAAGCTGTCTCGGCGCCGTCGTTATCACCGCCTTGATGTAAGGCCAAGGCGGCATTCAGAGCCTGCTCCGCCTGATCGCTCAATCGACCATGGCCCGATGGACCAACTCGCGAAAACGTGCCCTGACCGGCCGCGTCGAGGATGGCATCAACTGGGTCATCAGGATGGCCGTCATGTCCCGTTCCGGATCGACCCAGAAGTAGGTGCTCGCCGCGCCGCCCCAACCGAAATCACCATTGGATGCCGCAACTCCCGCGGCGGCGGCGCGGGCGGCATCGATGGTAACCGCCCAACCAAGGCCGTAACCAATTCCATCCATGACCATGCCGCCATGTATTCGCCCGCCCATGGCCGGGATATCGCGGCCCTCTGGCAATTGATTTGCCGTCATCAGATCCAGCGTTTCTGGTTTCAGCAACGTGATACCGTTTAACGATCCACGTCCCAATAACAAGCGGGCGAATTTGAGATAGTCGTCCATGGTCGACAGAAGACCCCCGCCCGCTGAAAACATTGTCGCGGTCTCAGCATACCGTTGCGTCGGTTCATGGTTCATACATTCGAGTTGGCCGTTAGCACCAACCCGATAATTGGACACCAACCGCCCCGTCGCGTCTGCTTGCAAACGGAACCCCGTATCGACCATACCAAGGGGAGAAAATATCCAATCCTTGAAGAATATATCGAGTCGCTCGCCGGACCAGATTTCAATAAGGCGACCAAGCAGATCATGCGCACAGGAATAGATCCAGCGCCGGCCCGGTTGCGATAACAACGGCATTGATGCCAAGCGATCAATGACTTCGGCCAGCGTCCCGCACGACGCGGAAAAATCAACGCCGGCACGGCGGTAAATATCCCCTACCGGCCCCTCATCATGATTACCATAAACCAGCCCCGCAGTGTGGGTCAGCACGTCACGCACCGTCATTGGACGGCTCAGCGGCGCCAGTTGCGGCACATCGGCGTTACCGCCGACCAACACCTTGGCCTCGGTGAAGGCCGGAATGTATTTGGCGATCGCGTCATCGAGACGAAAACGCCCAGCTTCCCAGAGCATCATCGCGGCGACATTGGCCACCGGCTTGGTCATGGAATAGATGCGGAAGATCGCGTTTGCCGGCAATGGCTCGCCGCGCGCCAAGTCCAGCATACCGGCACGAGCGCGGTAGACCTCTGATTGGCCACACCAGACCACGGCGTCGGCGGAAGGTAGCAGGCCGTTAGCGATTTCGCTGTCTAGCCAAGCTCCAATGTCAGCCAGACGCCCTACATCGAAGCCGGTGGGGGTGCTGCCGGCCGGCGGTGTCGCATCCATCGAGCGAGGGCGTGCCTAGGCTTGCAGGTCGACGAGCGCGCCACGGGGGGCGTTGGCGTCAGGTTGGGTCGTTTGGCGAATATTGGTTTCCGCACGTGCTTGATCAAGAATCTGCTGACGTCGAAAATTCTGATCTTCGCTTGCGCGTTCCGCGAGGCGGCCATCGCGCGCCCGAAGTTCATCGACAAACCGACTATCATCGCCCACACCGGGCCGAGCCGGGGCGTCGACCGGCGGTGGCGGGCCGTCTACGACGATCACGCGATCGCGTGACACCGGTTCAAATTGGGCATTCGCGTCGGCTTCGTCGGCCGCCGCCTGGATATCGAGGTCGCGAATGAACTGACGTTCATCCACCCGGGCATCGGATGCCTGCCGATCGAGTGTGAAAATTCGCCGCGCGTCGTCCTGCGCATCACGGCGGTCTTCACGGAAAACCTGCAACTGATTGCTCAGGCGCAGTTCTTCCTCGGCAAGGCGTTCCTGGGCCGCCAGGACTTCGGCAGCGCGCTCAGCATCCTGCTGTTGCCGCACGCGCACCAGTTCTTCGCGAACCCGTCTGGATTCAGCGATTTCCCGCTGTACGGCGGCATTGCTGATAAGGTCGACTTCCATCAGCTTTATCGCGCATCGGCCGTCGGCATTTTTCTCACGCCAACGAACCGGGTTGTCCTAGTCCTTCAGCCTAGGCCCGAAATCCAATCTCGAAGCAAACTATTCTACGGTTGCTGGCCGTAGTTTGCAAAGGGTCGCGTGATCTTTCCCAGCAACGCTATGATGATGGTCACGGCACTAATTGAGAGGTCCGGCATGTTGACATCGCCACTTCCCACCATCTTTGTCTCCCACGGCGCGCCAACGCTGGCACTCGGCGATAGTGCCGCCAAACGTTTCCTTTCGGGATTAGGCAAGGCGATCGGCCGCCCGGAGGCTATTCTGTGCATCTCGGCGCATTGGGAAACCCGGACACCGATGGTCGCCACAGCCCCTGCCGCCGATATCATTCACGATTTCTACGGTTTCCCGCGGGCGCTCTACAACATTGACTATCCAGCACGGGGCGCGGTGGCCTTGGCCGAACGAACTGCGGATTTACTAGGCGCTGCGGGAATCGAACACAAGACCGATAGCGAACGCGGTCTCGATCACGGCGCCTGGGTACCCTTGATGCTGATGTATCCGGCCGCCGACATCCCGGTAACCCAGTTGTCCGTGCAACCGGGCCGCGGCGCCGCCGATCATATTACCCTGGGCCGCGCATTGGCCGCGTTGCGCCGTGAGGGCGTGTTGGTCATCGGCAGCGGTTCAGCTGTGCACAACCTGAATTTCTTCAGACCGGGCGGCGAAGAGGTTCCCGGTTGGGCGTTGGCGTTCGATGACTGGCTGGCGAAAGCGGTCGAGACGATGTCTGACGAGCAGATCGGTGGCTATCTCGATGCGCACCCCGACGCGCTGACCGCCCATCCATCGCCGGAACACTATCTGCCGCTGCCTGTCGCTTTCGGGGCCGTCGGCGAACGCGGTACCGGTCGCATCCTGCATCGCGGTTTCATGGATGGCGCACTCAGCATGGCCGCCTACGCATTCGACTGACTGCAACAAACGCTCGCCACGAACCGGCTTATCTCGACCAGCATTGCAGTTCAATAATATTGCCCTCAGGGTCCGTAACGTAAGTTTCGGTGATCCGCCCGCGCGCGCCCATATCCTGGCTGACGACGCCACCAACGGCACCACCCCCCGCGGCAATGACCACATCGCGGGCCGCCGCCACATTGTCGACGCGAAAGGCGATGTGGCCGAAACCGGGACAATTGGCCCTGGTTTCCAGTGACTCGGCGGTATCATCGTAGGCAATGATTTCCAGCGTGGGACCGTCGTCGCCGGCACCGGGGAGGCACAGATGCATAACCCGCAGTTCTGCCCCCGCCACGCCGGTGATGTCCGCGACCCATTGCCCGCTCAGAGTTTCCTCCTCCATGATGGGTTCACAGCCGAAAACATCGCGGTAGAAGCCGACCATGCGGTCGAAATCGCGAACGGTCAGGTTGGTATGGGCGTAGGTGGCGGCAATGATCATATAAATGCGCGTCTGATCAGGCGGCGCGCGGCGCGGACACGGCGTAATCAATCAATATTCCGGCAGCCGTGGCCGCGGTGCGAACGCTTGAAACATCACCACTGACCTGAGCCGCCGCCAATGCGCCTTCAACGAGAATGGCGATCTGGTCTCCGAGCGCAACCGGATCTTTGGCGCCGGCGGCCGTAGAAAGACCGACCAGGTATTTCCGCACCAGACGCTTATGTTCGGCACATGCGCCGACAATGGCCGAATTCCGACCAGCGAACTCGGCCGCCGCGTGCGCAAAAATACAGCCGTTGAACTCCGCCGCAGCCGCCGCATCCGCGACGACGTCAAAAACCGCCGTGAGTCGACCAGCCGGCGTATCGGCGCGACGCTCGACTTCCCGGACTAGATGGTTACGGAACATTTCATCCCGGCGCCGCAAAACGGCCAGGATGAGTTCGTCCTTGGAGCGGAAGTGATTGTAGAGCGTCATCTTGGCGACCCCGGCTTCGGCCAGAATCCGGTCAATACCCGTCGCGTGGAATCCCTCGCGATCGAAAAGGTCGGTCGCCGTGTCGACCAATTGTTCGCGGCGGCTTTTTACCATGATGGACTCCAAAAACGTACCAGTCTGTCTAAATTTAATAAATGCATCGCCGAATTTCAAGCAACTCCCCCGAGCGTCATGCGCCCAGCTTTCGTAACGGAATAGACTATATCTCATTCCATTTATTTATTAAAATTAATTTTTCTAATTTTATCAATGGACTATAGCAACCGCTCCTACGAATTAGGAAACCGGGCCTAAATTTATGCGTGATTAGCTAATTGACTATACAGAATTATCTGTATATATCCATCGCACGTTCGGGGCGCAATGAAGCGCCTCGCCCCACCCAACCAACCCAACATCAATTTAAGGAGTTAAGACAATGACCATGTCCCTGAACAAGACGATCGCCGCCATTGCCCTCGCCACTGCCGTCGGTCTCGCCGGCGGCGCCATCGCAGACGAGGGTGCGGACGGTTTCGACAATCTCGAAACGGTGGTGATTTCAGCCCCGTCGGTCGAAATCTCCGGCACCGTCGAGGATGAAGCCGACGTCGACCCGTACAACACCGACGACGCCTGCTAAACGGCGATCATCGCCCAAGACGTTACGGCGCCCTCAGCTCGCCGTAACGAGGAAAGGCCGCGACCGGAACATCGGAACGAAAAATTGTCCGCTATTCAATCACGGGACCGTGCACGCCGCCCGCCAGGGTTTTCTTCTTATAGCGGCCAATCGGAATGATCTCGCCGATCGGCCCGCCGGGGGCCCTAAATTTGACCGGTAGTTTGCCGGGGGCACTGACCACTTCTCCACCGGCGGCGATCAGGTTCTTGGTGAACGCCTCAACATCGTCAACCTCGACACCGAAATGATGGATGCACGGCGGTGGACCCGCCAGATCCGCCTCATCCGCATCATCACTCTCATACTGCATCAATGTTAGATCCATGGCGCCATCGGTCAGATGACGTGATGCGTGGCTGCCCTTCTTGCCGTCGCGATGCACGGTATTCACATGTTCAAAACCGAAGACGGTTTCATAGAATTTGCTGGTTTTCACGGCGTCCTCGACGCGAAGCGCGATGTGGGTGATGCGACTCATGATGTTCTCCCGGGTTAGTGCAGGGCGAGCATAACCGCATGGCAAGCAGGTGACACCGTCAATTATCCTAGGTGAGGCCCGCCGGCCGGTGCACCGCCACCCCCGCCATGACCAGTCCGATTCCGAATAAGTCCGCCGGTCTTGGAATCTGCCCCAGGACGGCCGCGCCGATAACCGTCGCCGTCGCCGGCAGCAGCGCCAGCAGCAGCGCGAAGCTGGACCGGGGCAATCGGGACATGGCCAATTGATCGGCGATATAGGGAATCACGGACGAACACACGCCAACTCCGATTCCGGCAGCCAGCAATACCGGGTTG
>JAYOFM010000101.1:11457-14352 GCA_038117225.1 Rhodospirillales bacterium
GGGCGATGAGGACCACCCCGGACGTGGTGCGCGGCGCGGATGTCGCCTGCACGAGGCCAATCGGCATGACGGCGACAAACGCGATGGCCATCGCCGCGCCAAGCCGTTCGACACCATCGCTAGCACCATCGGCCGCAATGCGATGACCGAGCATAATGTAGCCGACAAACAGAATGCCGTTCAGAAATGCCCAGAACAATCCCCACGCATCGCCATTTCCGGTATCGGACCAATTCACGTCAATCAGGATGTAGACGCCGATCATCGCAAGCAGCAGCGCCGCAACGTTGCGAGCGGAGCGTACGCCGTAGAGCGCGACGCCGACGGTGCCGACGAATTCTATGGCGGCGACCATGCTAAGCGGTAGTCTATCGAGCGCCAGATAAAAGGCGCTATTCATCACCGCCAAACAAAGCCCAAGCCCCGCCAGGCGCAAGCGCGTCACGGCGTCCGCGCGCGCAAGCGTCCGCCAGGGTCGCGTCATCGGTGCAAATATCAGTGCCGCCGTGGCGATACGCAACCAGGCAACACCGAGCACACCGACAGCAGGAAACAGCAGCACGGCGAATGACGGCCCGAAATAGTGGAATACCGCGCTGACACCGAACCAAGCGTGAGGGGGTACGCTGCCGGAAACACGGTTGAATGAAAGGCAAAAACATAACATCGCCTTATTATGAACGGAAAATAATAATTATATATAATTTTTATAATGTAAATTATTGATTTTTGCTTCTTTTAATAATATAATTATCACCATAGCCTTACAATCAAAGGCCAGAACGATGGATATGACCGATAAAGAAATTCTACGTCGCCTCGGCGCCGATGCCCGGGTGCCGGTCGCCCAGTTGGCACGCACCGTCGGCCTGTCGGCGCCCAGCGTCGCCGAACGCATCCGGCGGCTAGAGGAAACCGGCGTCATCCGCGGCTATCATGTGGATATTGATCCGCGGGCCATCGGCCGCGGGCTTGCCGCCTATATCCGCGTGCGGCCGATACCCGGGCGCCTGAACAAGGTGATCGAATTGATTCAGGGATTAGAGTCGATCGTCGAGTGCGTGCGCGTCACCGGCGACGATTGTTTCATCGCCGAGGTCCACGTCGCCTCGGTGGAGGAACTGGAGGCCGCCATCGACCGCTTCATGCCCTACGCGTCGACAAACACGTCGATCGTGCAGTCATCGCCGGTAGCGCGAAGACTGCCCCCCCTATCAGCGAGAAATTGATCCCAGAATCGGAAAGGGCCGCTCCGTCGAGCGACCCTTCCCTCAAGAGCTCCCTGGGAGGGGTGCGTCTTGGTTATGCGGTCTCGGCGTAGCTAACGCCCTTTTCATCGAAAACTTTCTGCAATTCACCGGTCTCGTACATTTCGCGCACGATATCACAGCCACCGATGAACTCACCCTTAACGTAGAGTTGCGGGATCGTCGGCCAATTGGCGAATTGCTTGATCCCTTCGCGCAACTCGCCGTCCTGCAAAACATCAACCCCCTTGAATTTGACGCCCATGACGGACAGCGCCTGAACCACGGCGGCCGAAAAACCGCACTGAGGGAACATGGGCGAGCCCTTCATGAACAGCACGACTTCGTTGTCGTCGAGTTCCTGCTGAATACTGGCGAAAGCGGGACTGTCGTTCATGTCATCATTCCTTTCTGGGCCGCCGATCTTAGGTGACGACCGCGGTTACTGGCTCTCGGGCGCGCTGGTGTGCAATGCCAAGGCATGCAATTCGGTGCCCATGCGGCCTTGCAGGGCGCCATAGACCATCTGGTGTTGTTGAACACGGGACTTACCCGTGAACTGGGCGGAAACGATATGCGCGGCGTAGTGATCGCCGTCGCCACGCAGATCCTCGATTTCGACGTCAGCATCCGGGATCGCGTCCTTGATTAATCGTTCGATATCCGTCGCCGCCATCGCCATCGCCATCGTCCCTTGTCACTCTATTAAGCGTCTCGCTCAAACCGGCTTATGCTCTGAAGGGTGATATGGCGTGCGGACCAACGCCCGTCAACCCCAGGCCGCGTAGGGATATCAACCAACACGCCGAGTCTTGCCGCCCGCGACGAATTCGGGCAGCGTTGGCTGTCGCCACCACCGACCACCAAGGCCTCACGATGACTGCGGATTACTCATCATTTCTCCGGCTTACCGACGTCAACAAGGCATTCGGCGATAATCGCGTGCTGACCGGCGTTGATCTGGACGTGGCCAAGGGTGAATCTGTGGTCCTAATCGGCCCTTCTGGCTGTGGTAAATCGCTGCTGCTGAAATGCATCCTCGGTCTGGTGGCTCCGGATTCAGGCCAAATCACACTTGCAGGCGCCGATGCTCTGGCTCTCGGCGGGGACGAACGGGACAGCTATATCGACCGCTTCGGCATGCTGTTCCAGCGCTCGGGTCTGTTCGACTCCATGCCGGTCTGGGAAAATACCGCGTTCCGACTGTTGCAGGACCACGGCATCGGGCGGTCGGAAGCAAAGGCACGGGCGATCGACAAGCTGGCCATGGTTGGCCTCGATGCCGATGTCGCTGATCTTTACCCGTCGGAGTTGTCGGGCGGCATGCAAAAACGCGTCGGCATTGCCCGTGCCATCTGTGCCGATCCGGAAATTCTGTTACTTGATGAACCGACGGCGGGGCTTGATCCGATCATGTCCAATGTCATCAACGAATTAATCCTCGATCTAGTCCGCGAACTGGGCGCGACAGCCATTTCGGTCGACAGCGACATGGCCGGCGCCCGGGCGCTCGGCGACCGCATCGCCATGCTCTACGATGGCCAGATCATCTGGTCAGGTGACGCGAAGACAGTCGATACCAGCGGCAATGAATACGTCGACCAGTTCATCCATTCCCGCGCCGAAGGCCCGATCAAGATGCCCGTGG
>JAYOFM010000102.1:0-7104 GCA_038117225.1 Rhodospirillales bacterium
TCTCGCGTGCCCTTATACCATGGGCCACGGCTTCTCAGTAGATAGGGTGGCGGCGCCCATGACGTGGACGACACCTATGCGGTCGAAAGCTTTAACGGCAGCCACGGCATCGGCCATGTGCGGCTGGCCACCGAATCGGACGTGGCGCCCGAGGCGGCGCATCCGTTCTGGGCCACCGGTTTCGCCGATGTGGCCATCGTTCACAACGGCCAGATCACCAATTATTGGAAAATGCGTCGCCGTTTGGTAAAGCGCGGATACGAATTCAACACCGACAATGACAGCGAATTGATCGCCGTTTACCTGGCCGATAAGCTTTCCCAGGACATACCGCTCAAGGAAGCGTTGCGAACCTCCATCGACGATATGGATGGTACGTTTTCCTTCCTGGTCTCGACCAAGAATGAAATGGGCTATGCCAAGGATCGTCTGGCCGCCAAGCCGATGGTCAAGTTCGAAAACGACGACATGGTCGCCATCGCCTCGGAAGAGGTTTCGCTTAACAAACTATTTCCGGGGCAGGCGCTGAACACGTCGGAGCCGCCCCCGGGGACATACGAGACATGGCAACGGTCGATCTAGCGGACATCCCGGTCCGCGAAGCCAATGAGCTTATCCGCAGCTACGGCGCCGACGGCGAGGACGTGGACGTCCTCAACCCGGACGCACGCCATCATATCGGCGTCGGTCTGGTGCATGACATCCGTGTGCGCATTCGTGGTTCAGCCGGCTATTTCTGCGCTGGGCTGACAGACGGGGCACGTTTCGAAATAGACAATAACGTCGGTTGGGGACTGGCCGACAACATGCTGGGCGGCTCGGTCGTCGTCCGCGGCAATGCCAGCGCCATTGCCGGCGTCGCCATCCGCGGCGCTGATGTCATCGTGCATGGCAATATCGGCTCGCGCGCCGGACAGGTGATGAAAGCCGGCACCCTACTGGCGTGCGGCAACGCCAATTTCATGGCCGGCTATATGATGTACGGCGGCCGCATCGTCATCCTTGGTGATTCGGGCGAACAAGTCGGCCAGGACATGACGGGCGGCAACATCTATGTCGGCGGGCGCATCAACTCGCTGGGCACGGACGCCCGTCAGGTCGACCTTCCCGCCGCCGAGCGCGATGACCTGATGGCTTTCCTGGATCGTTACGAGATCCCGTTCACCGGAACCATTCAGAAGATTGAGAATGCCGGCGAAAAACTTCGCTACAACCGTACGGAACCCCGGGTTCGCAATATTCCGTTCTTCGTTTCCTCCGGCAAATCGAGCTACTGGAACGCCAAGGTGCAGGAGGACATCCACGTCAAATCGCAGATCGGACGTTATCGCATTCGCGGTTATGGCGCGACGCGGGCACTTCCGCATATTTCCGATATCGCCTTTCGCAAGGATCTTTCAAACCTGCCGGCCGATCCCGACATCACGGACAAGATCGATCTGGCGACGGAAGTCGGCGGGCGCAGCGGCGGTACGCCGCTGCGGCTCAGCATGCCGGTGATGATCGCACCGATGAGCTATGGCGCGCTGTCGAAGTCCACCAAGTTGGCGCTGGCCATCGCGTCACGGCTTTCTGGCATTTCGGAGAATACCGGCGAAGGCGGCATGACCGACGAGCAGCGCGAGGAAGCCGATCAGCTGATCTACCAGTGCCTGTCCGGCCGCCTCGGCTGGTCGATCCACGACATGCAGCGCGCCAATGGGTTGGAAATCTATATATCCCAAGGCGCCAAGCCTGGCCTCGGCGGCCAACTGATGGCCCGCAAGGTGACCAAGGAGATCGCCCGCATCCGTGGCATCCCCGAAGGCATCGACCTGCGCTCGCCATCACGCCATCCGGATGTGCTCGGCGCCGACGATCTGGTGATCAAGGTCGAGGAATTTCGCGAAGCCACCGGCTATCGCATTCCGGTGTCGGTCAAGCTCGGTGCCGGGCGCGTGCGCGACGACATCAAGATCGCCTTCAAGGACGGCTTTGACTTCGTCGAACTGGACGGTTTGCAAGGTTCCACCGGCGCCGCCGGCAACGAAGTGTTGGAATTCGTCGGCATCCCCACTCTGTCGGCCATTCAGGAAGCCATGGATGCACTCGCGGAGGTCGGCGGTCTCGATATGCCGGTCATCCTGATGGGCGGCATCAAGGATGGCATCGACGCCGCCAAGGCCATCGCGCTGGGCGCACGGGCGATCGGCGTCGGCACATCGGCGATCATCGCCGGTGGCTGTATCGCGTGCCTGCAATGCCACGTCGGCCAGTGCGTCGTCGGCATCGCGACGCAGGACCCGGAGCACGAAAAGCGCTACAACGTGCCCGTCGAGGCGCGCAACATTCACCGCTATCTGGAAGGCGTGCGCTGGCAGCTGGCGACGGTAATCGATGGCCTTGGGCACACGGCGGCGCATCAGCTTTGCCGCGACGATCTGGTGGCACTGACGCCGGAAGCGGCGGAAATCACCCGGCTTCCCTATCATCCCGAGTACCGGGAACGTGATCGGCACGGTTCCTTGAACGCTCAGCGGAAGGACTCCTGAGTGGACACCGTTTACAACAAGGAACGCATCGCTGCGCTGGAACCGCCGGCCGAGTTCCCGTCCGACCTTAGCGACGCGCATTTCGTGCCGGCACCGTGCCAAGTCGCCTGCCCGGTCGGTACCGACGCGCCGTCCTATATCGGCTATATCTGGGAAGGTAAGACCGAGGAAGCCTTCGAGGCGATCACAGCGACCAATCCGTTCAGTTCCATCTGCGGGCGGGTCTGCGATGCACCCTGCGAACCGGCCTGTCGGCGGGTCGATTCCGATGGCGCCCTCGCCATCCGCAATCTGAAACGCTACGTCATGGAAAAGCTGGGCAAGGATTTCCGCCTACCCAGCAAGCCGGTAACCCGGACCGAGACGATCGGCATCGTCGGCAGCGGCCCCGCCGGGCTGACCGCCGCCCAGGACTTGGCCGAAGCCGGATTCGAGGTTCACGTCTATGAAATGACCGACCGACTTGGCGGCATGATGGTGTGGGGAATCCCGGCGTTTCGTCTGCCCCCCGGTACCGTCGAGGAAGACATGAGACGCATGCTCGACCATTGCCCGGGTATACAGGTCCACCTAAACACGGCACTCGGCGAGGACGTAACGCTCGACGAGCTTAAGTCCCGTCACGACGCGGTACTGCTAACCATTGGCGCCTGGTGGGGCAAGTCCATGAACATTCCCGGCGGCGACGACAACCGGGTCGTTGATGGCGTCGGCTTCCTGCGCCGCATCAACGGTGGCGAACGGCCGGAGATGCCGGAAACGGTACTGGTCATCGGTGGCGGCGACGTCGCCATGGACGCCTGCCGTGTCGCCAAGCGGCTGCCGGGCTGCAAGGACGTAAAGGTGCTGTATCGGCGCGGGCCCGAGGAAATTCCTGCCCGGCGCGACGAATTGGAAGGCGCCGTCAAGGAAGACATCGACATCGTCTACAACACGCAGCCAGTAGCCGCGGTGGCCGACGGCAACGGCTTCGCGCTGCGCTGCGTCGAGACCCGTCTCGGCGAGCCCGACGCCGACGGACGGCGGCGGCCAGAGAACATTCCCGGCAGCGAACACGACGTGCCCTGCGGCCTGGTCATCATGGCCATTGGCCAGCAATCGGAAAGCGAAGAACTCGACAGCCATGGCCTGATGGCGCGGGACCGGGTCGGCACCGACTGGCAGACCATGCGCACGTCGGATGCCAAGGTATTCGCCGCCGGCGACGGCGCCTTCGGCGGCTCGACAATCGTCATGGCCATGCAGCACGGCCACCGCGCGGCTTATTACGTGAAATCCTTTCTCAACGGCATCGAGGCACCGCTGCCCTACCGCACTCCGTTTCGCACCCGGCGAGTGCCGGTGGCCCAGGACATCAACTGGGAGGTTTTCCCGAGAATTGAACAACCGTTCCATGGCCTCGGTGATAACCCGGTCGCCTTTCCCGAGATCGAGGCCACCTACACCGACCAGGAGGCCAAGGACGAAGCCGCGCGCTGTTATCGCTGCGATGCCGAAACCGGCTCCGCCGATTATTCGGTACGCACGCGTGAAGACATCTTCGTCATGGCTCGCACCAATCCCAAGGACGCCGTAACGCACGCAACGATCCTGAACAAGCGGCTGCAGCCACGCGACGACCCGTTCGTTGGCAACGTGCCGACATTGGAAGATCTTGTTTTCCTGCCGGCCAACCTGTCGAGACTGGTCATCGATCCCTATCGTGATGCCTGCAATGTGGCGACGACGCTGTTCGACGGGAATATGTCGCTGGCCTTGCCCTTTCTGGTCGCCGGATTTGATGATGCGCCGGAGGAGGTTCGCCGCGCTCTCGCCGGGGGCACCCGCAAACAGGGTGCCGGCAGTGTCGGCCGCCGCCCCCTCGGCGACGATGTCCCGTGGCTGCAGCTGCTGCGTCCCGGCGAGGACGAAGCCGCGGACGAAGCTCGCGCCCGCGCCCTATGTGGGGCCTACGATCAGACTGTCTTCGATCGCTACCGCGACAAGCCCCTAGGGCTCGCGGTAACATCGGCCGAATTGGAAACGGTCATACCACTCGCCCTCGATGCCGAACTCGATTTCCTGCTGCTGCAAGGTAATCATCCCATCGACGGCACCTGGCCTGAACTCGCCGGCGAGCCGGATCTCACCGTCATTCGCGATTGTCTGGCCATTCTGCGGCGGCTAAACCGAGAGGAGGACCTGGAGATTATTTATTTCGGCGGCGTGCGCTCCGGCACCGATGCGGCGAAGTTGATCGGCCTCGGCGCCAATGCCATGGTCATTGGTGCCGCCATGGGCTTCGCGCTCGGTGGCGAGGTCGAGGACGAAGGGCTGCGGTTTCATTCCGACCTTAACGATGATGATCGCATTGACGCCGCCGCCAGCCTGCTCAGCGCGCTTTCAGCCGAGGCGTCGATCATGGCGCGCTGCACCGGCAAGACCAATATCCACAATATCGAGCCCGAGGACTTGCGTTCCATCACGCAGGCGACAGCCCGCGCCGCCGGCATTCCGCTCGCCGGCGCCAACCCGCGCTTCGCGGCTGACTGACGGTGATCGAATGGTGGCACCCGGTCTAGAGAATTCACTACACTGGCGGAAGAAAATCTGATCCCATCATCCGTATGGGGCAAACAATCCGGTTCCCGGGTCAAAACACGAAGGAGAACATCATGGCGAAAGATCTCGCGGCCATCGCCAAGCAGAAGGGCATCAAGTATTTCCTCATCAGTTTCGTCGACTTGTTCGGCGGCTTGCGCGCAAAGTTGGTGCCGGCACGCGCCATCGCGGGCATGCAGAAGGACGGTGCCGGGTTCGCTGGGTTCGCCGCCTGGCTCGATATGACGCCGGCGCACCCGGACATGTTCGCCATCCCCGATCCGGATAGCCTGATCCAATTGCCGTGGAAGAAGGAAGTCGCCTGGGTCGCCAGCGATCTGTGGATGGACGGCAAACCCGTTGAGGCATCGCCGCGCATTATCCTCAAACGTCAGGTTGAGCGCGCCGCCAAGCAGGGCCTGCGTATGAAGACCGGCGTCGAGTGCGAATACTTTCTGATTAACGAGGACGGCGCCGATATCGCCGACGTCCGCGATACACAGGAAAAGCCATGTTATGATCAGGCCGCGTTGATGCGGCGCTATGACGTGGTCTCGGAAATCTGCGACTGCATGATCGAACTGGGCTGGAATCCCTACCAAAACGATCACGAGGACGCCAATGGCCAGTTCGAAATGAACTGGGACTATACGGATGCCGTCACCACTGCCGACCGCCATGCCTTCTTCAAGTTCATGGTCAAATCGATTGCCGAGAACCATGGGCTGCGCGCCACCTTCATGCCAAAGCCGTTTCTGCACCTCACGGGCAACGGCTGCCACACCCACGTTTCGGTCTGGGACAAATCCGGCAAGAAGAACTTGTTCGACAACGGGCGCGACGAAAATGGACTTTCCGCTCTCGCCTATCAGTTCCTCGGTGGCATCGTTCACAACGCCCTGGCGCTGACCTCGATCTTCAATCCGACGGTCAACAGCTACAAGCGCATCAACGCGCCGGTGACGGCATCAGGCGCTACGTGGGCCCCCAATACCGTGACCTGGAGCGGCAACAATCGCACGCACATGATCCGCATCCCGGAACCGGGCCGCTTTGAATTGCGGCTGATGGACGGCGCCACCAATCCCTACCTGTCGCAAGCCGGCGTGCTGGCGGCGGGCCTGGATGGCATCGCCAACAAGCGCGATCCGGGCAAGCGCCTCGACATCGATATGTACGCCGAGGGCCACAAGGCACGAGGCGCCAAGAGACTGCCGCTCAATCTACTCGACGCGCTGCGCTTGACCGAGAAGAGCCGGGTGCTGCGTGACGCCATGGGCGACGCCATCATCGACAGCTACATCAAGCTGAAGATGGAGGACTGGGACCGTTACTCCCGTCACCTCACCCAATGGGAACGTGACTACACGCTGGATTGCTAAGTCTCTTTTTCACGGCCTGATCTCGATCAACGCGGGAAATAACCGGCGCGCCTAAGCTCGGCTGAGAACCTTCAAAATGGAAGGGTATCACCATGGCCCGCAGCAAGGTATCCGGCGCACGGCGCAAGCGTTCGGAACCGGCGCGCGCGAACTTGAACAGCCTGCCGACAGCCGAAACATCGCGGGTACAGCCGCAGATCACCGGCTTGGAGCAGTTAGATCAGGTCCTGCACTCGGCACAAGCGCGCGCCACCGGTGGCGTGTCGCCGCCCGCCATCATGAATGCCTTTCTCGATTGGTGCGTCCATCTGGCAAATTCGCCGACCAACCAGACCGTGTTGGCCCACAAGGCGGCGAACGACGGGATGAAACTGTTGAGCTACATCGCCAACACGGTTGCCGGCGCCCGCGCGCAACCTGCTGCCCGCGTCGACCGCCGCGACCCGCGGTTCCGCGCCGATGACTGGAATGCCTGGCCCTTCAACCTACTGGCCCAATCCTTTCTGTTGACGCAAAGCTGGTGGCGCGAGGCGACCCGTGACATTCCCGGCGTCAGCACGGCGCACGAACGCGAAGTGCAGTTCATCACGCGCCAAATTTTGGATTGCCTG
>JAYOFM010000102.1:7204-14031 GCA_038117225.1 Rhodospirillales bacterium
TGACTACCGTCGCCTTGGCGTGATGGCTGCTCTCGATGCCATTAATAAGGTGCGCCCCGGCGCGCTGATCCATGCCTGCGGTTATTGTCTCGGCGGCACGCTGCTGGCCATCGCCGCCGCCGCGATGGCGCGTGATGGAGACCATCGGGTGGCGTCGGTGAGCTTGCTCGCCGCACAGACGGATTTTTCCGAGGCCGGTGACTTGATGCTATTCATGGATGAGAGTGAACTCGTTTTTATCGAGGATATGATGTGGAGCCGGGGCTACCTGGATACCAAGGAAATGTCGGGGGCCTTTCATTTCCTGCGCGCCAACGACCTGATTTGGTCACGCATGGTCCGCGAGTATTTGTTGGGCCAGAAGGACACGCTCAGCGATTTGATGGCCTGGAGCACCGATCTGACACGATTGCCGTACCGGATGCATTCGGAATATCTACGGCAACTGTTTCTCGAAAACCGTCTGGCCACTGGTAAGTATCTGGTCGACGGCCGGCCGGTGGCGCTGACCGATATCGCGGTGGAAATTTTCGCCGTTGGCACACTTCGCGACCATATCGCGCCGTGGCAGTCCATCTTCAAAATCAAAATTCTGAGCGATACGGATGTTACCTTTGTCCTCGCCGCTGGCGGTCACAATGCCGGCATTGTCTCCGAGCCTGGGCATCCGCGCCGGAGCTATCAACTGATGGCGCTCAAGGAACTCGCCACGTTCAAGGATCCGGAGACCTGGCGGCAACAAGCGCCTTCCCATGATGGCTCCTGGTGGCCGGCATGGTCGAAATGGCTGTCGCGCCGGTCAACGGCCATGGTGAAACCCCCGGCGATGGGCGCGCCGAAGCGCGGCCTCAAGGTGTTGGCGGATGCCCCTGGAACGTTCGTTCTGCAGTCCTGACTCGGTATTTCCATGGCGCGGACGACGCGATACTATTGTATTCGCGCGATATGAGAGCGGCATATTGACCCGGGTGCATATGAACGATTTTGGTGACGATCCCGTCGGCAGACCCTACCGGCAAACCGTCGTCAATTCAGTTGACGAGATTGCATCGGATCGATTGATCGCGCTGTTCAACGATTGGGACGCACGACGCGGTGAACGCGTGCGTCCATGTTGGCGCGATATGGAACTGATGGAAATTTATCCCATCGCGCCTTTTATTCATGTTCGCGACATCATTGATGGCGGCGCCGAATTCCGGACCCGGTACTGGGGCACCGCACTGACCAATAATCTGGGCTTCGACGCGACCGGCAAGATGTTGCACGAATATTATGACGGTAGAATTCTCGACTCGTCCTACGCGGTCTATCGGCGGGTGCTTGAGTATGCGGCACCAACTCTCCATACCGGCAACGTGTTATGGGCCGGCCACGATAAGGAATTCATGACGTTCACGTCGCTGGTTCTGCCGCTCGACAATGATGACGGCATCCTCAGCCACCTGCTGACGGGCCTGGATTTCGGTTAACGCAGATCCAGCGTTTCCGCGCGGCAAGCCTCTGCTACCAGGGTGGCGGTCAGCGCGGTGGCGCGGCGGAGGTCGTCGGCATTCACCCTCTCCCGGGTATCACCGGGGGTTAGTACATATTTGAGATCCGAGTCCGGCTCGTCGAATCCGGCGACAAGCCGCGTCGCGGGGATGCCATGACGGGCGAAATTGTAGTGGTCGGAGTTGGCCATTAAAGGGCGGTGGACGCCCAGACGATGGCCGTGAGTGGCGGCTCGGTCGAGCAGCCACGCCTCTAGTCGCGCGAAACCGCTGGTCAGCGCCGTCAGGTTGGGACTGCCGGCGATAGAATCCAGGTTGATGTTTAGCTTGATGGCCTGGCGTTCACTTTCACGCAAGCCATCGACATAGAGAGCCGAGCCGGCGAGCGCCCATTCCTCGACCGTGAACAGCGCGATCCGGAGGCCTTGTGCCATGCCAGACATATGCGGCGCCATCGCCGACGCCACCGCCAGGACAGCGGCGAGGCCGGTGGCGTTGTCCATGGCACTTTCCGCCAAGTGATGGCCATCTATGTGCGCGGACAACACGACCCATTCCGGTCCGGTTCCCGGCATATCGGCGATCAAGTTGGTCGTTTGGCGCGGCGCTTCCTCTGCCTCAATCAGCAATCGCACCTGGACGGGACCATCGGCGATTAAGGTCGCCGCCGTTTCCGCACTGATGCCCGCCGCGGGGATGCCCCGTTCCGGCGTCGCCCCGGACGAGCCGGTAACCGGACCCGCATCTGGCACATGGCAGGCGATCAGGAAGCCGGCGGCGCCGTGGTCCATCGCCCATTGATATTTGCGGCGGCGATGAATGGTCTCGGTCGCGAACATGGTTTCGTGGCGCACCAGGACGATGCGCCCGTTGATCTCTGCCGCGCGGGCGGCGAAATCCTGCTCGCTGCCGCGGCCGAGGTCGATTAGGTCGGCAACGAGGCCGTCGCCCGGCGTCACCGGTGAGCGAACAAGCGAGACGCAGGGCAGCGCGAGCCCCGGCAATGAACCACCCAGCCGTTCCAGCGTCGCCGTACCACGCTCCCACCCCAGGTAATCGACAGCGGCGCGGGTCGGCTCAATACCCGTCAATTCCTTCAATTGGCGGTTAAGGTATGTCTGCGCCGCTGCTTCGCTGTCGCTGCCGGCGAAGCGGCCGCCGGTATCGCAAATAGCGGCGAAATCAGCCATCACGTCGTGTGCGCCGGCCGCCGCGACGATGTCGTCGATCATTAAGTTTCTCCGCACTGGAATAATTTACGTTCAATGGTGGTCAGGCATTCCGGCCCGTCGTCAGTAACCAGCACGGTTTCACTGAAGGCAATTCCGGCGGCAGCCGAGGTGTACATGTGAAATACCATGCCCGCTTCCAGCCGCCATTCGGCACCGTCCGTGAACAACCGGGTGAAGTCGCTGGAACGTGGGCCCTGTTCGAAATAGTAACCCAGCGTGTAGCCGGTGTTGTTAACATAATCATCGCGCAGACCCGCATCGATCGCGCCCCGGCGCACGATGGCATCAACATCGCCAGCCACCGCGCCCGGCACCATGGCGGCAATCTGGCGATCCTGCAGTTCAATCAATGCAGCGGCGGCCTCAGACAATTCCGCCGGCGGCGGGCCCATGACCGCCGGCCGCATCAACTTGGCGCAGTAGCCGTTGACCTTGGGCACCAGTTCCAGATGCAGCACGTCACCGGGTTGCAGCGTATCGTCGGAAATTCTGGCGTGCAGAAAATTCCATCCCCGGCCGACGGTGATCGGTCCGGAACGCCCGAAGTCGGCCCCCAGTTCGATGAACGACGACGAGGCGACGGCGGCGGCGGTGCGCGACGTGGTCCCGGGCACAGCGGCGGCGATAGCGCGGCGCATGGCTTCGTCGGCGATGCCGGCGGCCTGACGCAAGACCGCGACCTCACGCGGTGACTTGTTGAGGCGCAGCGGACGGAAGGTGTCGCTGAAATCAACGAAGCGGGCGCCCGGTAGTAACGCAGCCAGATGTTGGAAACGTTTCGCCGGCATGCAGTAGGAATTCATGTCGAGCCCGACGCAATCCGCCGCGCCGATCACGTCGGCGACGATCGCCACCGGGTCTTCCAGATCATCGAAAGCCCGGCGTTGATCGAACCAGGCTGCGGCCAGGAACGGTTGTTCATCGAGCAAGCGGACGATCATCGTCGGCATGCCGTCGGCAGGGATGACGGCGGCCCGGTAAAGATTCTCCGATACGGCGAAGCCGGTGAAGTAATGCAGCATTTCCGGTTCATCGACAATCACCATCGCCACGCCGCGCGCTTCCATGACAGCGCGCAAGCGGCCCAGACGTTCGGCATATTCCTCCTCGGGGAATAACATCACGCGGGCTCGCAGAGATCGAGAATGGCCAGCAGGTAGACCCGGATCATGTCGAGATAATCGGGAATATCAACTCGCTCGTCAGGCATGGTGTTGTAGCGCCCGCCGGGGCCGCAAACGATACCGGGCATGCCCGCCCGATGTTGCAGATGCGCCGCGTCGGTGCCGTAGAAACAATAGGGTTTCACCGGCCCCTGCGTCTGTTCGACGCCGCGCACCCGATGAAAGGCCCGGCCTACCGCTTCAACGAGCGGTTCGTCCCGCGCGACCTCGAACGGCAACATGGACGGCCGCGCGCCGGCAAACTGCTTTCCGATCTGCGTTTCTAGGCCCGGAAACTCCGCTCGAAGTTCCGCGAGCAGTGCCTCGATATCCGCCAGCACGCTTTGCTCCGACTGGCTCGGGCCATAGCGCACGCTGCCGGCGAGGCGCGCGAAGTCTGCCACCTGCGGCGGCCGCCAATCGTGAAATTCCGGCGTTAACGACCCCCGAATGACGCCGATGTTGGCGCGGTTCACCGACGCATGGTCATCGTTGGCCGCACCCGAAAACGTCATTGCATTGAAGCGTGGCACGAGCGCGGCGGCGGCGGCGATGGCATCCACCGCGTCTTCGCGCTTGGACATATGCCGGGTCACGCCGCAGAGTTCGATTTCCACGTGCATGCTGCCGGCATGCAGGGTCATGCCGTTGAGGTCAGTCGGCTCCATGTTGATGAAACAATCGGCGCGCACACCTTCCTCGATGGCCTTGACCGTGCCGACGCCGCCCTGCAATTCGCCGACCACATATTCCAGCACCAGATCGCCCTTCAGCTTAACGCCACTTTCCACCAGCGTCTTAACCGCCATGAAGGCCGCCGCATCACCGGCCTTCATGTTGGACACTCCGATGCCGTAGATGAAGTCGTCGTCGTAATGGCCGCCCCAAGGATCGACTGTCCAGTCGTCGGTCGCCGGATTGGTATCCATGTGGCCATTGAACAACAGGCTCTTACCGCCGCCGGTGCCGCCGAGCGTGCCGATGGCATTGTACCGCTCCGCTTCCACATGCTGCAGCACCCCATCCATACCGAGGCCATTCATCTGTTCGACCATGAAACGGGCGCACTCGGTCTCACCGGGTTCGCCGCTATAGCTTTTGAACCGAATCATGGCGGCGAGAAATTCGAGCGCAGCCGTGGCGTCGATACCATCGAGCAGGCGTTGGCTATCCATCGAGGGTCGTCCTTATCAAATGCTAGGCGGGCAGGCGCAACGCCGACAGCAAGCGAGAAATGCTACCCGATGCCGGCAGATCGAACACGGCGTCGCGCAACGCATCGACCGTCGGCGCCGGCAAGGCCCGCCGCGCAAGATCGGTGTATTTGGCAACCACCTGGTCAGTCGACAGCGGATTACGGGGATCGCCGAGGCCGATGGGCTCATGGCCTTCCAATCGCGCGCCACCAGTGGTGACGAGGGTGACAGTCGGTTGCGTGTTTTCATCCTTGTCGTCGTCGACACTCATGCTAACCCTGGACATCAGATCACGCACCTCTGGATCGTGCACCCAACGATCCTCGAAATCATCCAGCGAGGCATGCCCGGTCACCAACCCAACGGCGACACCGTAGGGAAGGCTCATCTGCGCCGCCAGCCGCGTCCGTGGGTCCTGGTCGCCGAGCGTCAGCTTGTTAGCGGCACTACAACGAATATCCACGCGCGCGATATCGCTGGCCGAAAGATCGTGTTCGCCGCGTAGGCGCAGCACTACGTCGAGCGCGCTGTGCAGGCCGCGGCAAGCGGCATAGGGTTTGATGCCGCTTTTCATGATCCGGTATTCGGTGCCAAGCCCGGCGGTGAAGGCTTCCGGCTCGGCGCGGTCATCACCGTAGGTAGCAAGAAATCCACCCCACGGCGCATCGAGCACCCGCGTCGGCCCCGTGAATCCGGCGCGCGCCATGTAGGCGGCCGTCACGCCGATTTCGGCGGCGCGGCCAGTGTGGTAGCGCTTGCTCATGGCGCCGTCGGCGAGAAAGGCCCAGATGCCACCGGTGAAACTGCCGGCGATGCCGAGCGCCCAGGCGGTCTTCTCGGAATCCAACCCGAGCATGCGGGCCGCCGCCGCCGCCGCGCCGAAGCTGCCGCAGGTACCGGTCGAATGCCAACCGCCGCCGGTGTTGTGGGCGCGATAGCCGCCGGCGCCTTCCAACACCCGGAGGCCGATGTCGTAACCGGCGATGACCGCCTCCAGGACCCGAGCGCCATCGTCGATGCCCTCGGACTCGGCAACCGCAAGCACGGCCGGGATAACCACGGCGCCGGAATGGTCGGCGCCACCGAAGTCATCCAGTTCTTGGGCATGAGCGATGACGCCGTTGACCAGTGCCGCCGCCGCCGCCGTGGTGCTCCGCCCGGTACCCCAGATTGTGCATGGCCCTTGCGTCGGCGCGAAACCTTCCGCCGCCGACAGCATGGTCCGTGTCTCCACCGTATCGACACCGGCCAGCGCCGCCCCCAAAAGATCCAACATCAAGACCCGCGCATAGGCCGTCACATCATCCGGTACGCGTGCCAGATCGAGATCGGCGACGAAACCGGCCATGGCGACGCTGGGACTTAGGCTGGAACTCTGGTTATTCATGAGGGGACATCCATGCTCATTTATCAGCAAAAGCATGCGCGCGATCAAGCAACGTCGCGATGGCACCGCTCACATGATCCCGTCTGGCTTTCCATTGGTGCTGGTGGCTCGCCAAGGCCTTGGCCAGGGCGGCGCGGTGGGCGCGGGTCTCCGCCGGGTGCACGCTGCCCTCGGTGGCACGACTGGTGAGAAACGCGTGGGCATCGAGACACTCGCGCAGATCGGCGTCCGTCATATCGATATCCATCCCCGCCATCTCGCGACCCGCCTTGGCCAGATCCTCGGCGCGCACATCGGCCGGGGTCAACCCGGCGGCAATGCTGTCGCGCACAAATCGCCCGACCACATGGTGCGCG
>JAYOFM010000103.1:0-2044 GCA_038117225.1 Rhodospirillales bacterium
CGGCAATACTGTGCATGCTCGGCGCGGCGCGACGCGCCAGCGAGGGCGACCGCATGGTGCGCGACGGCCGCTGGAAAAGCTGGAGCCCGGCGTTCATGGTCGGCACCCAGGTGACCGGTAAGCGCTTCGGCGTCATCGGCATGGGCCGCGTCGGACAGGTCACCGCCATGCGGGCACGTGGCTTCGACATGGAGATCCACTACCACAATCGCAGCCGCCTCGATCGCAAGACGGAACGGCGTCTCGACGCGACATTCCATGACAGTGTCGACAGCCTGCTTAGCGTCGCCGATGTGCTGTCGTTGCATTGCCCGTCGACGCCGGAAACAAAGGGCATGATGAATGCCGAACGCTTTTCACGACTGCCGGACGGAGCGATCTTCGTTAATACCGCTCGGGGCGCACTGGTCGATGAGGATGCCCTGGTCGACGCATTGGAGTCAGGCAAGCTGGCGGCCGCCGGCCTTGACGTTTTCGTCACTGAGCCTGGCGGAAATCCAAAATTCGCGAACCGCGACGATATGTTTCTGCTACCCCACATCGGCAGCGCGACAGCAGACACCCGTGATGCCATGGGCTATCGGGCGCTGGACAACCTTGACGCCTTTTTTGCTGGCCGGGAACCGGCTGACCGCGTCGCCTGATTGCGGCCCCCCAACGGCTGTCGCTCAGTGTCACAATTGAATTCACCATTGGTCTCTGGTATACCAATCCCTGCCTAGGCTAGTCCTCATGGGAGAATTTGTTTATTCGGCGGTACCATATATACCGTTGCATAGCATTCCCGGCCGGGACAATATTGCGTGGCGATATTCGATTTCCGCTGCCTGGTCTCACATGATCGTGAACGCTGGCGGGCAAGGCCATGTAATCCTTGCGAAAATCAGATGGATGTCGGAGATTCGCCGAAAGAAGCCCTGGACCGCCATGACTATGGCGGAACCGGTGCGGTGAACAGGGAGAGAGATCCAGAGCTCTGGGGAGGGCTCTCCGTTCAACGCGTGAAATTTGGAATCCGCACTATCGCGGAATGGAAGCTCGACGGCGCGACCATGTGCCCGCGAGCGATCTTTTGGGAGAAACCAGTATGTCAGAGAAAAAAACCAACGTTACACGACGCAAGTTTCTGAAGGGTGGAACCGTTGCGGCGGGTGCTGCGGCCGCGACGTTGGCCGCGCCGAATATCGCCAACGCCGCGCCGACCGTTCTGAAGGTTCAGGCGGCCTGGGGTGGCGGCATCTTCCTTGAAAATGCCAAGAGCTACGTCGAACGCGTACATGCGATGGCCGGCAAGGACCTGAAGATTGATCTGCTGTCCGTCAACTCCGTCGTCAAGACCAGTCAGATGCAGGATGCCGTTCACCGCGGCGTGCTCGACGGCGCCCATTATGTGCCGGCCTATTGGTATTCCAAGTCCAAGGCCGCGTCGCTGTTCGGTACCGGCCCGTGCTTCGGCTGGTCTGCACAGGAACTGCTCGGCTGGATCCACTACGGTGGCGGCAT
This sequence comes from Rhodospirillales bacterium, assembly GCA_038117225.1. Classification (GTDB taxonomy): domain Bacteria; phylum Pseudomonadota; class Alphaproteobacteria; order Rhodospirillales; family Casp-alpha2; genus JAYOFM01. Next base: position 1,504 of record JAYOFM010000103.1, read on the forward strand.
TGAGCTATTCAACGAACTGATGGGCTCGCTCGGCCTCAACCTGATCAGCTTCTTCAACAGCCCGATGCCGGCACAGCCGATGGGTTGGTTCAAGGAACAGATCAAGGACGCCTCGCAACTGAAGGGCCTCAAGTACCGGACCGTTGGTCTGGCCGCTGACGTTCTCCTTGAAATGGGCATGTCCGTGGTTCAGCTGCCGGGTGGCGAAATCCAGCCGGCCATGAAGTCCGGCCTGATTGACGCCGCCGAGTTCAATAACCCGACCTCGGATCGCGACTTCGGTATGCAGGACGTCTCGAAGCACTACCATCTCGCCAGCTTCCACCAGTCGCAGGAAGCCTTCGAGATCACCTTCAACAAGAAGAAATACGATTCCCTGTCGAAGGAGCATCAGGCGATCTTGCGGTATGCGTCGGAAGCCGAAAACTCGGACTTCTATTGGAACAACACGCTTCGCTATGCCGATGATCTGGTCAACCTCAAGGAAAAGAGCGGCGTCAACGTCTACCGTACGCCGGACTCGGTCATGGCCGAACAGTTG
>JAYOFM010000103.1:2054-13831 GCA_038117225.1 Rhodospirillales bacterium
AAGGCTTATGCCAAGAAGGTCATGGGCTACTTGCTGCTGAACCAGCCGGATTACGGTCTGGCTTATAAGCACTACTTCGGTTGATCCGACCGGCGCTTAGGCGCTCGTACGTATCATAAGAAGTTCGATATTGAGGGGCAGCCGAGTCGGCTGCCCCTCTGATATCCAAATGGACAGTTCGATCACGCCCATATCGGCGAAAGAGAGAGTTCATGACCAGCATCATTCACACCATCGAAGCCATCAATATTTGGATCGGCCGCACCTTTGGTTGGTGTATCCTGATATTGACGTTTTCAGTATCCTACGAAGTCTTCGTGCGATACGTGCTCAATTCGCCGACTGTCTGGGCGTTTGATATGATGGTGCAGATGTATGGCGCGCTGTTCCTGATGGCTGGGCCATATGCGCTCGCCCAGGACACTCATGTTCGCGCCGACGTGATTTACCGCCTCTTATCGGTTCGCTGGCAGGCGCGTATCGATCTGGTCCTCTACATCGTCTTTTTCTTTCCTGGCATGGCCGCCTTGTTCTGGTTCGGTTGGGAAATCGCTTCTGATTCATGGCGATACAAGGAAGTCAGCTGGAACAGCCCAGCGCGCATTCAGATTTATTATTTCAAGACGCTGATCCCACTGGCTGGCGGATTACTAATCATCCAGGGCGTGTCCGAATGCATGCGCTGCTACCTTGCCATCAAATCCGGCAAATGGCCGGAGCGGATGGAAGATGCCAAGGAAACCGAAGACATTTTGGGGCGGCAGGCGGACGGCATTTAGTCACGCCAACGTTCGACGCCGGATCCCGGTATTTCAGTTATCATCACGGAGCCCCGAATCGGATGACCAATCCAGAAGTCGCCATTTTGATGCTTTCCCTCTTCATCGTCCTGGTGTTGTTGGGTTTCCCGGTTGCCTTCACGCTGCTCGCGATGGGCGTCGCCTTCGGCTATTACGCTTACTATGAAGCCGGTAGTGTCCAAACAGTCGCTGACGCGCTGAACAACAAGATATTTTACCTACTCAATCAGAACACCTACTCGGTAATGGAGAACGACACGCTCGTTGCCATTCCGTTGTTTTTGTTCATGGGCTACGTGGTCGAACGCGCGAACATCGTCAACCGGCTGTTCTACGCCTTGCAGATGGCGGCGCGGAACCTACCCGGCTCAATGGCCATCGCGGCCTTGATTACGTGTGCCGTGTTCTCCACGGCAAGTGGCATCGTCGGCGCGGTCGTGACCCTGATGGGATTGCTGGCCTTTCCCGCCATGGCCAAGGCCAACTATGACAAGAGCTTCGCCTCTGGCGTCATCTGTGCCGGCGGCACGCTGGGCATTTTGATCCCACCATCGATCATGTTGATTGTCTACGCGGCGATTGCCGAGTTGTCGCCGCTGCGCCTCTATGCCGCCGCGGTTTTCCCGGGCTTCATACTCGCCGGTTGCTATATTGTTTATGTCATCACCCGGGTGTTAATCACTCCATCCATCGCCCCCAAACCACGCGAAGAAGATGTTCCGCCGCGAAGCGTCGTCTACCTCCAACTGTTGACGTCGTTCGTCCCGTTGACCGCACTGATCATGCTGGTGCTCGGGTCCATTCTCGGTGGGTTGGCGACACCGGCGGAAGCGGCGGCCATGGGCGCCTTGGGCGCGATTGTACTGGCCGCGATCTATCGCTCGCTCAATTGGGAAATGCTCAAGGAATCCGTGTATCTCACGGCGAAGGCGACGGCCATGGTCTGCTGGTTGTTCGTCGGTTCGTGGACATTCGCGTCGGTATTTTCCTACCTCGGCGGGCACGAAATTATCGAGCACTTCATTCTCGGCTTCAATCTTTCGCCGTGGCAGTTCCTGATTCTGGTGCAGGTGATTATCTTTCTGCTGGGCTGGCCGTTGGAGTGGTCGGAAATTCTGATCATCTTTGTTCCCATCTTCCTTCCGATGCTGCCGACGTTCGGGGTCAACCCCTACTTCTTCGCCATGCTGGTGGCACTCAACCTGCAGACGTCATTCCTGACGCCGCCCATGGCCATGTCGGCCTACTATTTGAAGGGGGTATTGGGTAGAGCGATCGAATTGACCCAGATATTCCGGGGCATCATGCCCTACCTGGGCATCGTGATATTCGTTATGGTGATGATGTATCAGTACCCGGGCATCGCATTGTGGCTGCCCGACTATCTGTTCGGAAAATACGTTCCGTGATGCATGAACCGGACACCGAAAGAGGGTTAACATGGCTGAAAAAATAGGCGGATTGATCGGTACCTTTCTGGTCTCTGGCTTCGTACTTGGCCTTGCGGCGAGTATCTCCCAGGGGTTTGCTGGGTTCTGGGGCGGCTTGCCCTTCTGGATCATCAGCGGGTCGATATTGGTCCTGGTAATCTATGATTGTTGGAACACCTGCATCCGCAAGAAACCTTCTGACTGATTTACCGCCAACACCGTACGGAAGGTCGACATAATGGAATTGGCGGATATGGGCGCCGCGCAGCTGGCGCGGATGATTCGGGATGGAGAAGCATCATCCATTGAATTGATCGACGCCTGCCTTGCCAGAATTGACGAACGCGAGGATCAAGTCGGCGCCTGGGCGCACCTGGACCCAGCGTTCGCGCGCAAGCAGGCGGAACACCGAGACGCTCTGCGCGCTGCCGGCCTGCCTTGCGGCCCGCTGCACGGCATTCCGGTCGGCATTAAGGATATCTTCGACACCAAGGATCTACCGACAGAAAACGGGACCGTCCTCGACGCCGGCCGTGAACCACTCAAGGATTGCACTGCCGTCAGCCGATTGATCGCCGCCGGCGCGGTGATCATGGGCAAGACCGTAACCACCGAAATGGCCGTCTATTCCCCCGGAAAAACCCATAATCCGCATCATCCGATGCGAACGCCAGGCGGCTCTTCCAGTGGATCCGCCGCCGCCGTGGCCGCCGGCATGGTACCGTTGGCGATTGGGTCGCAGACCAATGGTTCGGTGATCCGACCCGCCTCTTTCTGCGGTGTCGTCGGCTTCAAGCCATCACATGGCCGAATTTCACGCGCCGGCGCGCTTGCCCTTTCGCGGGTTCTCGACCATGTGGGGGTTTTCGCCCGCTCCATCGAGGATGCCGCCCTGATCGCTGACAGCCTGATTGGATTCGATCCGTCCGATCCGGATACACACCCCGCCGCGTCTCCGCGATTAACCGAGACATGCCTTCAGGAACCGCCGATCCCTCCCCGCTATGCATTCGTAAAGACTCCAGTCTGGGATAAGGCCGACGCGGCGACACAAGCGGCGTTCGAGGAACTCCGCGATTTTCTCGGCAATCAGTGCGAGGAGGTGGCGACGCCGCCTGAGTTCGACGCGGCCGTTGGAAACCTCCGCAACATCATGTGCGCCGATCTTGCCCGCTTTCTGTCCGGATACACGGCGCGCGGCGAGGACAAGATCAGTGAAATTCTTCGCGGTATGATCAATGACGGAAAATCGGTCAGCGCCGTCGATTACAATGACGCGGTCGATCACATTACCCCGTTGCGGGACTGGGTTGGTAACCTCTGCGATGAATTCGATGCCATTTTGACGCCGTCGGCGTGTGGCGAGGCGCCCCTCGGACTTGAGGCGACGGGCGATCCCATCTTCTGCACGACCTGGACCTATCTCGGCGTGCCCGCGGTCAGCGTGCCGTTAATGGAAGGCGAAAACGGCATGCCCGTCGGGATTCAATTGGTCGGGCCGCGTGGAGACGACGCGCGGCTATTGCGCTCGGCGAGCTGGCTTGCCCGGCGCCTTGGCGAAGAAGACGACGCGGACTAAGTATCCTCCACCATCGCCAGCGGATGCGCTTGGCTGACCAGCGCCTTCAGACGTTCATCCAGCACGTGGGTATAAATTTGCGTCGTCGCGATATCGGAGTGGCCCAGCATCTGCTGCAAGGCGCGCAGATCAGCGCCATGCGCAAGCAAATGACTAGCGAATGAATGCCGGAGCACATGCGGCGAAACCCGCCTTGGATCGATACCCGCGGCGCGTGCCAAGTCCTTCAGCATCTGGGAAAAGCGCACCCGCGTCAGAAATCCATCCTGGCCACGTGATGCGAATATGTACCGTTCCGCCGCCGCGCGACCCGCCTTCCGTACAAAGTGCTGTCGAACCTCCAGATAACGCGCCAAAGCGTCCTGGGCTGGCTCGCTGAGCGGTACCAAACGTTCCTTGCCTCCCTTGCCACGCACCGTCAGCATGAGGCCGTCGCGCGAAATCGCCGATAATGGCAATCCGACGAGTTCCGACACGCGCAATCCGGTTGCGTAGAGAATTTCCATCAAGGCTTCCAACCGCAATCCATCGACACCGCCAAGAGTTTGCGCGGTGGTCAGCAAAATTTCGACGTCGGCCTCATTCAGATATTTTGGCAGGGTACGGCCGGCGCGTGGTCCATCGACGCCGCGTGTCGGATCATCGCCACGAATGTTTTCGCCGTAAAGAAACCGGAAGAACTGGCGTAGCGCCGATAATCGGCGCGATGCCGTGCGCGGCGCCATGCCGGATTCCGAAAGCTGTTTCAAATAGGCGCGAACCTGCGTCGTGGTCGCGTCTTCCGGTTCCCGGTGGCGACGTCGAACGAAGCCGGTGAAGTCCTGCAAGTCACGTCGATAAGCCTCAACGGTGTTGACGGCGGATCCTCGTTCGACGGTCAACATCTCCAGGAATGCATCGACATGTCGTGACATCGTCTAAAGACCGTGGCCGAGCACCGCCTCAAGGGCGACAGCGCGAGCGGCGCCATCCAACCCCACCGCGCGCAAGGCCAAGAGCGCATTGTGCAAGGCTGCGGGATGCACCCCGCCAGGTCCGTGGTTGGAGAACACCATCAAAACCAGGGCCACGGCCTCGGCCCGGCGATGCCCCTTGACGTCGTCGGCCATGGCGACGGGCGCGGCAACCGTGACGCCGATGGAATCGCGGATCGACACCACGCCAGCATCCCTCGCGCCAGCGTCGGCGATCTTGAAGGGCTGGTGCGCCATCCCGGCCGAGGCGCTGGCGCCCGACCGATCCCGGTCGTGCCGCAAGTCATCGATTAAATTTAACAGACGGAACCATAATGCCGTTGGCGGCATCGGCGCCGTGCCGCCGGTGGACGCCTGGGCCGGGAGGCTCTCCAAGAAATCCTTCGGCACGGGGAGGCCCAACGCCATATAAATGGCTGCAAGATAGGTCGCGGCGCCAGACGCCGCCGGGTCACTGCGTGCTTCCAGCCACCAACGGACCAACGAATCGGGACCGGCGCCATCGTCCTCGCCAATCGCCACGGCGACGGAGGGCGCCAAACGGGATACGGCGGTCAGTGCCTCCGCCTGGCGCGTGGCGCTGCGCCGCAGCAACGTATACCAACGACGGGCCGCGTCCGCGCCACCGGCAACCAGATGTGCGCGCACGGCGCGCGGCGCAAACCATATGAGTTCCTGAGATGGAGTGACGGCCGTCAGCACCGGTCCAAAGGTTCGTGCCGTGGCCTCATAACGATCCGCTTGCCGGCCGACGTCCAATGCCTGTGCGATGACCTCCGCCCGAAGGACCGGGATACGTGCCTTGAAGGCCGTCAGGTACAACAACGCGCGACTGCGCATGGAATCAGCGGCCCCTTCAGCGGTTTTCAGGGGATTCGCCAGTTCCGCGTCGGTAAACTTGAGCTGGCCGTACAGCCGGTCGACGATATCCGCCGAGATGGCGCCACTGGCGACAGCCCGTTCCGCGGCATCGATCCTCAATTCGAGAGGAAGCCGCTTAGCCGCCGCGATTGCCGCGAGTTCCGCTGGCCCAGCGCCCTCCAGTGCATCGGGCGGAATGTCCGTCTTGGTCACGCGCGCCATCGCCACGTGCAGAAGGTTCGGCCGTGGTAGGCCATCCAACTTCGCCGGTGCGCCATTGAGTACAGCGTCCAAAAGTATCTCGTACGTTGCGTCGGGGGCCATCATCTCGCGCAGCAATGCAAGGCCGAGGGTCGCCTTCTTCGTGTCGCCCGCCAGTGCCTGGCAAAAAACGAACAACTTGTTCCAATAGGGATCATCGTCGCGTTCGATTTCCGTACCGGCCAATTTACAGGCCAACGGCAGCTCGTAGCGGGCCAGCCGCACCTCCGCCTCAAGACGCGCTAGCTGCTGTGGACGCTCACGGCCTTGCGTTGCCTCGATCAACGCCATCAGCGCGTCAATGTCGCCCATCGCCGCCAGTTTGCGTGCCCGGCGGACAACCAGCAATTCCCCAGCGGCTTCACCCTCTGGAACCGCCGCGCGGCTCAATAACAAGCGCCGCATCAGATCATACAGGACCGGTGAATTCGGCATGTCCGGCAAGGCGTCGATCAAGGCCTCGGCCACGGAACGGGGGGTGCCCCGCCACATAACGTGGCCCAATCCCCCATCGCTGGCGGACAAGGTACCGACACTATCGGGATCGATCCGCGCCAGCGTGTCGACCTGCACGCCACTTCGCCCCAGTGCCCGCGTCGAGGGGCGCGGTGCCGTCAAACCGGGTTGGGCGGCAGGCGGCTCGGTTGCCGCCGGCGCCCGCTGTACCGGCATAAGGCGCCGCGGACCGTCCTGTGCCAGTGCCGCGCTCGTAACCGATACGACGACGGCCGTCGACGCAAACAACAGCACCGCTCCCACCGCCATCACGGAGGATCTGGTCATCGCGACGTGCAGAGGCCTATCGCGGAAAGCGATCATCGGGCAGTTTCTTTTCCACGTGGGACGTCGGCGCCGGAATATCCCACGTAGCCAGAAATACACCGCCACCGGCGATCGCCAGGAGCAGGAGCATTAGCACAATCTGAGGCAGTTTTTTCATTGTCCAGGCTGGCTTCCATATTCGCCATGTTCGGCGGACTGTAAGGCTTTTGTCATCAGCATGACCGGTATCGTTGAAGCTACGCCCGGACTGTGGCAACTTGCGGGCAGTCTATCGGTTGGCGCGCAGCCGTTCAATGTCGCGCCGCCGAAACGGCGCCCATATGGTGCAAGCTGGGTGTCGCGCTTCCCCGTCGCGCCGGCGGACCGCAATGCGGAAGACCCGATGACGAACGAATCGACACCATCGCCGCTCCGGACCATCGTCTTGGTCGGCCTCATGGGATCCGGTAAATCCAGCGTTGGCCGGCGGCTGGCGAGCCGGCTTGGCTTGCCATTTCGCGACGCCGACGAGGAGATCGAGGCGGCGGCTGGCCTGACCATCGCCGACATTTTCGAGATTTATGGCGAGCCCGCGTTTCGCGATGTCGAGCAACGGGTTATCACGCGCCTGTTGGGTGAGGCACCGATGGTTCTGGCGACTGGTGGTGGCGCATTTATGGACGCGGACACCCGTCAGCGAATTCGCGAAAGCGGCTTATCCATATGGCTGCGCGCGGAATTGGACATCTTAACCGAACGGACGGCGCGACGAGACGACCGCCCGCTGCTCAACACCGAGGACCCGCGCGAAGTGCTGGAACGGTTAATTGCGGTGCGATATCCCGTGTACGCGGAAGCGGACATTGTCGTCGACACTGGCACGGAAAACATCGAAAACACCGTCGACGAGGCGGTTCGCCGCCTCGAACAGTTAACAAATACGCATGCGTCAACAGAGGACAGCGGTCGATGAACAAGATCGAACCGGTTCAGAAAAACGAAACAGCGCGGCTCGCCGTGGATCTCGGTGAACGCGGTTATGACATCCTGATCGGGAGCGGCCTCATTACCACCGCCGGAGAACACATTGCGGGCGTCATCGCGCGTCCGCGTGTCGTCATCGTCACCGACGAAACCGTCGCAACGCATTGGCTGGCGCCGCTTCAGCAATCCCTGGATGCCGCCACGATCAGCCACCAAACGATCGTTCTGCCGGCTGGCGAACAGACCAAGGATTTCAGCCATTTCACGAACCTGCTCGAACAAATCCTGGAATTGAAGGTCGACCGGCGGACCACTTTGGTCGCACTCGGCGGCGGCGTGGTGGGTGATATCACGGGATTCGCCGCCGCCGTGACATTGCGCGGGCTCGCATTCATACAAATTCCGACCACGCTGCTGGCGCAGGTGGACAGCTCGGTTGGCGGTAAGACCGGTATTAACGCGCCGCAGGGCAAGAACCTCATTGGTGCCTTCCATCAACCGCGCCTCGTGCTCGCCGATACGGGAGCACTCGATACCCTGTCGCCACGCGAAATCCGCGCCGGATATGCCGAGGTCGTAAAGTACGGCATCATCGACGACGCGCCTTTCTTTGACTGGCTCGACGCCAATGGCCCCGCCCTTCTTGCCGGGGATGACGCGGCGCGGCGGTACGCGGTACTGACCAGTTGCCAGAACAAGGCACGTGTCGTCGCGGACGACGAGCGCGAGGTTGGACGGCGCGCCTTGCTTAACCTCGGCCATACGTTCGGCCACGCGCTGGAACGTCAGACCGGATTTGGCGAACGACTGCTACACGGCGAAGCGGTGGCGCTCGGCATGCTCATGGCCCTCGATCTTTCCGTGGAGTTAGGCCTCTGCCCCGCGACCGACCGGGAGCGCACACGGCAACATTTGGCGTCGGTCGGCCTGCCGACGGATCTTTCAACATTGGCGGATGCGTCGTGGTCGGCTGATCTTCTTCTTGACCACATGACACTGGACAAAAAGGTCGTCGATGGCCACATCACCTTCATCCTCGCCAAGGGTATCGGCAAGGCGTTCATCGCCGACAACGTGGATGTTACCTGCGCACAAACCGTTCTAGGCCGATACCTCGCCACGCCCTGACCACGTCGCCCTATCTCCCTTCTCACATCCGACCGATAGAGTTGCCTCATGTTGACTTCCATAGGAATTATCGCCGTTTTACTGATTTTGTCGGCATTCTTCTCCGGTTCCGAAACCGCGTTGACCGCCGCCTCGCGAGCACAAATGCACCAAGCGGAACTGGACGGCGATCACCGGGCCGCACTGGTCAATAAACTACGCGACGACAAGGAACGTCTGATCGGTGCAATATTGCTCGGTAATAATCTGGTCAATATCCTGGCGTCGGCGTTGGCGACCAGCGCGTTGATTGCGCTCGTCGGCAAGGCCGGAGTCGCCTACGCCACGATCGCCATGACATTATTGGTACTGGTGTTTTCGGAGATCATGCCGAAGACCTATGCGATCCGGAACGCCAATGCGATGGCCGTGGCCGTGGCCCCCATCATCCGGATCATCGTCGCCGTCTTTGGGCCAATCACTCTCGCCATCAATTATCTGATTGGCGGTCTGTTCCGTATTGCAGGTATCGCCACCACGACCGAAACGGATGCCGCCGAGGCGGAACTGCGTGGCGCCATCGAACTGCACGAAGGCGACGAGGATGCCATTCGCCATGAGCGCGCGATGCTTCGCGGCATTCTCGATCTCGACGAGGTCCCCGTCTATGAAATCATGATGCATCGGAAGAACGTCGTTACCGTGGATGCGTCGCTGCCGGCGGCGGAAATTGTCGAGCAGGTCTTGCAAAGCCCCTACACCCGCCTTCCCTTGTGGAAAGATGACCCGGACAACATCGTCGGCGTCATCCATGCGAAAGCCCTGTTGCGTGAAATTCGCGGCCGCGAAGGCGATATTGGGACCCTGGATATCACGACCATCGCCAATGCGCCGTGGTTTATTCCCGAGCAGACCAGTCTTCTTGACCAACTGCATGCCTTCCGTGAACGCCGGGAGCATTTTGCCCTGGTGGTTGACGAATACGGCTCATTGATGGGCGTGGTCACGCTCGAGGATATTCTTGAGGAAATCGTCGGCGATATAGACGACGAGCACGACATCGCCGTAGATGGCGTCCTGACGCAAGCCGACGGCAGTTTCGAGGTCGACGGTACCGCGACAATCCGCGATCTTAACCGGGAGTACGATTGGGGTCTCCCCGGCGACGAGGCATCGACAGTTGCCGGACTGCTGTTGCATGAGTCCCGTCGCATCCCGGAAGTCGGCCAATGCTTCATGTTCCATGGCTTCAGATTTGATGTCCTGGACCGCCAGCGCCACCAGATCACCCGTATTCGCGTGACCCCGCCGGCGGACGGCGAACCGCTCATGCCGGATGGTCAAGGACCATGCGGTTAAGTCGGTAAAATCCGCTTCCATGCAATTAACGCTTGCCCCCGACCCGGTGGGCTGCCGTAGAATTCATGGGAAGGGAATTGCCGCGGGAATTCTCCCGTCTTGGCAAGTCCTGGAGGCGGGTACATGCAACGCAAAATTTTACCGGGTATCGTCAAACCGCAGAACGTCGCGGCAGTCACTCGCGACCAATCCGCGTCGGACGCAGCCAAATTGATGGCGGACAAACACATTGCCGCTGTCGTTGTCAACGATGCAGACGGCAAGCTAATCGGCATCATCACGGAACGGGATATTACCCAGCGCGTGGTTGCGGTGGGAATAGACGCGACGACAACCAAGGTCGGCGACGTTATGACCGCGACCCCCGACACTCTGGCGCCCGATGATCGCGCGGGAGACGCGCTTGAACTGATGCAGACGCGGAACTACCGGCATCTGCCAGTCGTAGAGGATGGCAAATGCGTCGCCATGGTCTCGATCCGCGACCTGTTTGCCGCCGTGAAGGCGTCGCTTGAGGAGAGCATTCGCGAGACCGAGGCGTTCGTGTTCGGTGATCGTTACGGAAGTTGACGCCCGATAAATCGATCAGTCCGTTCCGGGCTTCGAAGCCAACGCGCGGCCGGTCACGAAGACCGTTCCGGTAAATGTCGCGATATGCTCGTCGCCGCGTTCCACATCGACGCGATAAACACCGAGACGGTTGGTGCGTGAGATTTCGGTAGCGGTCGCTCGCAAACAATCCCCCGGCGCCACGCCACGAGCGTACGCGATGTGAGCGTCGATCCCCACCGCGATTATGCCCCGTGCATTCGACGCCAGGCCGAACGCCATGTCGGCGAAGGTGAAAACCACACCGCCGTGGCCGCCGCCGAGAAAATTGCATTGGGCATCGGATATGGTCATCTCCAACACGACCCGGCCAACCTCACCCTCGACGAACCGAATACCCAGCCCCGCCGCCACGGGATCAGCGGCAAGCAGCGCACTCAGGTCCGCGGCACTCGCGGGCTGTCGAACCTCAGAAGATGCGGTCACGCGGCAATCAACGGTTCGCCCATGCCGAACTCGCGGCGCAGGCAGGCACAAATTTCACCGTGGGTCACGCCGGCCTCTGTCGCCGCCACCACTTCGGCGAAGACGTTGGTCTCGGTGTTTTCCGCCGCGCGCGCCAGGGCATCGATAGCGGCGCGCACCCGATCTTCGGACCGCTCCCGCTTGAACCGGGCAAGCCCCTCGATCTGGCGCTGGATGAGCTCCGGGTCGGGCCGCTCCAGCGGGCGCACCGGGGTGCTTCCCGCATCGCTGCCGTGATAGGCATTGACGCCGACAATGATTTGGTCGCCGCTTTCCACCCGCTGTTGGAACGACATAGCCGACTCGCCGATCATTTGTTGGACCAGGCCATTGGACACCGCCTTGAACATGCCGCCCGCATTCTCGACGATGTCCATGACCTCGACGATCTTGGCTTCCATATCGTCGGTCAGCGCCTCGACATAGTGTGAACCGCCCAACGGGTCGATGACGTCATCCAGGTGTGCTTCCTCGCGAAGGATATTCTGCGTCGCGATGGCAATCTCGGCGGCGCCCCGGGTCGGCGTCGACAATACCTCGTCATAGGCATCGGTGTGCAGCGATTGCAGGCCGCCAAAAATGCCGG